>SKUB01000250.1 GCA_007122315.1 Pseudomonadales bacterium | reverse complement strand
GCCGGGGGATATCCGACAAGGCGCCCTTCAGGGTTTTGAAGAACCCGGGAATCTCGTGCGCAATCTCCCGCTCCACCTCCGGGTTCGGCTCCAGATACACCAGGCGCCGATCCGTCTGCCGATGGGCGACGTGGCGTTGCACCGCACCGAGTGCCACGGAGACCGGCTTGTTCATCAGCACGCTGCCGTCGATGTAGGCTGCATCTTCCGGATCCTCTCCGGAGCGCAGCGATGCCCGGAACTGGTCGGCCACGAAGGCGTCACGTCCAGGCCAGTCGTCACCCCGCTCGGTCAGCAGCGCGTCGATCTCTGCCAGACGGGCGGGGGGGAACGCACCGGGAAAACTGCTGGTGGCACGGGCCGCGAAGGCCAGCGACGGCAGCTGGTCGCTATCGAGCTGGGATGAAAACTCGCCGGACTGGGTGAACCAGTGGTGAAAGTGCAGGATGTGCCGATGCTCGCGCTCCCGGACCTCCGGCGGGTCATGCAGCGGAATGGTCTGCGGGTGGCCCCAGAAATCGGTGGTGGTGACGAACAGTTCCAGCGGCAGACCGGGTGGCAGCAGCGAGTCATGTCCGCCAGGCTGCTCACGACCAATCGCTTGCAGCGCATCGAGCATCATCTCGCTCATGCGGCGCCCCGAGAACGGCGGTTCGAACCAGCGCGAGCGCATGAACATCGACAGGTTGCGCAGCACCTCAGGATCCTCGGTGGGGATCCCGAGACGCTTCGCGCGCCGACGCTGCAGCCAGGCAGCGCCCCAGAACAACGGCCGCATGTAGAGCTTGGACAGCTTGCTGGCACGGGCTTCGGGATCGAGCAGTTCCCCGACGTCGGCGAGCTCCAGCCACAGCTTGCGGTGATCATCCAGGGAGAGGTCGAAGGCCAGGGCCCGCGCCAGCATGATGCCGTTGATGCCACCGGCGGAGGCGCCCGCGATCACATCAATGAGCACCCGCAGGCGAACCTGGCCGCCGAGGCGCTGCAGCAGCTGAAAGTAGATCGCTTCCGTATCGACTTCGCCCTCATGGCTCAAGGCATCGGCGTAGTCGGTCCGGCCTGCCTCGCTTTCGGGCAGCGCGTGGTAATCCCGGGAAGCACGGGCGAGCTTGAGGATTTCGCGGGTGATGCCATGCATGTAGACGGCTAGGGAGACACCGCCGTAGCAGACCAGCGCCAGGCGCAGTTCCCGTTCCGGAACTGCTTCCTCGCTGTCCTCAGCCTGCATGGGTCAGGCCGTGATCAGGGACTTGGATGCGCAGATGACGCCGTTGGCATCCGCATAGACATGATCACCCGGCCGGATCGTCGTGCCGGCAAACGTCACCGGTACGTCGAGCTCACCGACGCCCTTCTTCACGCTCTTGCGGGGATGAGGTGCCAGCGCCTGCACTCCGAGGTCGATCTCCGCGAGGATTTCCACGTCGCGCACACAGCCGTAGACGATGACGCCCGCCCAGCCGTTGTCGCTGGCCTTCTGCGCCAGATTGTCGCCGAGCAAAGCGCAGCGCAGTGAGCCGCCGCCGTCCACCACCAGCACGCGGCCCTTCCCCGGCAGCGCCACCTGCTCGCCCACCAGGGAATTGTCTTCGAAGCACTTGACCGTGACCGCCGGCCCGCCGAAAGCCTCGACGCCGCCGAAGGAGGAGAACATGGGCTCCAGCACGGCGACGTCGTCGCCGTGGGCGTCGCAGAGATCAGGCAGGACGATTGCAGTCACGGTCAATGCTCCTAAGTTCAGATCACGAACATGTCGACGAACTCGTTGACCGGCATCGCTTCGAGCTTCTTCTGATCCTTGCACAGGGCAAAGATCTTCTCGACGCGCTTCGCCGGGAAACGGGTTGCCAGCGCGCCCTTGAATTTCTGTTCAAGGACGGGAATGCCCTCTTCCCGACGCCGACGATGACCGATGGGATACTCCACCGCCACCTTCTCCGTCTTCGATCCGTCCTTGAAGAACACCTGGATCGCATTGGCGATCGAACGCTTCTCCGGTTCGTGGTACTCGCGGGAGTAGCGCTCGTCCTCGATCACCACCATCTTTTCCCGCAGGGCATCCACGCGCGGATCGGCTGCCACGTCGTCCTCGTAGTCCTCGGCCACGAGATCGCCCTTGAGCAGGCCGATGGCCGTCATGTACTGCAGGCAATGATCCCGGTCGGCCGGGTTATTGAGCTGGCCTTCCTTGGAGATGATGCGGATGGCCGACTCGTGGGTGGTCAGCTCGATGCGCTCGATGTCGTCGAGGCGCCCCGCCACTTCCGGATGCAGAGACACCGCCGCTTCCACCGCGGTCTGGGCGTGGAATTCCGCGGGGAAGGAGATCTTGAACAGCACCTGCTCCATCACGTAGCTGCCGTAGTCACGCTGGAACTTGAATTTCTGGCCCTTGAAGCTGACGTCATAGAAGCCCCAGGTCTTGGCGGACAGCGCGCTCGGGTAGCCGATCTCGCCCTTCATGACCAGCATCGCCAAGCGCACGGCGCGGCTGGTGGCATCGCCTGCCGCCCAGGACTTGCGCGGGCCAGCGTTCGGCGCGTGGCGATAGGTCCGCAGCGCGGAGCCGTCCACCCAGGCATGCGACAGCGCGTCGATGATCTGATCCCGGTTCGCGCCCAGCAACTTGGCCACCACTGCGGTGGAGGCGACGCGAACCAGCAGAACGTGGTCCAGACCCACCCGGTTGAAGCTGTTCTCGAGTGCCAGGCAGCCCTGGATCTCGTGCGCCTTGATCATGGCGGTGAGCACGTCACGCATGGTCAGCGGTTCACGGTTCGCCGCGACCGCCTCACGACTCATCCAGTCCGCAACGGCCAGGATGCCACCGAGGTTGTCCGAGGGATGCCCCCATTCCGCTGCCAGCCAGGTGTCGTTGAAGTCGAGCCAGCGGATCATCGCACCGATGTCCCATGCGGCCTTCACCGGGTCCAGGACGAGCTGGGTTCCGGGAACCCGGGCGCCATTCGGCACCACCGTACCGGGCACGATGGGGCCGAGATGCTTGGTGCACTCCGGAAAACGCAGGGCCAGGAAGCCGCATCCCAAGGTGTCGATCAGACAGTTGCGGGCCGTGTCGTAGGCCTCCTTGGAATCGATCTTCATGCCGTCGACGTAGTCGGCGATTGCGACCAGTTCGGGATCGGGATCGGGACGGACGTTGGTTTCTACAGTTGCACTCATGCTCGTTGATTCTCTCGATCAGATGAAAGGTTCAGCGCTCAGCAATCGGTATGACCTTGCGCGCCTTGGGTCCGGTGTAGTCCGCGCTCGGCCGGATGATGCGGTTATTGGCCCGCTGCTCCATGACGTGGGCAGTCCAGCCGGTGACCCGCGAGCAGACGAAGATGGGCGTGAACAACTTCGTGGGGATACCCATGAAGTGATAAGCAGACGCGTGGAAGAAGTCCGCGTTCGGGAACAGCTTCTTTTCGTCCCACATGGTCTTCTCCACGGCGCAGGACACCGGGTAGAGCACCTTGTCTCCCACCTCGTCAGCGAGCTTCTTCGACCAATGCTTGATGATGGCATTGCGCGGGTCGGACTCACTGTAGATCGCGTGCCCGAAGCCCATGATCTTGTCCTTGCGCTCGAGCATGCCCTTGATGCCGCTGGTCGCATCCTCCGGCGAGGAGAATTTCTCGATCATGTCCATGGCCGCCTCATTCGCGCCGCCATGCAGAGGGCCGCGCAGCGAGCCGATGGCGCCGGTGACACAGGAGTGCATGTCGGACAAGGTCGACGCGCAGACGCGAGCGGTGAACGTGGACGCGTTGAATTCATGCTCCGCGTACAGGATCAACGACACGTTCATGACGTCGGCGTGCAGCTTGCTCGGTGCTTTGCCGTGGAGCGTGTGGAGAAAATGAGCGCCGATGCTGTCGTCGTCAGTCTCGACTTCGATGCGCTCACCGTCGTGACTGAACTTGTACCAGTAGTTGATGATGGACGGCAGTACGGCCAGCAGCCGGTCCGAGACGTCACCCTGGTTGGAGAAGTCCCCTTCCTGCTCCAGGTTGCCGAGCATGGAGCAGCCGGTGCGCATCACGTCCATCGGATGGGCATCCTTCGGAATCAACTCCAGCGTCTTCTTCAGTGCATCCGGCAACCCGCGCAAGCCTTTGAGCTTCTTGCGATAGGTATCGAGCTCCGCCTGCTTCGGCAGTTCGCCCTTGAGAATCAGATAGGCCACTTCCTCGAACGTGGTGTTCTCGGCGAGATCGGTGATGTCGTAGCCGCGGTAGGTCAGACCGGAACCCGTCTGGCCCACCGTGCACAGTGCAGTCTCTCCCGCGACCTGTCCTCTGAGGCCTGCGCCTCCCAGTTTCTTTGCTTGCGCCATCAGATGGCCTCCTTCTTAAGAATCCGTATCCACCTGCGTCCCGAACAACGCATCGAGTTTCTGTTCGTATTCGTGGTAGCCGAGATAGTCGTAGAGTTCCATACGCGTCTGCATCGTTTCGAGCACCGCCTTCTGGTGGCCGTCACGGCGGATCGACTCGTAAACATTGAGCGCGGCCTTGTTCATGGCGCGGAATGCCGACAGCGGATAAAGCACCATGCGGATGCCGGCCTCTCCCAACTCGGCAGTACTGTATAGCGGCGTCTGGCCGAACTCCGTGATGTTGGCCAGGACCGGAACGTCCACCGCGGCCACCACCTTGCGGTACATGTCCAGGTCGGTCATGGCCTCGGCGAAGATCGCATCGGCTCCGGCCTCGACGAACGCCTGCGAGCGCTCGATCACGGCCTCGAACCCGTCCACCGCGAGCGCGTCGGTGCGCGCCATGACGATGAAGTCATCGTCGGTGCGCGCATCCACCGCGGCCTTGATGCGATCGTTCATCTCCCCGATGGACACGATCGCCTTGCCCGGCCGGTGACCGCAGCGCTTCTGCGCCACCTGGTCCTCCATGTGCACCGCGCCGGCGCCGGCGCGAATCATCTCACGAATGGTCTTGGCGATGTTGAATGCACCACCCCAGCCGGTGTCGATGTCCACGAGCAGGGGGACGCTGCTGGCTGCTGTGATCCTGCGCACATCCTCGAGCACGTCGTCGAGACTCGTGATACCGAGATCCGGCAGGCCGTAGGATGCGTTCGCGACGCCACCCCCGGACAGATAGATGGCGCGGTAACCCACGCGCTCCGCCATCATCGCCGCATAGGCATTGATGGTCCCCATCACCTGCAGGGGGCGCTCCTCGTCCAGCGCCCGCCGGAAGCGGGTGCCGGCACTGTCCGGTCTACTCATCGGAGTTCTCCTCGATTTCGGATAGGTCTTCGCCCCGGCTCTGCCGGTAGGCGTCCTCGATGGTGCGCCGGGCGCCGGCGATGTGTCGGCGCATCAGCAATTCGGCGAAATCACCGTCCCGCTCCTTCAGTGCCGCCACGATACGCCGATGCTCTTCCAGCGCCTGATGGGGCCGTCCGCGGTAGCCGGAGAACTTGTAGCGATACATGCGCATCAGGTGGTAGAGATCCTCGCACAGGATCTGGGTCACGATGGCGTTGCCGCTGGCATGGGCAATGCGGTAGTGGAAGTCGAGATCACCCTCTTTCTGGAAGTAGCCGCGCCCCTCCCTGACCTCGTGCAGGGCCGCATGCTCATCGAGCAGGGCCTCCAGGGACGCAATCTCCGCCTCGTCGCAGTGGCTGGCGGCCAACCTGCAGGCCATGCCTTCCAGCGCCTCGCGGGCGTGATAGATGTCGATCAGGCGCTCGAAGCTCAGGGAAGCGACCCGGGCCCCGACGTGGGGAATACGCTCCACCAGATGGCGGGTCTCCAATCGCTGCAGTGCCTCTCGCAACGGCCCGCGACTGACCCCATACTGTCGCGCCAGATCCGGCTCGGTGATCTTGGCCCCCGGCGCGATGTCGCCGCGGACGATCGCGTCCTGGATCGCCTCGAAGACCCGCTCCGCCATGGTCACCGGCAGGTTGCGCGCTTGCGTCATCGAATCTCAATTATTGTCGACAATATCGGGACGGCGCGGACCATATCGCCGCCGTTCAGGCCTGTCAACGACGAATCCGCCAGAGATTGTCGACAATGTGGCGGCGCGGCACGGCCATGACGGCTCCCAGCGTCCTGCCCTACCAGCCCGACCCGCTGCCCCTGCTGGCCGCCCTGCGTCCCCTTGGCGGCGCGGTCCTGCTGCACAGCTCCGACCGCGCCCATCCCGATGGGCGCTTCGACATCGTCGCTGCGGCCCCGTCGGCAT
This sequence comes from Pseudomonadales bacterium, assembly GCA_007122315.1. Lineage (GTDB taxonomy): Bacteria > Pseudomonadota > Gammaproteobacteria > Pseudomonadales > Azotimanducaceae > SLTB01. The sequence goes on along the minus strand of SKUB01000250.1, from coordinate 14,984 downwards.
GGCTGACGACCCACGGTCACAGCACCCGCATCCATGGGCCCGACGGCAACCGGACCACTGCCGCCTCGCCGTTCGACACGCTCGAGGAGTGGCTCGATGCCCCCGCAGCGGACCTGGGCAACGATGATGCGCTGCCTTTCGCCGGCGGCGTCATCGGTCTCGCCGGCTATGATCTCGTTCGCATACTCGAATCCCTGCCACCGCGTCGTTCCCCGGCATCAGGCTTTCCTGATCTGATCGCCGGTCGTTATGCCTGGGCGGTGATCACCGATCACCACACCTGCACCACCCGGCTGCTGCAGATGGCGGACGCGCAGCCCCCGCCCATTGCCGCGATGCTTGCGGCAGGCCTCCCGGCGGTGCCCTGCCTGGGCACGGAGGCGCCCCACCTGCGTGGGGATACGGATCCCGAGGCCTACGCCCGGTCCTTTCAACGCGTCCAGGACTACATTCGCGCCGGCGATTGCTATCAGGTCAACCTCACCATGCGCTTCACGGGTCGCTTCGAGGCCGATCCCCTGGCCCTCTACGCCCACCTGGCGCGGCGTCATCCAGCGCCCTTCGCCGGCTTTTTCGATACTGCAGACGGCTTCGTGCTGTCGTTCTCACCGGAACGCTTCCTGCGCACAACCGACGGCATGATCGAAACCTGTCCGATCAAGGGCACCCAGCGTCGCAGCAGCGATCCCGCGGAAGACCGGCGGCTGGCCTCAGCGCTTCTGGCCAGCGCCAAGGACAGGGCCGAGAACCTGATGATCGTCGACCTTTTGCGTAACGACCTGGGCCGCAGCTGTGTTCCGGGAAGCATCGAGGTGCCCAGCCTGTTCGGGCTGGAGAGTTTCGGGTCCGTACATCACCTGGTGTCGCGTATCCGCGGACGACTCGCCCCGGACGTGACCCCCATGGCCGCGTTCGCACGCGCTTTTCCCGGCGGCTCGATCACTGGCGCACCGAAGATCCGCGCCATGCAGATCATCGATGAACTCGAGCCTCATGCCCGTGGACCCTACTGCGGCAGCCTGTTCATGGTGGACGGACGCGGGCGCATGGACTCATCCATCACCATCCGTACCCTCCTCGCCCGGCAGGGTCACCTCCACTGCTGGGGCGGCGGTGGCGTGGTCGCCGACTCGACGCTTGCGGACGAGTGGGCGGAGATCCACCACAAGGTCGGCGCGCTGATCGGCGAAGCAGAGCCGGAAAGCTGATTGCCCGATTTCAGGTCGCAGCGTCGAAGCTTGCCACGGCCTGCTCGATGCAGCTTTCGAGTTCCTCGTAAGTTGCGGTGGGCTGGAACTGGGGAAACTGCCGGGCGATAGCTTCCGGTGCGGAGTAGAAGAAGCCGGCATCGGCCTCGTCGAGCATGGCCGTGTCGTTGAAGGAGTCGCCGGCAGCGACGACATGGTAGCGCAGGTCGTGAAAAGCGCGCACCGCCATGCGCTTGGGATCCTTCTGCCGCAGGCGATAGCCCAGCAACCGGTCCTCAGCGTCGACTTCGAGCTTGTGGCAGAGCAGAAACGGATGCCCGAGCTGCGCCATGAGCGGGCCGGCGAATTCGTAGAACGTATCCGACAGGATCGCCACCTGCATGCGACCCCGAACCCGGTCCAGGAACTCAGCCGCACCGGGCAGCGGGCTCAGGCCGGCGATGACCTCCTGGATGTCTTTCAGCTTCAGATCGTGCTCGGCCAGCAGCTTCAGCCGATGCTGCATCAGCTCATCGTAATCGGCGATGTCACGGGTCGTGAGCCGGAGCCCCTCGATGCCGGTGCGCTCGGCGACGCCTATCCAGATCTCGGGAATCAGGACACCTTCGAGGTCCAGGCAGAGGATGTGCACACGTGGCTCCTTAGTGGTGATGCGGCAGCGAGGCCGGGGCGGCCGAGAGTCTACCCTCGGCCGGACCACAACTCACGCCGCGGACACCAGGGATTGAGCTTATGGCCCGAATTTCTTTAGCCCGCGGCGGCAGCCCTGATAGTGTCTGCACCTCGCGAAGTCCAGGAGAGCGCTGTCATGGCCTATGACGCCCAAGCTGCCGCAGATCGGTTCGAGCAGGCCGATCCACGCGACATCCTCGCCCATGCCGTCGAAGGCTTCGACCGCATCGCGCTGTCCTTCAGCGGTGCTGAAGACGTGGTGCTCGTGGACATGGTCGCGGATCTCGGTGACAAGGTGCAGATTTTCTGCCTGGACACCGGTCGGCTGCATCCGGAGACCTATCGCTTCATCGAGAAGGTCCGGGATCACTACGGCATGGACATCGAACTCATGTTTCCGGACCCGGAGGCTGTACAGACGCTGGTAAGGGACAAGGGCCTGTTCAGCTTCTACCGTGATGGCCACCAGGAGTGCTGCGCGATCCGCAAGATCGAGCCGCTGCGCCGCAAACTGGCCACCGTGGATGCATGGATCACCGGGCAGCGTCGTGACCAGAGTCCAACCCGGACTGCGGTGCCCGTGGCCCAGAACGATCGCGCCTTCTCTGCCCCGGGTCATCCGCTGGTGAAGTTCAATCCCCTGGCGAACTGGACCGCGACCCAGGTCTGGGACTACATCCGGGACTATCAGGTGCCTTTCAACGAACTGCACGAACGTGGTTTCCGCAGCATCGGCTGCGAGCCCTGCACGCGGCCGGTGGCTCCCCATGAGCATGAGCGGGCGGGACGCTGGTGGTGGGAAGAAGCCACGCAAAAGGAATGCGGGCTGCACATCACCAACATCCGTGAAGCAGACATCGGCAACGCGCGCGAGTCCGCATGAAGATCACGTTCGTCAAGAAAATACTGGCCGACGGCAGCCCCTGCCGGAAGTGTGGTGACGTCGAAACCCGGCTGATCGAATCCGGTCAGATGGATCGCATCGATGAGGTCCTGATTGCCGATGAGCGCGATCCGGACTCTCCTGGCATGCGCCTCGCGGCGGACCTCGAGGTTGCCCGCGCCCCCTTCTTCGTGGTCGACGACGGCGGCGAACGCAAGGTGTGGACGGTCTACTTCAAGTTCGCCAAGGAAGTGTTCGGCGGCAGTGAAGGCAAGGCCTCCGACGCCGCCCGGGACATCCTCGACGATAACCCGGACCTCGATTACGTCTGAGGTAAGCGACCCGCTTCGAATGCCTAACGTTCTGGAAGTTCGAGGTCCTTGAACAGGGCCTCGCGCTCACTTCTGTTCGGCCGCGCCAACACTTCCTGGACCAATTCCCGGGTCAGGTGCGGCGCGAACTGTTCGATGAAGTCGAACATGAAACGGCGCATGAACGTGCCCTTGCGGAAACCGATGTGGGTATGACTCGGCTCGAACAGGTGGCCGGCAGGAATCGCCACGAGATCCGCATCGAGCTTGGGATCCACCGCCATGGCAGCAAGGATGCCGATGCCGAGACCGAGGCGGACGTAGGTCTTGATCACGTCCGCGTCCGTTGCTGTGAACACCACCCGCGGCGTCAGGCTGCGGGCGTTGAACGCTTCGTCGAGCTTGGATCGGCCGGTGAATCCAAACACATAGGTGACGATGGGATGCGCTGCCACTTCCTCCAGAGTCGGCTGTTTGTTGCGGGCCAGAGGATGCCCCTTTGGTACCACGATGGCCCGGTTCCAGCGATAGCAGGGCATCATGATCAGGTCGGTGAAGTGCTCCAGCGCCTCGGTGGCGATGGCAAAGTCCGCCTGGCCGCTGGCAGCGAGTTCGGCAATCTGCACCGGTGAGCCCTGATTCATGTGCAGTGCCACGTCCGGGTACTGTTCCCGGAAGCGTGCGATGACCGGCGGGAGCGCATAGCGCGCCTGAGTGTGCGTCGTGGCGATGGCCAGCGAGCCCTTGGTCTCGTTACTGAACTCCTGGGCGACCCGCTTGATGTTCTCCACCTTGCGCAGGATCTCGCCCGCCATCTCGATGATCACTTCGCCGGCCGGCGTGACGTGAGTCAGGTGCTTGCCCGAGCGGGCGAACACCTCCACACCCATTTCGTCTTCGAGCAGACGGATCTGTTTGGAAATGCCGGGCTGGGACGTATACAACGCCTGCGCCGTCGCGGACACATTGAGATCGTGGTGAGCGACCTCCCAGATGTAGCGCAGTTGCTGCAGTTTCACGGCCCGTGCCTCCTCATGGCTCCCCGGCTCCGACATTGCTGATGCCGTGCGGCACGTGGCCGGCGGCGACATGTGCGCTGGCCGAGGCGCAGTGGCTGTGCTGATCATCGAAGAAGATATCGGCACCGAAGGCCTTCAGGAAAGCGGCCTTGTCCAGCCCCCCGAGGAACAGACACTCGTCGAGACGGACGTCCCAGGCGCGCAGAGTGCGAATCACCCGCTCATGAGCCGGTGCGCAGCGCGCCGTGACCAGCGCCGTGCGGATGGGACAATCACTGCTGGCGAACTCACCCTGAATCCGATGCAGCGCCGCCAGGAGATTCCGGAACGGTCCGCCGGCCAGTGGTTGCCTTGCTGCCTCCCGTTCGCTGGCAGAGAAGGCCGCCAGACCGTCGCGCTGAAACACCTGCTCGGCCTCGTCAGAGAAGATCACCGCGTCGCCGTCGAAGGCCAGACGAAGTTCCCCGTCCGGATTCCCCACCGATTTAGACGGCAGGATCGTCGCCGCGGCGACGCCGTTGTCCAGCGCCTGGCGCACATCCGCAGCGTCCGTGGACAGGAACAGATCGCAGCCGAAGGCCGAAACGTAGCGATAGGGATTCCCGCCTCCGCAGAATGCAGCACGTGCGATATCAAGCCCGTGGTGCTGGATGGAGTTGAAGATGCGCAGGCCCGTATCCGCCGTGTTGCGTGACAGCAGGATCACCTCCACCGGCTGCCGGTCAGACAGAACGCTGTTCAGGCGCAGCAGCTTGCGCACCAGCGGGAAGGCATCCCCGGGCTTGAGGACCTCGTCCTCGCGTTCGATCTGGTACTGACGGTACGCGGCGACGCCCTCCTCCTCGAACACACGATTACTGGCATCGAGATCGAACAAAGCACGCGAGGAGATGGCCACGACCAGCTTGTCCGCCAGGGACGCGGGCATCCTAGGCGTCGAGATCCGGGATGAGTTTGCTTTCCAGAGCAGCGATCATATCCTTGAGCCTTAGCTTGCGCTTTTTCAGTCGCTGAAGCTGCATCTGATCCGGGTAGACACTCTCGTGGAGGATCCGGGTGAGATCGTCAAGATCGCGATGTTCCGTGCGCAGTTCCTCGAGCCACTTGCTGATCTCTTCCTGCTCCATGAGATGATGCTACGACCCCTCGACCCTGTTTGCGAAGGTCAGAGCATAGCCAATGCCCCTTGGCAGCGCATCCGCAGCCGTAACCGGAGACGCCATGGCCCGCGACCACAAGCCACCTGCCCACCGCGATGTGGATCAGTTCCTCGCGGAAGTGAAGGCCACGCCGCCCAGCGTCGCGCCCGGCCGCCGCGGCCGGCTGCTGTTCGCGCTGGACGCCACCGCGAGCCGACAGCCGACCTGGGATCTTGCCTGTACGCTGCAGGGCGACATGTTCGCGGCAGCAGCCCGCGCCGGAGGGCTGGAACTGGAGCTGTGCTTCTACCGTGGCTTCCGGGAGTTCCGCCATTCCGGCTGGGTCGCGGACGGCAAGGCGCTTGCGCAGCGCATGAGCAAGGTACGATGCATGGGCGGCCAGACCCAGATCGAGCGGGTCCTGCGCTACGCCATCGACGAAACGCGCCGGGAACGCATTCAGGCGCTGGTCTTCGTGGGCGATTGCGTGGAGGAGGACTGCGACCGGCTCTGCGGTCTCGCCGGGGAGCTCGGCCTGCTCGGAACGCCGATGTTCGTGTTCCACGAGGGCGGCAACCGCCAGGCCAGGGACTGCTTCCGCGACATGGCTCGCGCGTCGGGAGGGGCATTCGCACCTTTCTCCATGGATGCCGCCTCGCGCCTCAAGGAACTGCTGGAGGCTGTGGCCGTCTACGCTACGGGCGGGCGCGGCGCCCTGGAAGATTTCGCCCGACGCCATACCCATGCAGCAGGGCTGCTCGAGGACCTCAGGTGACGACCACTTCATGATCATCCGCGTCCTGCTGCTGTTCCTGCTCGGCGTGTTCCTCGCCGCATTGCTGCGCCTGCTGTGGCTTCGATATCGGCCGGACCTGCGGCAGATGCTGCTCACCGGCGGCATCGCTGTGGGCTTGTTCGTCATCCTGGTCATGGTGGCCACGGGACGACTGCACTGGATCGCGGTCGTCCTCGCCACCGTGCTCCCCTTCGCTTTCAAGCTGCTCGCCGGGCTCGGCCTCATGCGCCTTATGCGCAGGCTGGGCGGCGGACCGACTCCATTCCCCGGCGGTGGCGGTGGCGGTGGCGCCGGGCGCAGCGGCACACGGGCGTCCGAGGTGGCCACGCGTTTCCTGCGCATGGAACTGCATCACGCCACCGGTGAACTCGAAGGCCACATCCTCGAGGGCCCCCAGGCCGGCCGCACCCTGGCGGAACTCACGTTCGCGGAGCAGTCGGAGTTGCTGCACTACTACCGGCGCGAGGATCCCGATTCCGCCCGGCTGTTGGAAACCTGGCTGGATCGGACCCACGGCGCCGAATGGCGCGCGGCCGACGAGGCCCCCTCCGGTTCGGAACTCACTCGGGTCGAGGCGCTGCGGGTGCTCGACCTCGGAGGTCAGCCCAATCGCGAGCAGATCATTCGGGCCCACCGGCGCATGATGCAGAAATTCCATCCTGACCATGGCGGTTCCGAAGACCTCGCGGCACGCATCAACGCCGCGAAGGAACGACTGCTGCGCGACCTGGAGGCCTGATGGCCGTCGTTCGGTGCAATCCGCGCGCCAATTTCGCCCCCGTGACCGAGGAGCGCTCGGATTTCGACCTCAGGGTCCGCGGTCGACTGCCTGCCGGGCTGCAGGGCCAGTATGTTCGGACCGGAGCGAACCCCGAGGGCGACGTGAACCCGACGCGCCATCCTGGTCTGGCGTCCGCCGGCATGGTCCATGGCACCCTGCTCGGCGGCGGCCGCGCTCTGGGCTATCGCAATCGCTGGATCCGCCCGCCGTCGATTCCAAAGCATCTGGAGCGGGAGTTACTGCTGCCTGCCGGTGGTGGTGCGGCGGCCCTGTTTCACCACGCCGGGCAACTTCATGCCACCGCCGAACTCGGGCTCCCGTGCCGGCTGTCCGCCAATCTGGATACCCTTGGACTCTGCGATTTCGGCGCGCCCCTGCCAGCGGGTGCGGCACCGCACGTCCGTAAAGATCCGAAAACCGGCGAGCTGCACGTCCTGGCCTATCACTTCGAAGCACCCTACCTGCGTCATCACCGTATCGATCGCCGTGGTCACCTACTGGAATCTCGGGATCTGGAATGGCCTCGGCCGTCCATGGTTCACGATTTCGCGCTGACCGAGAGCCATCTGGTGGTGTTCGACCTGCCCGTGCTGTTCAGCGAGGACGCCATGCTCGATGGGCAACCACTCCCCTACCGCTGGCATCCGGATGCAGGCGCGCGCATCGGCCTGCTGTCCCGCCACGGGCCCGTGGACACGCAATGGTTCGACCTCGACCCATGCTGGGTCAGTCACCTCGCTGGCGCGCGTCGCGAAGACACGCGGATCGTGATCGACATGATCACCGCCCCAGCTGGCTTCCACCGGGACTGCTGGGGCGAAGACGAAGGGGTGTGTCAGCTCATGCGCTGCACGCTGGATCCGCGCCGCGGCGTGGCGCTGCCGGAGGTGCTCGACGCGGATGCCCAGGAGTATCCCGTCCGGGACTCACGGCTGCCCTACGCCGACTCACGCTGGCTGTGGACCACGGCGCTGGAAACCGACGCCGACGGCCAGCTACCGGCAGGTCGCTGCCTTTACCGCCATGATCTGGACACCGGTGAGCGGATCGAGGTCGCGTTCCCGGATACCTGCCTCGGAGGCGAGCTGACCTTCGTCCCTGCGGACGCGCGCGCGGCCGAGGGCAAGGGCTGGCTCCTGGGTTACCTGTGGAATCCTGAGGACGATACCAGTGAACTGCTGGTACTCGATGCACTGGCACCCGCAGCCCCGCCCCTGGCCCGGGTCCAATTGCCGCAGCGGGTCCCCTTCGGCACCCACGGATGCTGGGTCCCAGGCTGAAAGGAGGTCACCGCGTGTGGTCGCGGCGCACCATCTCGAGAAAGGGTGTCCAGACGGTCTGCAAGGGCTCCAGAGCCCTGCGCACGCTGCGCTCGGCAAGGGCTCGGCCACCGTCGAGGCCCTCCCCGATGTGGCTCATGCGACGCTGCAGATGGGTGCGGGGCAGATCGGCAAGCTCCTCCAGCGTGCGCGCGCGGACGGACGCCTCGAAGGTATGGAGATGGTCCTCGACGAGATAACGCCACTGCCGGACGCCCAGCGCTGCCCAGTCCTGGGAGTCCTCGACCACCGCGCCGAACCACTCCAGCACACCTTCGGTGGCGAGGAACTCGGCCGTGGCCACTTCCTCCCCGGCCAGGCTCACCTGCTCCTGAAAGTCTTCGAACGCATGCGAGTCGTTCACAGAAAGGCCTCCGCTTCGCGTTCCAGGGCGAGCAGACGCTTCACCCAGTTGTCCAGCAGCGCGAACTCGGCGTTCGGTACCTCGAACGCCTCCGCCAGCTCACGCAGCAGGCACTCCTCTTCGATCTCCAGCGCGCCGTCGGCATAGCTGAGATGGATCAGATTCAACAACACTACGCGGCGCAATCGCGGCGTATCGAACACTTCCTCGACTCCGTCGAGCTCGACGTAGTCGGTCTTCGTATCGGGGTCGAGCCCCATCTCCCGCTTGAAGCTCAGGAGCATAGCCTCCTCATTGGGATCGAGGAGACCGTCGGACACCACGACATTGTGGGCGAGCCCGAGCAGGGTCCGCCGCTGCGGCAGCGACAGGGATGCCAGCCACATGGAGCCGAGGCCCGTATCGATCCGCCCGAACCCGGTCAGAGGATCCCGACGCCGCTGAGCATGCCGGTCACCATGATCAGCACGGACAGCCAACCGAGGCCGATCAGCCCCTTGATGATGAGGGGTTGTTCGGACACGTCTTCGAGCAGATACCAGAACCAGCTGAACATCGCCTCGCAGGCCTCCAGATTCGGGCCGGTAAACACCGGCGGCAGAAAAACACAGCATACCAAAACCGGCACGGGGACGGTGCCCGATGCGGTCAATCGACGACCATCTCCGCTTCCAGGTCGTGGGCATCCGATGCGACCACCCGAACCCGGATGCGCTCACCGACCTTCGCGTCGGCGCCGGGCAGATGCACGCTGCCGTCGATCTCCGGAGCATCCGCCATACTGCGGGCAATGGCTCCCTCCGCGCCGGCGGCGTCCACCAGGACCTCGATCTCGCGACCGACGAAGCGGGCGAGGCGGCGGGCACTGATGGCCTCCTGACAGGCCATGAGCCGCGCATGCCGTTCCTCGGCCAGCTCCGGCGGGACGTGGTCCGGCAGCGCGTTCGCCGCTGCCCCTTCCACCGGCGAGTAAGTGAAGGCCCCGACCCGGTCGAGTTCAGCGCTCTCGAGGAAGTCGAGCAGTTCCTCGAAATCGTCCTCGGTCTCTCCCGGGAAACCGACGATGAAGGTGCTGCGGATGGTCAGATCCGGGCACTGGCGCCGCCAGTCCTGGATCCGGGCAAGCGTTTTCTCAGCCGCCGCCGGCCGCCGCATGGCCTTGAGAATACGGGCGTTGGCATGCTGCAGCGGCACGTCCAGATAAGGCAGGATGCGCCCATCTGCCATCAGCGGAATCAGGGCGTCCACATTCGGGTACGGATAGACATAGTGCAGTCGAACCCACACGCCGAACCCGGCCAGTGCCTCGCACAGCTCGAACAGGCGTGTCTTGACCGGCCGTCCATCCCAGAAACTGGTCCGATACTTCAGGTCCACGCCATAGGCCGATGTGTCCTGGGAAATGACCAGAAGCTCCTGCACCCCTGCCCGGACCAGGCTTTCTGCTTCGGCCAGCACCTCTGAAGCCGGCCGGCTGACCAGATCGCCCCGCATCGACGGAATGATGCAGAAGGTACAGCGGTGGTTGCAGCCCTCCGCAATCTTCAGCCAGGCGTAATGACGCGGCGTCAACCGGATCCCCTGCGCGGGCACCAGCGACAGAAACGGATCGTGGACCGGCTTGGGGACGTGGGCGTGTACCGCCTCCATCACCTCCTCGTAGGCATGAGGGCCGGTGACTGCCAGGACGCTCGGATGCACGGAGCGGATCGTGTCCTCACGCACCCCGAGACAACCCGTGACGATGACCCGACCGTTCTGATCCAGCGCCTCACCTATGGCTTCGAGGGACTCGGCCACCGCGGCATCGATGAAGCCGCAGGTGTTCACCACGACCAGATCCGCATCGTTATAGCTGCCCACCAGGTCGTAACCATCGGATCTGAGCTGGGTGAGGATGCGTTCTGTATCCACGGTCGCCTTCGGGCAGCCAAGGCTGACGAACCCGATGCGTCCGGGACGGTTGGCGGCGGCGGTCATGAGTGAGCCCTGCGTTGTACGAAGGGCGCACAGGGTACAGGCAGTCTCAGGAACCTGTCATCGACGGCGTGCAGACTCGCGCGCTTTTCACGGACCCGCCCTACCCTTTAAGGAGTCCACTCGATGCGGTCGTTGTGCCGTACCTCGCTGTTCGCGAACATCGGCTACATCGACGCCAAGTTCGACGACCCGGACAAGGATGGCAATCCTGCCCTGTTCGCAGCCAATCGTTTCCGTCTGCAGCCGGAATGGAGCACCGCAGCAGGAATCCGCTGGAACCAGCCCATCGCCAGTGGCATGGCGTGGTTCGGCAGCCTGGCCTGGAGCTATCGCAGCCGCGTGTTCTCCGAAGAGGATAATGCGCCGGTCGCGGGTGTCGACATCAGCGAGGACAGTGTTCACCTGGTTGACCTGCGCACAGGCCTGACCGGCGCCGCCGGCCAGCTGGGAACCTGGACGCTGACCGGCTACGCCAGCAACCTGCTGAAGAGCGTGGTCCGATTGGCTATGCTCGCGTACCAGGGAGGGACGCGCATGCAGCACCACATCGACGCCATCGAAGAGTACGGCTACACGATCATCCCGGACGTCCTCCGGCCTGAGGAGGCCGACCGCCTGCGGGAGGACCTGGAACGCATCGAACGGGCGTGCAGTATCGTTCCGGCCTGCAATCCATTCGAAGGGCACCACACCGTACGCATCTACAACCTGCTGGCCCGGGGCGAGTGCTATGCCCGCATTCCCGTGGATCCTGCCGTGCTGCCGGTGGTCGAGGCCGTACTCGATCCCGGCTGCCTGATCTCATCGCTCTCCTCCATTGCCATCGGCCCAGGCGAAACCGCCCAGATGCTGCACTCCGACGATCAGGTCATCGGCCTGCCCCGACCCCATCCTGCCCTGGTATGCAACACCATGTGGGCGCTGACGGACTTCACCGCGGACAACGGCGCCACCCGGGTCGTACCCGGATCCCACAAGGCGACCCGCTGCCCGGACCCCTCAGGGGACGCAGAGGCCGAGGCCGCTGCGGTGCCTGCGGAGATGAGCAAGGGCAGCGTGTTGATCTGGCACGGCAGCCTCTGGCACGGCGGCGGCGCCAATGCCACTCCCGAGCGTCGCGTCGGCATCGCCATGAACTACTGCGCGGGCTTCATCCGCCAGCAGGAGAATCAACAACTGGGGATTCCGCGCGAGATCGCCCGCGACTTCTCGCCACGCCTCAAGGAACTCGTTGGATACGGCGTCTATCGTGGACTCATCGGCCACATCGACAAGCGCAGCCCCGCAGGACTGCTTGGCGACGACGATCGGCTGAAGACCATCTGGGACACCTGAAGTCACCTGGACCGGTGAGCTTGACGTGTTTGCGGGGCGCTGCGCATGCTCCGGATGTGGCAGGCGGAATCACGGATACGAGGAAAACAGTCGAGATGAACACACCAAGGCACGAGGGCAGGTGGACGCTGGCGATGGGCGCTGTCCTGCTGACCATGCTCGCCGGTTGCGACCGCGCTCCGGAACAGACCATCACCCGCCACTGGTGCGCATTCGAAGGCGTGGAGCAAGGTGCGTTCCTTCGGGGCGAAGGCTATCAGGTGGTTCGCGGCCTCGCGGACGAGGACGACCCGGACGCTTTGCTCGCGGAGGCAGCGCCGGAAATCGACTACGTCAGCAGCGCGTTCAAAGAGCTGCGCTTTGCGGCCGATGGCACCCTGCAACTCACCGACCCCGCCGGGACCACCCACGAGTCGAGCTACGAATTCGTCGACAGCCACGAAGTGAGCTACGAAGATCCGCTGCGAGGACAGGTACGCGCCGGCGTCGTGGCCAATGGCAACACCCTGGCGCTGATCGAGCAGCAAGCTGATGGCGGCTACCGGGTGCAGCGCTTCGTGCGCTCCACCTGGTTGATCGGGTGCACATGAGGCGGGCCTACTCGGCGCCGTCGATCTTCAGCAGCTGCTTGCCGCGATTCTGGCCGGTGAACAACCGCGTGAGGGTCGCCGGAATGTTCGTGAATCCTTCCTGCACATCCTCCTCGTGGATGAGCTCACCGGATTCGATCCAACCGAGCAGATCCTTCACCGCTGCACCCGCACGGTCGTAATAGTCGAGAACGATGAAGCCCTCCATGCGGGCCCGCATGATGATCAGGTTGAGCAGATTGCGCGGGCCCGGCGGCGGCGTCGTGGCGTTATAAGCGGAGATGCCTCCGCACAGAACCACCCGCGCATGCAGCGCGATATGGTCCAGAGCAGCCTCGAGAATGTCACCGCCCACATTGTCGAAGAAGATATTGATACGATCGGGACAGGTCTCCGCAAGGCGCTGCCTCACGTCCTCGTTCCGGTAGTCGATGGCGGCATCGAAGCGGGCGGGACCGGTCAGCCAGGCACATTTCTCCGCACCACCAGCAATGCCGATCACGCGGCAACCCTTGATCCGCGCGATCTGCCCGGCCACCGAACCGGTGGCCCCGGCAGCACCGGACACCAGCACGGTCTCGCCGGGTTGTGGAACGCCGAGATCCAGGAAACCGAAGTACGCGGTGAGACCCGTGACCCCGAGCACCGAAAGGACGTAGGTGGGCGGAACGCCTTCCGGCACCTTGCTGAGCGGCACCGGCCCGCCACCGTCGGTGACGAAGTAGTCCTGCCAGCCCCCCGTACCCTGAACCCAATCTCCCTCGGCGAAACCCGGATGCCTCGAGGCCACGACGCGGCCGACCGAACCCGCGCGCATGGGCTCACCGATGCGTACCGGCGGCATGTAGCTCTCGCGGTCTTCCATCCAACCGCGCTGCGTCGGGTCGAAGGATAGATACACGTTGCGCACCAGTACTTCGCCCTCAGCGGGCTCCGGTGCCGGTCGCTCGACACACTCGAAGTTGTGCTCGCCCACCATGCCCTCAGGGCGCTTCGCGAGCAGCCACTGCCGATTCGTTCGTGCACCCATGCTGTCACTCCTGTCGCCAGACGAAGGTCGTAGCCGCGCATTGAACACGGTTCACATCCGCGCGGCCAGCCGCTAACATGCGCACCATGCAACGAATCCTGCGCCAGCGATTTATCGACCCAGCCCCGGCAGCGGCGGCCCCTGGCCGTGTGCATGACGGTTGGCTGGGAACGCGTGCGTATACCACGTGGTATGCGTATGTGAGTTAGGCGCCTTCGACCCAACGGTGGAGGCATGCGACTGCCTCCCGGAGAAGACCCCGATCAGGCAGTACGCCGGTCGGGGTTTTTTTTCGCCCCGGGATATGCACAGCACAAACGGAGCATGCAGTGATGAGCCAGACCCGACTCGACGACCTCAACGTCGTCGCTCAGGACGTACTGACCACGCCGGAACAATTGAAGGCGGTCCTGCCTTTGAGCGACGCTGCCCGCGACTCGGTGGCACGTAACCGTACGGCGGTTCGCAACATTCTCGATCGCCGTGATCCGCGCCTGCTCGTGGTGGTGGGCCCCTGCTCCATCCACGACGTCGATGCCGCACACGAGTACGCACGCCGTCTCAGCACATTGGCCGCAGAAGTCTCCGACACCCTGCTGCTGGTGATGCGGGTGTACTTCGAGAAGCCGCGCACCACCGTGGGCTGGAAAGGGCTCATCAACGATCCGCACCTTAACGACAGCTTCAAAATCGAGGAAGGACTGCTACTTGCCCGTCGCCTGCTGATCGATCTTGCAGAAATGGACCTCGGCCTGGCCACCGAAGCGCTGGACCCGATCACCCCTCAGTACCTGCAGGACCTGATCAGCTGGTCCGCCATCGGCGCCCGCACCACCGAGTCCCAGACGCACCGGGAAATGGCCAGCGGGCTGTCCTCCGCGGTCGGATTCAAGAACGGCACCGACGGCGGTCTCGACGTGGCGATCAATGCACTGCAGTCCGTATCCCGGCCCCATCGTTTCCTGGGCATCAATGCAGCAGGCCAGGTGGCGGTGATTCATACCCGCGGCAATGGATACGGCCATGTCGTACTGCGCGGTGGTGGTGGAAAACCGAATCATGACGCGGCCAGCATCGCCCGCTGCGAGGCGGCGCTGGCGGCAGCGGGAGTGGAGGCCAACCTGATGGTGGACTGCTCTCACGCCAACTCGAACAAGGACCCGGCGCGGCAGACACTGGTGCTCGAGGACGTGGTGCAGCAGATTGCCGCAGGCAACACGTCGCTGATCGGCGTGATGCTCGAGAGCCACCTCGAGTTCGGGAACCAGCCTCTGCCGAAGGATCTGAGCAAGCTTCGTTACGGGGTATCCATCACCGATGGCTGCATCGACTGGGCGACGACGGAGCGCTGCCTGCTGGACGCCGCGGCGGCGTTGCGCGACGCGCTCCCTGGCCGCGCCGCAGCCATTGCCCCGCGCAAGGCGAGCTGAGCGTCAACCGCGGATGGCGGCGCGCCGGTAGGCGCGCCGCTCAGTAGTAGGCGTTTTCGCGCACGCTGTGGTCGGTATCGTCACGGATGCCCTTGAGGTCTGGCACCTGCTCGAGCAGGGTCTTCTC
>SKUB01000333.1 GCA_007122315.1 Pseudomonadales bacterium | reverse complement strand
GTTGTGCCGAGCGGAGTCCCGACGGGAACGTCGCGATCTGAGAGCTCAGCCGACGAACGGCTCGTCTTTTTGGTTCAGTTTGAGTTTTGTTCTGGTTCATTTTTCTTCTTTCGACGACAGATGACAGGTGCAGATCCTTCGAAAAAATTCGTTGTCTTCTGCAATTTGGTTTGCTGAATGACGTTGCTTTGTCGCACCTGATGGATGTCGTCAGCGAAGGTGATAAATTCAGAATGAATTAAGATTGGCGTGCGCAGACTCCCTCCCAGTGATCAGCAGCGACTGATTCACGTTTCTTCAACAGGCGACCTGGGAGGTCTCCACCATGCGCAAGTCCAGCCGACTCACTCTTCGCGATGCGATCAGTCGTACCGTCCTCGGAGCCACTCTGGCCGGGACGCTTACGCTTGCCTCCATCGCCAATGCCAACAACTACAGCACCCACGGCAGCTACTACACCTGGGTGGATGTGGTGTCCGTGCAACCGCGCTATGGCGAGCACTACGTCAACGAATCCGTCGAGCGCTGCTACCAGGTCGGACAACCCCTCCACGCCAGAAGCCACGCCCCGGGGCCACCGCGGCACGCGCCCGCTCATGGCTACCGCGCATCCCATGGCCACACCCAGCAGATCAGTTACCGCCAGGATTCCTATGCGAGCACGGGTGAAACGGTCGCCGCCACGGTACTCGGTGGCGTCATCGGCGGCGTCATCGGTAACAAGATCGGTAGCGGCAAGGGCAAGAAGCCCCTGACCGTGGCAGGCGCCGTGATCGGTGCATCCGCAGCGAACAGCGCGGTGCAGCGATCCCATCGCAGCAGCACGCCCCAATACAGCGGATCACATCAGCATCAAATCAGCCGACGTTGTGAAGTGGTGACCGAGCCGCGGCTGGTGTCCTACGTCGATGGCTATGACGTCACGTACCGCTATCACGGTAAGCGCTTCACCCGCGTCATGCACGAACATCCTGGCGATCGTATGCGGGTGCGCATCGACGTCGAGCCCATCATCTGACCGAGGAGCGACGTGATGAACACGCCCATACGATCAACCCTGCTTGTCCTCGCACTCGTCGCCGTCGCGGCGGCGAGTGCCTGGCCGGCTCCCGCGGCGGCGAACTCCGGACCGGTGGTGCGGCTGTTTCCGACCAATGTGCTCGAGGACATCCGGGCCACGACCCAGGTGGCTGAAGCGATGGAAAACAGCCTCCAGGACATCATCCGCAGAATGGACATGCAGCAGCAGCTCTATACGGAGAGTCTCTGCGAGGGGGCCGACGGCGATCAGGGCTGTGAGCGCATCGCGCGGCAGATCGGCGCGACCTATTTGCAGATGCTCGAGGTCATGAGTGACCGGCTGCCGCAGATGGAGGCATCGGTGGCGAGTACCCGCGACAGTCTGGAGAGACGGCTCCGCGAAGAACTCGGCCTGCGGACGACGCCGACCTCGCTGCAGGACAGCCTGGTGGGCCAGTCACCGACCATCGCGGCGGAGTCGCAGCCGGCGCTGCGCGGCCGCTCGGGCGTACGTCTTTCTGACCGCTTCAAGCAGTACCAGGAGCTGGTGACCACGGGCAGGAACGGTCAGAGCCAGTCTCTGGCCGTCGTCGCTTCGGACATCTACCTGGACATGGCCGATGCATCGCTGCTGATCGCGGCTACCCGGCAGGAGATCGCCCGCACCGCGCTCATGGAGCAGCTGAACCAGTCCTTCGGTGTGATCACGCCCGAGATGGCCAAGGTCGTCGGCGGCGTGAAGCAGATTCTGTTCGGGGAGGTCGTCGGTGATGGCCCGATTGCCGCGCCACCGAACGCCATCGGCGAGCCCGACTACGTCAGCCCGCTGGCCATGTGACCCCAATCCTAGAGGAGCGCTACCGATGAACGCACTAAGAATGCTACTGCTGTTGGTGGCCGCCCATGTACTCGCGGGCTGTGCTGCCGAGGCCACGGATGCATGCAGGGGGCAGCTCGGCGGCACCCTCGATTCGGCCATGGTGGACGCGGAGTCGCGCCTCGCCAACGGCTGTGGTTACGAATTTGAGCGCTATTTCGGCGAGCTGTTGACCATTGCCGAAGCGAATCCGGACCGGAGGAATGCGCAGCACTTCAGCGAGTTCCTGCTGCGGCAGACGGCCGCGGGAACCATCAGTCGCCGGACGGCGGAAGGGCTCTACAACCGCTACTTCAACATCAAGTTCGTCTCGCTGCAGGGCGACTACAACACCTGCTCCCAGACCTGCCCGGTCCGGGCCCGCGTGCTGTCGACCATGCAGACCGAACTCAAGGACAAGGAACTCGGCCTGCTGCGCGTGAGCAATGATCCTGCCAGCTTCTATCGCGCCGACCACCTGTACAAAGAGGCGGAGCTGGTGCTCGAGGCGACCTGCAGAGCCTGTGAAGCAGGTAACGGGCGGTGAGACGCGTGACCCCTGGGTTCGTGGCCGGCACGCTGATCGGCGCCGTCCTCGCGGCGGCGGCGCTCGTCGCCGCTGAGGCCCTGGGACCGGCTCTGCCGACGAAGGAAGCGGCGGCGGGACTCGTTGGGCTGCGAACCTGGGTCGCCACCAACCTCGGCCAATCCATCGGACCCTTCGCGATCGTGCTGTCGCTGTTCGCGCTCAACCTGATCAGGTTGAAGGAACTGCTGGCCGGCACGCCCGCCGAACAGGAGGTCGTGAAGCTGGATCAGCTCTCCGATGTCTGGGTTCAGCTGTTCATCGGGATCGGTGTCATCTGGACCGCAGTGGGTATGCGCAGCGCATTGCTGACCGCGCTCGGTGATCGCAGCGATGCACTGGCTGAGAGCGCCGGATCAATTCTGGAGCGACTGGTGGACGGCGGCATTCTGCTGGCATTGACGACGACCATCGTCGGCGCCATCGGCGGCTACCTGATGCGTCTGGTGAAGACGCTTCACGTCGGCGCCGCGCTGCACACGTTTTACAACGAGCGTGCCGGAGTCGAGACCCGCGAGCTCATCGATGCGGCCCGGCGTCTCGAGCAGCGTCTGACGGAGGAGGGCAGCGCGTGATGCGCGGGCGGCGGCCATTACCGGCTGAGGACGACGGCCTGCAGACGGACGTGATGCGCTTCATGGCCATCATCGCGTTCTGCCTCGTGGCCATCCTCGCGCTCGTCCGCCAGGTTGAGCCCGAGGCCGCGAGCGATGACAGTGCCATGTCTACCGTATCGTTCCCGCCCGAACCGGAGCCGGTGACGCGGGAGCCACCAACGCTGCCGACGATCCCGGGCCCGGTCACCGAACCGAAGCCCGAGCCTGTGCCCGAGCAGTCAAGAGAGTCGCTCTCGATCGCGGCCGACCCAACCGCAGCCGAGCCCGACGACACGTCCGAAGAAGGGCTCGTTCTCCGCTTCGCCTCGGACAGCGATTTTCTGCGTCTCGTCAACAGCGGCCGCCTGGAAGTGTTCGCCTTCAGCGACGACGGCGCCTGGCAGCTGGCTCCGGGACTGTCCCTGCGACCCGCCTCGGCGCCGGGTGCGCTGCACGAACTGCTGCCGAGCACCCTGCCCGCAGCAATGCGCGCCGCCCTGACCGCAGAGCGAGGCTCCATGAGCGGTTACCGCTGGGGCATGCGCATGCCTGCGGGCATGGAAGCGCAGATACAGGACCTTCTGCGCAGCGCAAGCAGGGGCGCTCTGATCATCGACCGCAATGGAGACGTACGCCATGAGACGGATGGTTGAGGGCGTGCTTGCAGCTCTGTTGCTGCTGACCACCGCGGCCACGGCCGGCGTCCTCGAGCCGCGCGACCCGCTGCTGCGGTGGCTCGACGCAGAGGTGGTGCCGGAACTCGGGGAACGTCTGAGCCGGCATCCGGACTTCCGTCACGCCATCATCGACTTCATGCCTGTGGCTGACGGCGCGCCGAGCGCCGACGCCTCGCAGTTGCACACGGCACTGCAGCAGCACATTCGCCAGCGTCTGCTGGGTTTCGACGGCGTGCAGCTGCATCTCGATACCACGCAGACGTCCTGCACGCCCCCGCGCGCATTGGATTACGCCATCGGGATCGAGGTGACCCGGGGATCCGGCCGCGAGGCCCGGATTACCATCGCGCTGCTCGATCTTCAGCGTCGGGTCTGGGTGAGCGGTGTCAGCAGCAGCTGGCGTGGGCAGCTGACGCATGCACAGGCGCGCGCTCATGAGCAGTTGATGCGACGGGGGTCACCCGGCAGCGCAGCGGCACCGTTCCCGCTGGGTGACGCGTCAGCCCTGGCGGCATTGCTGCTGGAACAGGTGCGATGTGTGCTGCCGCGCGGGGTCGACGGCGCAGTGTATTTCGAAACGCCGGATGATCCGGGAGCCACGCGGGTGGCGCTCGAGCTGCGCCGGCAGCTGATGCTGACGCCACTTTTCGTTCTCAGCGAGCGCGAAAGTGACGCTGAGTGGCGCCTGCGGATCCGTATGGACGCTGCTGCCACGGAAGCAGCAGAGTTGGGCATCGAGCTGGTCGAGCGCGCGAGCTCCACGCGTCAGCGCCTCGCCTCGGTCTTCATCGACCCGCGCGGGGAAAGCACGATGGCCCCGTCTGGCGTTTCCGCCCGCAGGCAGGACGTTGCCCAGTCAGCATCCTCGCTGCTGTCGCCACTCACGGTAACCGCGGTGGAGCGGACAGGCATCTGCCGCAACAGTCGCGGCAACGTTTGCGCAGAGGTGCGCTTCGGTCTCGAAGATGCCTCCCATCTGCTGGTGTTCTCCACCCGGAGCGAGGTCACGAGCCTGACTCAATGCGATGCGTCCGGGCTCCTCCGGGAACGTGGCGAACATCGCTTCCGGCTGCAGATCATCCGGCCCGATTCACTGCACCGACCGGCCACCGGATTCTATGTGCTCGCCATTCGGACCCGCGACGCAGCACTGGACCTGCATCGCATCGTGGCATCGGCCCCGGGCGCGTGTGGTATCGCCGCCGACGCTGATCGCGGCGGCTGGCTCGCCCGCCTCGAAGCTGTGCTCCGGCGTCATGGCGACGCAGTGCAGTGGCGGGCCATACACCTGGACGAGGAGGCCAGACCCTTATGAGATTCATGATCGGCTTGCTGGTGGGCGCGGCCCTGGTGCTCACCCTGGCACCGCTGCTGGAGCTGCGGCCGACACAGATCGTCGAAGGCATGCGGGCGCAGTGGACCCTGTCGGAATCCGTACCGGGCCCGTCCGGATCGGTAACGGAAGTGGCACCGGATCCGCTCCCGGTGTTGCCGTTGGCCACCGAGGCGCTGCCGGTCTCTCCGCTCCCGCCTGAGCCGGATGCCCGCCCTGCGCTCGCAGTCGCCGCCGATGACGACGTGCACTCTCCGGGCGATCCCCCGGAGGCGGAGTCGGCGAACGCGGCAGGGGAGGGTGACTCCGGTTGGCAAAGCGTGTGGACACCGTTCTACAGCCAGATGTCGGCGGAGGGCTTCGCCCGCCGCCTGGCCGATACCACCGAGCGCGCATTCGCTGTCCGCAAGGAAGCACCCGGTCGCTATCAGGTGGTCTTCGCCTACGCCGATGAGCAGGAGCGTGCGCGGGTGCTGGCAGCATTCTCCGCAGCCACGGGAGTGGAGGGACCATGACGCGCACAACGACGCTGGGGTTGGCCCTTTTGCTGCTGCTTGAGGTGAACCCCGCAGCTGCGGGTGGTGCCACCTATCCATTTCAGGCCTGCTTCGAGACCGCTTCGGCGTTGCATGACGTGCCGCTGGATCTGATGCTCGCGGTGGCCGCCACCGAAAGCAGCTGGGATCCCGATGCGCGCTCCCATGCCAACGCCCACGGCATCATGCAGATCCAATGGCCTGGTACGGCGCGTCATCTCGGTGTTCGGCGGGTGGCGGAACTGTACAACCCCTGCCTGAACATCGAGCTGGGTGGCCGCTATCTGCGCGAGCTGCTCGACCGTCACAACGGTGACACGACCTGGGCACTCGCAGCCTACAACTACGGGCCTACGCGGATAGCGTCCAGCCCGACGCTGCCCGCCGGTGCTCTGCGTTACGTGGCCACGGTGGAGGCGCATCGCGCCAGGATCCAGGCAGGGAGTCGTGTCGACCTGCGCGCAGCGGAACAGGTCGGTGGACTGATGCGCTTCGACCAGGCGTTTCGAGCCGAGCGTTACGCGGCGACCATGAACGCACGCATAGGCGGTGCCGAGTTCTTCGTGACGGCACTCCCGTCCGGAGAGCACGCGGTACGTATGGCGGTGGGCGAGGGAGGACTCAGTGCAGTCGACGTGAGTACCCTGGATCTGCTGGGCTGGCCGGAGGCGGATCGATGATCCGCCACCTGCTGACCGTACTCATCCTGACTTCGGGGATGGCCGCATCCGCCGGTGAACTCATCGTGCACAGCCGCGTCGTCGACGTGCAGCCCCTGACGCAGCAGGAACGCGTGGCGACGGAAGTCGGTGACTGCGATCCGCTGCGGCCTGCGGGTAACGATCTCATTGCCCTTCTGGCCTGGGACCTTCGGACCGACTGTCGGGTGGTTCATGAAACCCGGCACACCGTGACCGGCTACCGCGTGGTTCACGTCGTCGATGGTCGCCGCCTCGAACGGATCGTCGACGAGCCGCCGGGGAAGACCATCCCGGTACGGCTGAGGCTGCATTGAGGCGCAGCAGGAAAGCGCCATTCCTGCTCTGGCGCGGGCCTGTTCGAGAACCCCTATGCGCGGTATCGCACAGACCCTGATTGCTGGTAACGAGCATGGTCAACATCGTCTGCAAGAATGATGGTGGCGTTGCGTTGCCTGTCGCTGAGACGACGGACACAGCGTTCGAATGGACCTCGAATCGCGCCGTTCAGCGTGGAGGGTTGAATGGCCAGTGGGAGTTCTGGAGGCACCATGACGTACGCAACGACGATCATGCTGACGCTGGTACTGCTCGGCATCCACCCCTTCGCCGCGGCCGGACCCGCCTATCCGTTCCAGTCCTGCTTCGAGACCGCCTCCGCATTACACGACGTGCCT
>SKUB01000091.1 GCA_007122315.1 Pseudomonadales bacterium | reverse complement strand
CCGGCGGATTCGGGGGGGACGCAGATCGCGACGCCCGCTTTGCGGACGTCAGCTCCCACTGCGTCTTCGTAGGCATGGCCGTTGTTCCTCCCGCGACAGCGTGAACGAACGTTCGTGGCGGGCTCCCACATGCCATCGCGAGGCCTTGTGGGCGCAATTCGCCGGGAGCGAATTGCGTCGCACGAAGTGCGCCCCGTAGGGGTGCGCGCCAGGGATGGCGCGCAACAGTGCCCAGGCCGCGCGCAGCGCGGACGGGCCGATCGGCGTGGCGCCGGGTTCTGGCAGCGGCCGGCTCTGTGCGGCATCAACATCCTACGCGGCGGCTGCAATTCGGTTCCCGATCCGCGATGCTAGCGGACAGACATCGAGCTGCTCCGGAGTACCTTTGAGCACTGAGACTTCTGCCGCCTCACCTCGCGGCGCAGGCGACCCCGACGTATTCGTCCCAAGCAATCGCGTAACGGTCACCGGAGCACCGGCTGCAAGCACTCTTGGCTGGACGTCCTGGGCCCTCTTCGAGTGGGCACGCAATCCGTACGTCATCCTGGTCACGATCTACGTCTTCGCACCCTACTTCTCGACCCAGGTCGTGGGCGACCCCGTTCGCGGTCAGGCCCTGCTCGGCGATGCGAACAAGTACGCCGGTCTCATGATCGCAATCCTGGCTCCGTTCGCCGGCGCGATCGCCGACCGCAGTGGTCGCCGCAAACCCTGGATCTGCTGTTTCATCCTGCTCATGGTTCCGGCCATGGCCGCGCTGTGGTTCTCGGTACCCGGAGAAGGCGGCATCGGCGTTCTGCCGACCCTGATCTGCATTATCGTCATCGCCATGTGCTTCGAGTTTGGAGCCGTGTTCCACAATTCCATGCTGCCCCATGTTGCGCCGGCAACGCGCATCGGATTCGTCAGCGGCCTCGCCATCAGCCTGGGCAATGTGGCCGGTCTGCTGCTGATGGTGAGCGTGCTGTTCCTGCTCGCGCTGCCGGGGACAGTCGAGTGGAGCTGGGTGCCGGCGGAAGCCTGGTTCGGCATCGATCAGGAGCGCTTCGAAGATGCGCGCATCGTCGGCCCATTGACCGCCGCGTGGCTGTTGCTGTTCGCGCTTCCTCTGCTGCTGTTCACGCCCGACGGTGCCCAGGGACTGGGTATTCGGGCGGCTGTCCGCGAAGGGCTCAAAGAGGTGCGCGACACGCTCCGCGAACTGCCGCACTACCGCAACATCGCCACCTATCTGATGGCAAGGATGATCTACAACGACGGGCTGGTCGGCATCCTGATTTTCGGCGGCGTCTACGCGGCCGGCATCTTCGGCTGGGGCACCGTACACATGCTGCTGTTCGGCATCTTCATGTCCGCTGCGGCAGCCATCGGCGGCTACGTGGGCGGATGGCTCGATGACCGCCTCGGCTCCAAGCGCGCCATCCTGCTCAGCGTCGGGGGTACGTCCCTGCTGCTGTGCACCGGGGTATCGATCACACCGGAAGAGATCCTGTTCGTGTTTCCCTACGACGCGGAGACGGCCACGCGCCTGTGGCAGGCTCCCTACTTCAACACGCTGCCCGAACTCCTCTACTTCTGTAATGGCCTCGGCTTTGCCATGTTCGTGACGTCCGCATTCGCCTCGTCACGGACCATGATGGCTCGCATCTCACCACCGACGATGACGACGCAGTTCTTTGGTCTCTACGCCTTGTCAGGTACTGCGACGGCCTTCCTCGGGCCGTGGATGGTGGGTGCCATGACGGCAGCATTCGCCAGCCAACGCGTGGGCTATGCGTCCCTGATCATCCTGTTCGTGATCGGGTTCATCGGCATGCTGTTCGTCCGCGAGGAGCGAGCGACCTCCCACCGGGATCCCCGCTGAGGATGCATGCATCAGCCTTCGCGGCGCTGGCGCGGCGGGATCTTCACCCGCTCGCCTGGCTTGAGAGTGCGGCCCCGGCCCTCGCCGACGTGGAGTTGAACCACGGACTCGAAGGCCTCTGCGCCCGGCTCGATCTGCCATAACCGCCGCGGCAACCATCCGCTGGCACTGGCCGCCCCGGTACTGGTGGCCAGGACCCAACGCGCCCGCGCACGACGCGCCAGCGCCATGCACTCCTCGAGATCCATGCTCAGGCTCAGGCCCAGCATGCGGACCCGCTCGACTGGCGTGATGATGACGTCGACGCCACGCTCGAGCAGCGGGTGGCGTTCCGGCGCGAGGTGCGGCTCGATGTAGATTCTGACCCCGTCCGCTATGGATTCGAACAACACACCGACGTTGAGTGCGTTGAATGGAAAGCGCGGTCGGATGCCATGCAGGGACAACTTGCCGTCGAGCAGCACCCTGGAGCCCGCGCCGAGGGCGATGGTGCGGTTGAACCCGAGGCGCCTCGCAATGGCCACGGCGCCTGCCGTACCCACCACCCGCAACCCTCGATCCAGGGCGGCCAGCGTGGGCTGATGGGCGTGCCCCGGCAGCGAAGAGGTCAGGATCACCAGATCAGGGGAGACCAGATCCCGCGGCCGCAGCGCCACCGGCTGCTGATGCACACGCGTGATGAAGCGTCCGCCAAGCCCGACGTGGAGATCGTCCACGAGCCAGGGGTCGATGATCAGGCGCTGGCCATTGCAGTGAATGCACCAGCTCCTGAAGTCATCGATGCGTTCGATCTCGATCATGCAGGGCGCCACTGGGGGTAGCGCCCGGGTTTCACGAGCACGCTACACTCCGCGCCTGACGAATTCCGGGGTGCGGCCTGATCGATCAATTGCCAAAATCCCAGGTCTCCCCGGCGTGGTAGCGGCGCAGAATCAGCTTGGCCATGAGAACCTTGTGAACTTCGTCGGGACCATCCGCGATACGTAGAGTCCGCGCACCCTGATAGTACCCTGCCAGTGGCAGGTCCCCGGACACGCCAGCCGCGCCCCAGACCTGTATGGCACGGTCCACGACCCGATGCATGGCCTCCGGCACGAACACCTTGATCGCGGAGATGTCCACGCGCGGGTCGCCTCCTGCTTCCATCTTTTCGGCACAATGAATGGTCATGAGGCGCGCAGCCTGAATGTCCATATACGACTCGGCGATGAATCCCTGGATGAACTGTTTCTCCTCCAGCGGGCCACCGTGGACTTCGCGCGTCATGGCGCGCTCGTTCATCAGATCAAAGGATCGCCACATGGCGCCGATAGAGTTCATGCAATGGAACACGCGCCCCGCACCAAGCCGATCCTGCGCCGCCTGATGGCCGCTGCCCTCGCGTCCCAGTGCATTCGAAAGTGGCACCCGCACGTTGTCGTAGATGATCTCGCAATGATCTGAATCGCGACCCCAGACCGGGACGCCCCGGACGATGTTCACTCCCGGCGTAGTCGTCGGCACGATGATCTGCGTCATCTTGCCATCTGCATGTGCCGGGGCTTCCGGGTCCTCAGTCCGGCACATGACGATCAGGAAATCGGCGCGTTTGCCGTTGGAAGTGAACCACTTGTGACCGTTGATGACCCACTCGTCACCATCCTTGCGGGCAGTGGTCTTCAGCGAACGAGGGTCTGAACCAGGTGTATCCGGCTCGGTCATGGAGAAGCCGGACTGCATCTCCCCGGCCACCAGCGGCTCCAGCCAGCGCTTCTTCTGCTCTTCGGTACCGTACTTCACCAGAATTTTCTGATTGCCCGAGTTCGGAGCGACCACGCCAAACAGGGCAGAAGCACCGACGCTGTAAGCGAGAACTTCGTTCATGTAGGCCTGCTGCATGAACGTCAGCCCCATCCCACCGTACTCTTCGGGCAGATGGGGCGCCCACAGTCCGGCTTTCTTCACGCGCTGCTGGATTTCGCGGCGCAGCGCCGAAGCTTCCTTGTGCACCTCGGGAGAGCTGTTTGCCGAATCCCAACGGGCTGCCCAGATGCGGTTTTCGTTGGGCAGGATGTGATCGTTGATGATCTCCGCCGTGGCCCCACGGATGTCGTTGATACGTTCATCGAGGGTTGGAACTGGTTTGACGTTGATGGACATGCAGCCTCCCCGGCGCTCGTTTGGATGCCTAAGGCCCTCCCCGGGCCACAGCCGTCCAATCTAGCCGCAGGAGGCCTTCGCCGCAAAGGGCGGCGAGGTCACTTGCCGCCGGCCGCTCCACCGCCCGAGATCCGCAACTGCTGCACCAGGGGCAGCCCGCCGGCATCATTTGCGGCCGTGGTGAGAAGGTCCCGCGCGAGGCGATCGAACCACGCGGCAACGACATCTTCCTCATCCTGGCCGATGCAGGGCGCCGCATCGAAGCCCTGCAGCTCCGTCGGCAGACACAGCGGACGTTCACGGTCGAAGTCGTAGAGCGCGATCTCAATGAACACGTCCTCGGTGAGATCGGTGAGCACCTCCTCCTCGTCCGCCTGCTGCGTCGCGGCCTGGCTCTGGGTCTGGGCCCTATCGGAGATGGCCTGTTGGGCTCGCGCCACGCCGGTGATCACGTTGAGCACCCGGTCCACCAGCAACCTGTCCAGCGGGATCTCAGGCTGCCGCGCTGCATCCACCTGATCGAAGACGCCGCCCAGCAGCTGCTGCTTGCCGATCGGCAGCGTGTTCAGGGTGAGCGCGTTCGTCTCGTCGACGAAGCTCTGACCGTCGTCGAGGCTGATGAATGACTGCGGCGCCTGGATACGGAAACCGCTGGCCGCGCTGCCGAAGTTCGCGCGCCCGCTACTCACCACAGTGAGCAGATCCCCAGCGACGAAATCCGGGGTCGATCGTCCCGGCGGGCCCACCCGATTGAATTGCCCACCTGCATCCGGGGTCAGCAGCACCAGGAAAATGTCTCCCTGCGGGGCATGCACTTCGAACAGATCGATCTGATCGAAAGCCACCAGGTGCGCGTTGCCCTGGGCGGCGGTCACCCGGGTTCCGTTCGCCTGCAGCACACTGCCGTTGAGCGAGATGATCGAGACGTCGCCGCTGGCAGCGAACAGATCGCCATTGAGGTTGACGTCGCTGAACGTGACGGTACGGATGGTGTTGCCATTGGTCGCGACGTCACCGAGGGTCAGCTCATTGGCTGAGCGGACGAAGAACGACCCGATGTTGCTCACTCCGTCAGCGGCGATGACGTCACCGGTTCCAGCACGAATCTCGAAAATCTCGTTGCCGGCCACACCCTGCACCGGACCACCAAGCGTCACATCGCCACCGGCCACCAGAGGGTCGCTGACGTTGGTCGTGTCGATCACACTGCTGCCGCCGACTGACACGCCCGCCGTAATGAGCTGCGCGCTGTTCGTGCGCAGGATCGAATTGAGCGACAGCGCGCCCGCGGAGGCGTCGAGTCCCCCGGCGAAGAGGAACGCATCGTCGCCGCCGTCTCCGAGCACGAGGCCACCGGTGTTCGCCAGCGCCACGCCATTCGTGACAGTTCCGCCGCCGGTGAGGACCAGGCGTGACCCATTGCTCTGCGTCTGCAGGTTGTTGAGGGTGATCGGCCCTTCCACCGTGAACGTGGTGGCGCTGCCGAAGCTGGCCGTGTTCGCCTGCAGGCCGCCACTGACGCGCACGTCGCCACCGGAGGCGAACATGGCCGTCGCGGCATTGTTCACCGCACCGATCGTCATCGCGCCCGAGGTGCCCGCCCGCAGCGTCAGGTTGTTGCCCGCCGCATTCAGCGTTCCGGTCTGCAATAGCCCGCCGGCACCGGTCGTCCCGGTGGACAGCGTGGTGGCCGCGGACAGCGTCGCGGTGCCGATACGCATGGCGGCATTGTTCGTCGCCACCGTTCCGGCCAGCGACAGCGACGACGGATTGGTCGGGCTGCCGACAGTGGTCAGACCACCTGCGAACGTCAGCGTGTCATTGGCTCCGTCGCCAAGTGTCAGGCTGCCGGTATTGCGGAACGTGGTGGCCGACGTGACCGTACCGCCGCCGAGCAGGCTGACATCGTAGTTCTGGCCGAACGTCACCAGATTGCCGAGGGCCACGTTACCGGCAATCACCACTGCACCGGTGGAGCCTGCCGAGTCGTCCTGCAGATTCAGCATCTGACCGGCTCCACTGATGGCCGCCGTACGGATCTCACCCGAACCCGAACGCAGCGTTGCCGCGGCGTCGAGCCCGACGTCACCGAGCAGCAGGTCGGCGTTGCTGGTGATCACCGAACCCGCAATGTTCGTGCTGCTCGCGGCCGTGGTGTCCACGCCTCCAGCGAACGTGATGCTGTCGCTGGCAGCATCGCCGAGGGTCACCGTCCCCGTATTGAGGAACTCGGTGGCGCCGGCCACCGAGTTGCTGGCACCGGTGAAGGCGACGTTGAACCCGTTCGCCGCGGTGGTGAGGCCGGTGTTGATGGTCGTGTCACCACGGAAGGCGATGGTGCCCCCGGCGTTGTTCAGATTCACCGTCGACGCCGTCACCGGCCCCATGAACGTGGCATCGTTGGCGTTCGTCACCGTGAGCGCGCCGTTGCCGGTCACCGAGGCCACCTCGATATCCCCGGTTCCGGCATTCAGGGTGACCGCGTTGGTGCCGCGGGAAATGGCGCCCGTGGTCAGGTCGCCGCCACCGCCCCCGGTGGTCAGGCTGCTAGCCGCGGCCACCGAGATCGGGCCGAGCACCATGTTGCTGTTGTTGGTTGCCACCGTTCCCGCAACGCTCACCGCGCTCGGGCCTGCGGTCGTGTTCAATCCGCCGGCGAAGGTGATGCTGTCTCCCGCGCCGTCGCCCAGCGTCAGGTTGCCCGTGTTCTGGAACGTGGTGCTGCCTGCGACCGTGTTCGTCGTGCCCGTGAAGGCCAGGTCGAAGGCGTTCACCGAGGTCATGAGAGCAGTATTGATGGTGGTGTTGCCCTGGAACGCCACCGCGCCGGTGATGGCGTCGAGGGCCAGGGTCGAGGCCGTCACGGGCCCGCCAAAGGTCGCGTCGTTAGCGGAGGCGACCGCCAGCGCACCATTGCCGCCGATGGATACGACTGCAATGTTGCCGGTGCCTGAATTCAGGCTCAACGCGTTGGTGCCACGCGTGATCGGACCCGCGCT
>SKUB01000183.1 GCA_007122315.1 Pseudomonadales bacterium | reverse complement strand
GACCGCAGCAGGCGGCTGGGATGCGGATCGAGCCTGCACCGTCACTGGCATGGGCCACGGGGACGATGCCGGCGGCTACGGCGGCTGCGGAACCGCCCGAGGAGCCGCCGGCGATGTACTCGGGGTTCCAGGGATTGCGGGTCGGCCCGTTGCGGGCCGGCTCGGTGGTGCCGGTGATGCCGAACTCCGGCGTGTTGGTCTTGCCCAGAGAGATCAGACCGGCGCGGCGGAACGCCGTCGCCAGGGGCGCATCCGTTTCGTGGCGCATGTCGCGGGTGAAGTGGGTACTGGCGCTGTGTGGCGCACCGGCCCACTCAAGCCACAGGTCCTTGACCGCGAACGGTACCCCGGCGAAGGGTCCGAAGCCGGGCGTGTGGGCGGCCCGGCGCGCGCTGTCGAAGTCGGTGGTGACGAAACAGTTGCACACCGGGTCCACGGCTTCGGCCCGGGTGATGGCTGCCTCCATCACCTCGGTTGCCGTGACGTCGCCTGCACGGATCAGTTCAGCCAGACCCACAGCGTCGTACTCGCCATACTCTTTGAAGCGGCTCATCGTCCCTCCTGCGCCCTCGCCCCTGTTGCAGATTAGAGCAACGCACATTGCGGGACTACCGTGGCCGGTGCGCCCGCGCTTTGAATGAATGGATATACTGCGCCGCCTTCCACGCCGACTCGACGGAACCCGCTTGGATCACGCCCTGCTCATCTTCCTCGCCCTGGTCCTGTTCGGCGGCTATGTGCAGACCGTGGCGGGCTTCGCACTGGGCATGATTCTCATCGCAGGCAGCAGCGCGCTGGGTCTGTTCCCGCTGCCCGTGACCACGGCGGTGATCAGCCTGGTGAGCCTGGTGAACATCTTCATGGCCCTGCATGGACATTATCCGCGCATCTACCGGCGTGGATTGGTCTGGATGGTCCTGGGACAGGTGCCCTGCGTCGCGCTGGGGGTGTTCCTGCTGAACTACCTGGATGCCTCTTCCGAGCGGCTGCTGCAGGGCCTGCTGGGGACGTTCATTCTGCTTGGCTGCGGCGCCATGATGCTGCGGCCCAGACCCCAGGAGGCGGTCTCGGGCCGGGCCGCGTTTCTGGCTGCGGGCATGGGTGGCGGTGTGCTCGGTGGGCTGTTTTCCGCTGCCGGACCGGTGATCGGATGGTTCGTCTATCGGCAGCCGCTGTCGGTCCCTGAGATCCGCGCCAGCCTGCTGGCCACATTTGCGTTGGGAACCCTGGCGCGGACGATAGTCGTCGGCGTGGATGGCGGACTGACCAGTGCGGTCTGGATGCTCACGGCATGGAGCATCCCGTTGATCCTGCTGGCGACCTGGCTCGGCCGGCGTTTTCCGCCGGCACTGTCCGAGTCGAATCTGCGGCGGCTCGCCTTCGCTCTGCTGTTCGCCATGGGCGGCTGGATCCTTTACGCGGCGCTGACGCCCGACGTGACGCTGGGCATCTGACGCCTGCGCATCATCGGGCTTCCGTACCGAACCGGTACTCATACCAGGCCACGTCCCACCAGCGCTCGAACTTCCAGCCGCATTCGGACAATCGCCCGACCCGTTCGTAACCGAGCTTTTCGTGCAGCGCGGTGGAGGCGGGATTGGGAACCGTGACTACGCCATAGGCCCGATGGACGCCGGCCGCAGCCAACGCATCGAGCAGGGCGCGGTACAGCGTTGCGCCCAGCCCCCGGCCGGCGGCATCCGGGGCCAGGTAGATCGTGGTTTCCACAGAGCGGCGGTAGGCCGCCCGTGGCCGCAGCGGCGTCGAACAGGCGAAGCCTATGAGTGCTCCGTCGTCGGCGTGCTCCGTCTCTCCAACCAGCAGCTGCCAGGGTCCGTTCGTCGTGAACTGCTCGAACCAGGGCCGGCGCTGTTCGCAGGTCACGGGCTCGAGGTCGAACGTGGCGGAACTCGTCGTCACGTAGTGGTTGTAGAGCGTGGTGACGGGCGCCAGGTCGTCAGCGACGGCGTTGCGAATCCGCATCAGGCGCGTCGCCTCTCCTTCCAGAGCTGGGTCATGAGACCGAACAGCTCGGGGACGTTGGGCGCGGTCTCATCGCCGCTGAACTCCCGGTACAGCGTGGCCACATTGACGGCGATGCGCTCCGCATCGCCCCAGCTGTCGTAATCATCCAGATTGATGTCGCGAGCAGCCTCGGTAGCGGTGAGACCGGCATCGAAGCGCGCCCGGGCTTCGTCCCGGATGTAGCTGAGATAGTCGCGTACGGCGCGGACGCCGGTAGCATCGGTGATCGGACCGTGGCCTGGAACCACCAGCTCCGGATTCAGGGCCAGGATGCGTTCGCAGGCCGCGATCCAGTTGCCCACCGGTCCGGCCCACATGATGGGATGGCCCTCGATGAAGAGGATGTCACCGGTGAAGACGACGCTGTCCTTCGGCACATGTACCAGGGTGTCACCGCGGGTGTGGGCCGGCCCGACCTGAATCAGGTCCACGGACTTGTCGCCGACGGCGATCTCGAGATGACCGTCGAAGGTCCGGGTCGGCGGTGTCTGGGTGATGCCGTCGAAGTCGAAGGCGCCGAAGCAGTGGAGAAAGAACTCGCCGAGGTCACCCATGTCCTTGGCCTGGCGCTTCATGGCGGCCATGCCCTTCGGATCTTCGTGCGCCATCTCTTCCGCACAGGCTGTCGATGCGATGATTTCCGCGTCGCGTACCAGTTCGTTGCCGTTGCAATGGTCGCCGTTGGCGTGGGTGTTGACCAGCCGTTCGATCCGTTTTGCCGCGGGCACGGAGGCGCGCATGGCATCGAGCATCTCGCCGGTCAGATCGAGATCGAACAGTGTGTCCACCAGCAGATTCGCGTCGCCATCGGTGATCAGGCCCGCATTGGACCAGCCCCAACCACCGTCGGGCTGCAGCCAGGCCCAGCTGCCGCCGCCGAGGTCGGCGAGTCCGCGCTGGTAGGGGCGAATGCCGAGTTGCTTTGCCATGGGCTGCCTTCCCGTCCGCTCATTCGTCGCGCGCAACATAGCGCAAAAGTCCGGGCTGTGTGCAGGGGGCGCGCAACCTCTACAATCCCAGGGGGGAACCTTGGGATGGACACGCATGCAGATGGCTACGGCAGAGGACGAGTTCGCGGAGATCCGTCCGTACCGGGATGACGAGGTGCGGCAGGTGCTTGATCGCCTCCTGGTGGATCGTGAGTTTCTCTCCGCGGTGGCGGCCTATCGATTTCCGTTGGCCTATCGGATCGCGCCCGGGCTGCTGCGTGCGCTGGTCGGGCAGGTGCTGGCGCGTCGGGTGGCGCACTTCGATTCGGTGGATGACTTTCAGTTCTCGCTGGAAAGCTGGTTCGACCGCATGATCGCCGGTACCACGGACGGCCTCAGCTGGAGCGGAGCGCAACGGCTCGATCCCAAGCGGGCCTATCTGTTCGTCTCCAACCACCGCGACATCGCCATAGACTCCGTGTTTCTCAACTACGCGTTGCATGCGGAAGGTCATCGCACGTCCCGCATCGCCATCGGTGACAATCTGCTGCAGAAGCCCTACGCCACCGATCTGATGCGCCTTAACAAGAGTTTCGTGGTGAAGCGCTCGGCGAAGGGTGTGCGCGAGCAGCTTGCCGCCTATACCCAGACCTCGCGCTTCCTTCACCACTCCATCGCCGAGGGACACTCGGTGTGGATCGCGCAGCGGGAGGGTCGGGCCAAGGACGGAGACGATCGCACCGACCCGGCCATCATCAAGATGTTCCACTTGAGCGAGCGCAAGAGCGGGCGAGCATTTGCGGACGTGATGGCGGACCTGCACATCGTCCCGGTGGCAATCAGCTACGAACTCGATCCCTGTGACGCCATGAAGGCGCACGAACTGAAGGTGAGGTCGGAGTCGGGCAGTTACCAGAAGCCTCCGGACGAAGACATCCAGAGCATCGTCATGGGCATCACCGGAGACAAGGCACGGGTACACGTGCACTTCGGTCCGGAGCTCAGTGGTTCACCTGCCGACGCGGATGCCGTGGCGCAGTGGCTGGATGACGAGATTCATGCGGGATTCCGGCTGTTTCCGACGCATCTGGAGGCCTGGCGCCGGCGTGGCGGTGACGTGCCCGAGACGCTGGCACGAAGCGTGGGTGAGTTCAGCGCTGCGACCCGTGAACGTTTCGACGCGCGGATTGCGGCTGTGCCAGCGGAGGAGCGCGACTTCTTGCTGTTGCAGTACGCCAATCCCGTCGCGAATCGCTTGGCGTTCGAGGACGCGGATCAGGCCGCAAAGCCTTCGATGTAGGACAGGTTCACCTGCTGGCGGGACTCTGGTCGGCTGATGAAGAAACCCTGGCCCTGGTCGCAGTTCATCTGCTGCAGCATGTCCACGTCGTCCTGACTCTCGATGCCCTCTGCAGTGACGATGAGTCCGAGATCGTGTCCTATTTCTATGGATTTGCGCACGATGACTTCCGAGTGCCGGTCCCGATGCATGTCGGCAACGAAGCTGCGATCGATCTTCAGTTCCACGCACGGCAGGCGCTTGAGCTGCATCAGGCTCGAGAAACCGGTGCCGAAGTCGTCCACCGCCAGCGAAAAGCGCTTCATGCCTAGCCTTGCCAGGGTGTCCATGGCCGTCGGGTGGTGATCGAGCAGTTCGGTCTCGGTGATCTCCAGGATCAGTTTGCGGCGATCGATGCTCCACAGGTCGGTCAATTCCTCGAGTCGGTCCGGGAACTGCACGTCTGCCAGGCGAGAAACCGGAATGTTCACCGATAGCGTCCAGTCCGCACCCCGCGCGACCCAGTCGCGCCAGGCATCCAGGCTGAGGATGAGCATGCGATCGGTGAGCACGTCGCCGAGCCCGAACTCCGCGGCCGTGGGAATGAACTGATCCGGCAGCAGGATGCGGCCGTCGTCCAGCCGCAGCCGGGCAAGGGCCTCGAACCCGGCGACTTCCAGCCGGCGCAGGTCGATCTTCGGCTGGAAGTAGGGCTCGATACGGTTCTGCTCGAGAGCCGCTTCGAAGGCTTCCGGCGTCACCAGCGGGCCCACGTCCTCGAGGTCGGCGTCACCCGCGATGGTCTTGATCAGGGCATCGAACTCGCTGATGGAGAAGGGTTTGTGCAGCGTGCCAAGTATGTTCAGCCCGGCTTCCCGCCCGGCGCTCGCTGCCGCCGACAGGATGCAGCCGGCATGACCACTGATGAGGATGATCGGCGTCCTGCAGCGATTGCTGCCGAGGCGGCGCATGAACTGCACGCCGTCCACATCCGGCAGGCTCAGATCCAGAAACAGAACGTCTGCGGCGGTGAAAGTTTCCGCGTCGAGGTCGGTGGCCCGTTCGTAGAGGGTGGATTGGAAGCCGGAGGCCGCACAGAGATCGCGCAGAAAATGTGCCATTTCAACGAAATCGTCGATGATGACGGCTCGTTTCTGACTGTCCTGCCTGGCGACGACGCCCATCCTGGAGCCTCCTCTTAGAGGGTCGTTCTTGGCCTGTCATCTTGGACCGATGGCCCGGGGCCACAAGGCGGGGATGTACGCGGCGTTACGCTCGCTCCCGAAATGGCGGATCTGTTGCATGTGTAACGGATGTCGTATGCTCGGATCAGCCCCCTTCCGAGCCGCAGCCATGGCCCAGCCCCCCACGCTTCTGATTGTAGAAGACGATCTCCAGTTGCGCTCGCTGCTCAAGCGTCGTTTCGAGGCGGAGGGCGCCGAAGTCCTCACCGCTGCCGGGATGGTGGATGCCCTGGGTATCCTGCGCGCCGTGAAACCCGTGGCGGCGGTGGTGGACGTGGGTCTCGAGGACTCCAATGGCCTCGACCTGGTGGCCGAGCTGGCCGCTGAGCTGCTGGTGGTGGTGATCACCGGCAGCCGGGAGTTGCCGGTTCTGCGCCGTGCCCTGTCGCTCGGTGCAGCCGACGTCGTGTTCAAACCCTTCGACGACCGCGAACTCGCCGAGCGCGTACTCGGCCGTCTCCGCCAGGGTGTGCGATCCGGCCGCGCCCAGGCCCCGGTCTGCCTCCAGCTGCGCAGCGGCCGTGTGCTGTACTGCGGTCGCGAGGAGCGGGAAGAGCGGCTGTCGCAGCGCGAGGCCCAGGCGTTTGGGCTGCTGCTTGAAGGTGGCAGTCGGGTCGTCACCCGGGACGAGATTTCAAGGACCATCTATGGGGAGCCCTGGGATCCGGCGAGTCGGCGGGTCGATGCATTGATCGCCCGGCTGCGGGGCAAGCTGCACTGCGAGCTCTGTGACGTGCACCGCGGCCTGACCACGGTGCACAACGCGGGTTATCGCTTCGACGGCAGTGTCCTGGCGGAGGATTGACCGGCGTCAGTAGGCTTCCAGCGCAGGCTCGTCGAGTGCGGCCAGCTGCTCGCGCAGATTCAGGATGTGCTCCGAGAAGAAGCGCTGGTTCGCGAAGAAGGGAAACGCGCGCGGAAAGGCGGGGTCTTCCCAACGGCGGCCGATCCAGGCCGCGTGATGCATGATCCGCAGGGTGCGTAGTGGCTCCACGAGCACCAGCTCACGACTGTCGAACTCGGCGAATTGCGCATAGCCCTCGAGAATGTCCGAGAGTTGGGCGATGCGCTGGGGGCGCTCGCCAGACAGCAGCATCCAGAGGTCCTGGATGGCGGGCCCGTTGCGGGCATCGTCGAAATCCACGAAGTGGGGCACTTCGTCGCGCCACAGGACGTTGCCCATGTGGCAGTCGCCGTGCAGACGCAGCCCGTGGAAGCTGTGCAGGGGTGGAAAATCCTGTTCGATCCGCTGCAGCAGATCCGCGCTCAGCGTCTCGTAGGCCGGCCGCAGTTCAGTGGGCAGGAACTCGGATGCGAGCAGGAATTCGCGGCTGGCATGACCGAACTCCGCCACGCTGAGGTCGGGGCGGTGCGTGAAACGGGACAGCGCTCCGACGCGGTGGATGCGCGCCATGTAGCGGCCGAGCACGGCCAGGGCGTCGAGATCCTCCACGTCCGGGGCACGACCACCGTGGCGGGGATAAATCGCATAGCGCAGGTCGCCGTCCCGGTGCAGCGTCCGGCCATCCTCGTCCGCCAGGGGCGGCACGGCCGGGATCTCCAGGTCCGCGAGTTCCTGGGTGAAGACGTGTTCTTCCAG
>SKUB01000055.1 GCA_007122315.1 Pseudomonadales bacterium | reverse complement strand
TGGTGCACATCGCCAGCGGGACGTTCGAGATAGCCGAGGGTTGCTCCGGCGATCGCTATTTCATCGTTGCTCTGGCGCTGGCTGCGTTCTACGGCTTCGACACCCTGCAGCGCGCGTCGAGCCGCTGGCTGTTGCTGCTGGCGGCGGCTGTCATGGCGGTGGTCTCGAACTGGATTCGAATCTACATCCTGATCCTGATCGGTGAAGCGACGGCCATGCAGCATCCGCTCATTGCCGAGCACGACAATTTCGGCTGGCTGGTGTTCGCGATCATGATGGCGCCGGTGCTCCTGCTCGGCCGTCGACTGCAGTCGCGGGAGGGCGCCTGGCCTGCGTCCCTGCCCCGGGGAAGCGGTTCGATCCAGCGGGCACCGATCAGCGCTTTTCTGCTCGCCGGTGCGGCTGCTGCTTTGATCCTGCTGCTTCCGACGGCGCTGCGTTCCGATGTCGCCGCACCGGAGGTGCCTGCGCAGGCGGACCTCAGCGCCGCCACGCCGGCGGGCTGGTCCGAAGTGGACCGTGATGGCCGCTGGCGGCCCGATTTCCTGCGACCGCACGTCGAAGCGCGCGCCGGTTTCGCGGCCCCTGAGAGGACCGCAGTCGATGTCTATCTGGTCGGCTATCACGGCGCCGGTGGGGATTCGAAGCTGATTTCGCGCCGCAACAGCCTCAGCTTCGAGTGGCATGTCACCGCGACGCGCACGGTGACGGCAGATGTCGGCGGCGAAATGCTGCGGTTGAGCGAAATCGAGCTGGTCGCAGGTGGCGAGCGGCGGGTGGTGTGGTCCTGGTACGTCATCGGTGGCGTGGTCACGCACGATCGGGTTCGGGCGAAGCTGCTCGAGGTGCCGGCGGCGC
This sequence comes from Pseudomonadales bacterium, assembly GCA_007122315.1. GTDB lineage: Bacteria > Pseudomonadota > Gammaproteobacteria > Pseudomonadales > Azotimanducaceae > SLTB01. The sequence goes on along the minus strand of SKUB01000055.1, from coordinate 6,244 downwards.
TGCGTGGTCGGCGTGAGGGTGCGCTGCTGGCAGTCTCTGCGACCTGCGATCTCGGATGCGACGGCGCGCGGGACCTGCTGCGCCGGTATCTGAGTGGTGCGGGTACAGCGCTCGATCAACTCGCAGGTCTGCAGCCGACTGATGAGGCAGGACCGTGAACGCCAAACGGCTCGCGCCTGCCCGAACCTGTCTCTTGCTCGTGGGTTATACGCCGGATCAGACACGCGCGGCGCTGGACTTCTGCAACCGCATGTTCTTCTGGATTCCGCGGCGGCAGCGGATCATGACCGCGAACTGTTCGACGCTGCTTGGTGATGGCGCGATTGCCCGGCGCTTGCGCGGATGGCAGGTCACCGTCGGCAGCAACCGTCAGCACGAGTTTTCCGGATGGCAGGAAGGTCTCGATGTGCTGCGTGCCGAGTTCGGTGACGGCTTCGGTGCGATTCTCGTCAATGACACGGTCAACACGCATCGGCGCTTTTCGCTGCCGCGCAGTGCCGCGTTTCTCGCTTCCGTGCGCCGGCCGCCGGCCGTGGGCTTGACCGGCTTCCGCAGTGGGCTGGAGGGAGGGGTGCCGTTCGCGATTGATGGCCAGATCGCCCGACGCTGGGTCAGCAGCTACCTGTTGTTTCTCGGCGCGGATGCGTTGGCACGCGTGCATCACCGGGTCTGGTACGACGATCTGAACGAGGCCTGCGTCACAGGTGGTGCAGATGTTCGCACCTTCTTCACTGATGTGATCTCGCCGAATTTGAGTAGCCACCTCCGTCGCTGGCTGTTCGAAGGCGGGTGGTATCGCAGTGAGTCCTTGAGTGCTGCCAATGCGGCCCGCTTCACCATCAAGGCCCGGAGCATCATCAACGAAATTGCTTTGTCCGTTCGCGCTCAGCATCCGGATTCCGGCATCACTGATCCCTTCGAGCAGTTTCCGACCCTGGCGCGCTGGGATCGAAGACTCAAGCGCTGGCGCATGGCGCTGGCGGAGATCGGTTCGAGGCTGCGCGAGCAAGTGGCGGACAACGGAAATGGCAGAGGCTGGCGGTTGCGTTGAGTGGACAGCAGTTCTGATCACAGTGCCTGGGGCGGCTCCGAGTTCCCCTGGTGAATGGTCCTGGAGGATCGATCATGGTCGACAAGTATTTCGAATTTCTCAGGCAGGCCCGGCAGGCCTGGCTGCATCGCAAGGCAGGGGTTGCCGTGACGCTCGTGGTTGCGATCTCCGGATGGATCGTCGTGTCTCAGATGAGCGATGTCTATCGGGCAGACACCCGGCTCTACGTCGATACGGCCAGCATGCTCAATCGGCTTCTGGACGGTGTGGCGTTGGACAGCACCGCAGTGGATCAGGAGTTTTTGCGCGTGGCGCGCAGCTCTCTGCTCTCTCGCCCCAATCTCGAGCGCATTGCCCGTGAAGCGGGCCTGGACCTGGACGTCAGGACGCCTGCTGACAGGGAAAGAATGCTCGACAGTCTCGCGTCCGGAATCATCGTCCGCGCGGATTCCACCGAGCGGCGTGGACAGGAGAACCTGTTCGAACTCGCCTACCTGCACAGTGACCCCCAGCGCGCGCTGACCGTGGTGCGCACGGTGCATGACGTCTTCATCGAGTCTGTTCTCGGCCTGTCGCAGCGGGGCACGGAAAGAATGGACGGTTTCCTGACGACTCAGATCGCCAAACACGAAGTGCGCCTCGAGGAGGCGGAGGACCGCCTCAAGCACTTCCGTCAGGAAAATGCATCGCTGCTTCCCGGAACCGGTCCGAACTACTTCACGACGCTCTACGGGGCTCGCGAGGCTTTGCGTGGCGCCGAGCTCCAGCTCGCGCGCGCCGAGCGTATTCGCAGGAATCTCCAGGAGCAGCTTGATCCCATGCTCAGCAATGCCGATGGCATGCCGGAACCGGCATTCGTCGGCAGCGCCGTTGCCCCCTCCGTCAGCGCCGAGCAGGCTCGCAACCTGGAACAGCAGTTGAGCCAGCTCGAGAGCCGCTACACGGATCAGCACCCCGATGTCGTCTCGGCGCGCCGGGAGTTGCAGCGTGCGCGCGCCAGGCTGGGCGAGGATGGTCCGGCATTGACGCCCGACAGCAGCCGGGATCGATTCCGGATCCAGGATCTGCAGCTGGAGCTGTCGCGGGCGGAAGCGGTGGTGGCGTCCGAGCGCGTGACTGTCGAGGAGCACCGCCGGCGCATGACGGAGCTCGCGGAGTCCGTCCACACGATTCCCGAGGTGGAGGCCGAACTGACCCGTCTCGATCGTGACTATGACGTGGTGCGCCGGCAGTACGAGCAGCTGATCAGTCGCCGGGAGGCGGCGAACATGGCCCGGGAGGCGGATCAGACCGTCAGCGAGGGCATCTTTCAGGTCATCGAGCCGCCGCATGTGACGAGCAACCCCATCGCGCCCGCGAGGGCGCGCCTGTCGACGATCGTGCTCGGTGGCGCCCTGGCCATGGGTGGTGCCGCGGCGCTGCTGCTGGCCCTGGTCAGTCCCACCTACAGCGATACAGGCCAGTTGCGTGACCGGACCGGACTCACCGTGCTCGGTCGAGTTGGGAGCGTGGTGTCGCGGAAGCGCAAGATCGCGCGGACCGGGAGTCATATCTTCTATGGGCTTGTGATGGTCGCGTTGCTCGTCGCCTACCTGTTCATTCTGTGGCTCTACGCCTGAATGTTCGAGGTGATGGACTCTGGGTTACAGCACCCTGCTGGAGAAATGTCATGGGATTACTAGATCGCGCGGTGCAGCGTCTCAAGGCCGAGGAAGCACAAACGAAGTCAGACTCGGGGAGTCCCCGTTCCTCGCTGGCGAAGCCGAAGCGGGCGCGGCCCCGGGAGATGGCCGTCGAGTCCGCGGACGAAATGCACCTGCATCCTGCTGCCTCGCCGCTCCCGGGCGATCGCTGGCAGGGTGCCGTTGCCGACCGTGGTCGGGTGGATGTCGATCTGCCTCGGCTGGCCAGTCTCGGGTTCGCGGTTCCGGGCTTTCCACAACCGAGTGGACTGCTCGATGAGCACCGCAGGATCAAGCGTGCGCTGCTGTTCAATGCTGCCGTAGAGCAGCTCGATGACGGGCCGAACCTGCCCAGCAATCTGATTCTCATCACCAGTGCGGTGGCAGGCGAAGGCAAGACCTTCGTTGCCACCAATCTGGCGCTCATTCTCAGCCTGGAAGTGAATCGCCAGGCATTGCTGATCGACGCTGACGTGATTCGACGCGGAACCTCACACCTGCTTGGGCTGGAAGGATTCCCCGGCCTGATCGACTACCTCGCTGGCGACGTGGACGATCTTGCGGAGCTGCTGGTCCGGCCTGAAGGCCTCGAAAACCTGCAGATCCTGCCGGCGGGCAGACCACACGAGAATGTCAATGAACTGCTGTCCAGCGACCGGATGCTGGAGCTGGTGGAGGAGCTTTCGCTTGCGGATCCAGACCGGATGGCGGTGATCGACTCTCCGCCGCTGCTGATGACCAGTGAGACCGGCCTGCTGACCCGCTACGTCGGTCAGATCGCGCTGGTGGTCCGAGCGGATTCGACTCCGAGGTATACCGTCGACCTGGCATTGGCATCGATTCCTCCGGAGCGGTTTGCGGGTCTGATCCTCAACGATGCGGCACGGCTCCGCAGCGCGGATGGCTACACCGAATATTACGAAGAGTGATTCGTGCCCCGACGCCATGGAGATTTGTCATGAAATTCAGTGAAAACGTTTACGAAGTCACATCACGAGCCGGGTTCGCCTGGCTGCTGCCGCTCCTGTTGCTGGGGGCGTTCTCGACCGGTTGTTCGAGCTCGGGCTCGGGTGCGCCACCGTCGGAGGCTGACCTCGGTCCGGCTTTCACGGAGCGCTATGAGCTTGGAGCCGGCGATACCATCGCCATCAGCGTCTGGCGCAGCCCGGAGCTGTCCGTTTCGGTACCGGTGCGTCCGGACGGGTTCGTTTCCGCGCCGCTGATCGGCGATGTCGAGGTGGGCGGCAAGACGCCTGAGGCGGTGGCCGAACTCATGCGTGAGCGGCTGTCTGCGTATGTTCAGGATCCGCAGGTCAGCGTCATCGTGACGGGCTTGGCCAGTGCTGAATACCTGACTCGTGTCCGCGTGACCGGTGCTGTGCGGCAGCCGAGATCGATCCCCTACCGGACCGGTATGACCGTCATGGACCTGGTGCTCGAAGCGGGCGGGCCAACTGAGTTTGCCGCACCGTCGCGTACCCGCCTCTATCGCCAGGGGCGCGATGCCAGGGACGTGGATCTCGATGCGGTGCTGCGGCGAGGTGATCTCAAGACCAACTACCAGCTTCGGCCTGGCGATGTCATCACGGTGGCGGAACGCGCATTCTGAGTTCGTTGCGCTGCGACTCGGCGACGCGCGCGAGGGTCCTTGCGGTGCCTCTTGGTGCCGCAAAGCGCCCTGATCGCGCGCCAGTTCAGCGCCCGCTCCTCAAATCCTGGCTACGGCGCTCAGGCTGGAGATGTCGACCCCGCGCACACCTTCGACGTCCTCGACCAGATTCCTGACGTGCTCCACGGCCTCGCGGTCGACCAGGCTTCCGCTCAAAGTCACCCAGCCGTCGACGGATTCGACACTGACCTCGAATCCTGAGCTGAGTTCGTCTCCGAGCAGTTGTGCCTTGATCCTGCTGGTGATCCAGGCGTCGGACATGAAATCACCGGAGTTGGTCGCGTTCGATCCGGCGGCGCTTGGGTTGTGGACATCACGGTCAGTGGCGGTATCCGATGCCGGACTTTCCATGCTCTCGCTGGTTGCCGGCCTGGCGTCTTCGGAATCTGCAGCCTTTTCGGAGCCGCTGCATCCGATGCTGGCAATGGCCATTGCGCCTGCGAGACTGCCGATGACGAGTGCAAGGGGAAGTTGAAAGTGCTTCACGATGACTGTGCTCCATGGATGTTGCATGCAGGCCTGAGCTCAGATGAGTTCCACTCACGGGGAGCTGGCCAGAATGCAAGCGTGTGCGTATCGCATCCGGCCGTCAGTTCGTCGTCGTACAGACCACATCGCGGTCTCCGAACCGGGAGCCGTTATGTGCGAAACCGAACAGAGCGAACGCCAGCCTGCTTACAGAATAATCAGTCGTATCGATTGAATCGGCAGCACGCCGAGAGGGGTCGCTATGACGATTGGTGTTCACGAGTCGCCACTGAGTGCCGTCGCAAGCAGCTTTGATCAGCATGGCGATTGCATCCTCGGTCCGAGCCGTACCCTCCTTGATCCCATCGACCAGTGGGAGAACGAAGGCGGGCATGTGCCCTCCAGAGGCTTCGATCCCTGGCAGAAGCGGCGTGGCAGGCAACCTTCGATAGAGTCCAGGATAGCCTCTGCGACCCACTCCGACATGACGGGTACACCACCGCTTTGGGCACCGGATGTGCAAGCCTGTGGGCGCTGCCACGGCCCGGTCAGCGTCGGGCGGTACAGCCTGCTCGGGAGAGTGTTGAGCCGTTACGTCCCGGTCGAGCAGTATCAATGCATGGACGCAGCCTGCGCCTGGAGTGGGATCCGGATGCGCGGGCGTTCGGAGTTGAGGACTTGATTACTTCGTGATCGCGGTTCGAGAGGGATCACAACGCTGCAAGCGTCTTGCTTGGGGCACGATGAGCGGCTGTCCTGGGTTGGCTGAACCCGGCACGGCCTGAACACCCTTGTTCATCCGATCCCGTGTGGTCGATTTCCTAATAGGGTGCCCGCACTCGTCTGGGGGAACGAGTGCGGGCGCCACGAGCTTCGATCGATGCGGGTGGGGGCCCGGTCACGATGCGATTCATCCGACTGCGCGGCTGAATGCTCGTGGTTTCAGAATGCTCGTTGGAGCATCCAATTACATGGTGCCGATTCACCGCTCACGCCGTCAGTTCGGTAGCACACAAAGCCCTGCTGCCTCCTCTCGACGCAGAGGAGTCGAACCGAGTCCTGCCGGATTGGACCTTGCGGCCGGTTGGGCGCTGTGTGTTGCAGCGAACTGAGGTGGAGCTTGTAACGGAGGACACTCGAATGCTCCGGCCCGAATCGAGGTTCTGTCTCATGCGCTGGTTCTCAACGTGAACGATCTGGCGCGCCCGCTGGTTGCGAACCTGCTGATCGCAAGCTTGCCGCGCGACGATCTGGATGCTTTGCTCAGCTGTGGCACCATCGTCAATCTGACCTTCGGAGAGGTGCTGTGCAAGCGCAATGAGCACTACAGCCACAGCTACTTTCCCCTCACTGGATTCATTTCCCTTACCGCAG
>SKUB01000074.1 GCA_007122315.1 Pseudomonadales bacterium | reverse complement strand
CGGCGGCCAGTTCCGGGTGGGCTTCACGATAGCCGTCGAACAGGCCGAGCCACTCGGCGCGGCGCTGGCCTCCCTGCCGGCGGGCATCCCATTCAGCCCGGATGTCGTCCGGGATCTCGAACGGCGCGTGGGACCAGCCCAGCTGTTTCCGAGCGAGGGCGATCTCCTCTTCGCCGAGCGGCGCGCCGTGGGCGCCGGCGGTTCCGGCCTTGTTGGGGGCGCCGAAACCAATCTCGGTCTTGCAGCACAGCAGGGATGGCCGGCCGTCGGCGAGGGCCTGCTGCACCGCCGCGGCGATGCCGTCCGCGTCGTGACCGTCCACGTCGGGGACCACGTGCCAGCCATAGGCCTCGAAGCGCTTCGGGGTGTCGTCGGTGAACCAGCCCGCCACCTCGCCGTCGATGGAGATGCCGTTGTCGTCGTAAAAGCAGATCAGCTTGCCGAGCTGGTGGGTCCCGGCGAATGAGGCGGCCTCATGGGAGATGCCTTCCATCAGGCAGCCGTCGCCGAGGAACACCCAGGTGCGGTGATCGACCACGTCGAAGCCATCGCGATTGAACCGTGCGGCGAGGATTTTCTCCGCCAGCGCCATGCCGACCGCGTTGGCGAATCCCTGCCCGAGGGGGCCGGTGGTGGTCTCGATGCCGGGCAGTTCGCCGTACTCCGGGTGGCCCGCCGTGGGCGCGTGGAGCTGACGGAAATTCTTCAGGGCCTCGAGCGGAACGTCATAGCCGGTCAGGTGCAGCAGCGCGTAGAGCAGCATGGAGCCGTGGCCGTTGGAGAGCACGAAGCGGTCGCGGTCCGCCCAGTTCGGGGCACCGGGGTCGTGACGCAAGTGATCGCGCCACAGCACTTCGGCGATATCAGCCATGCCCATCGGCGCGCCGGGATGGCCACTGTTGGCACGCTGCACGGCATCCATGGCCAGCGCGCGGATGGCGTTGGCGCGTTCTCGACGGGTCGGCATCGATGGTCTCTCTTCGTGGGCTCGGCACGCGGGCGGCTATTGTCCTGATCCACCCGGGAGCGCGCAATGCGCGGGCCATCACGATAGCTGCTCATGTTCGGGCTGCAGAGCTTTCAAGTCACGATCCGGTTCCGGAGCGCCGTCCGCGTCGCCATGCCCGACGCCAGACAGTACAATGCGCGGCGTTTCGGGGCGGGCAGGTGGCACGCCCGCAGCCAATCAGGAACCCGCCATGTCCGAGTACGCGATCTTCACGTCCGAATCCGTCAGCGAAGGCCATCCCGACAAGATGGCGGATCAGATCTCCGATGCCATCGTCGACGCCATGATCAGCGCCTATCCGGACGCCCGCGTCGCCGTCGAGACCCTGATCAAGACAGGCATGGTCGTCCTCGCAGGCGAGATCCGCATTCCTGAGGGAACCGCGATTCCTTACGAAGACATCGTACGCCGTACCGTGACCGAGATCGGCTACACGTCCAGCGACCTCGGCTTCGACGCCGGCACCTGTGCGGTGATCAACGCCATCGGCCAGCAGTCCGCGGACATCGCCATGGGCGTGGACGAGGGTGACGACAAGGAGCAGGGCGCCGGCGACCAGGGCCTGATGTTCGGCTATGCCACCAACGAAACCGACGTGCTGATGCCGGCGCCGATCACCCTGTCCCACCGCCTGGTGCAGAAGCAGGCGGAGCTGCGCAAGAACGGGCGGCTCGCCTGGCTGCGGCCGGACGCCAAGAGCCAGCTCACGTTCCAGTACGCCCCGGACGGCAAGCCGGTGGCCATCGACGCGGTGGTGCTGTCCACCCAGCACGACCCCTCCGTGAGCCAGAAGGCCCTGCGCGAGGCCGTGATGGAGGAGATCATCAAGCCGGTACTGCCGGCGAACTGGTTCTCCTCGAATACCAAGGTCTACATCAATCCCACCGGCCAATTCGTCATCGGTGGCCCCATGGGCGACTGCGGTCTCACAGGGCGCAAGATCATCGTCGACACGTACGGCGGCATGGCCCGCCACGGTGGCGGTGCGTTTTCCGGCAAGGATCCGTCCAAGGTGGATCGCTCCGCCGCTTACGCCGGCCGCTATGTGGCCAAGAACATCGTCGCCGCCGGGCTAGCCGATCGCTGCGAGATTCAGCTCTCCTACGCCATCGGCGTCGCCGAGCCCACCTCCATCTCGGTGAACACGTTCGGCACCGGTAAGCTGCCGGACGATCGCATCGCCATGCTGGTGCGGAAACACTTCGAGCTGCGCCCGAAAGGTCTGATCGCCATGCTCGACCTGAAGCGGCCGATCTATCGCGACACCGCAGCCTACGGCCACTTCGGCCGCGAAGAGCCGGCCTTCACCTGGGAGCGGACCGATCGGGCGGAAGCCCTGCGGGCCGAGCTCTGAGTCCAGCGCCTTGCCGGCCTTGAAGCGCATCTCGTTCGAGTTCTTCCCGCCTCGCGATGAGGACGGTCTGGCACGCCTGGAACGGGTCCGGGCCCGACTCGACGCCGCGGGACCCGAGTTCTACTCGGTGACCTATGGCGCCGGCGGGTCCACCCGCGACCGCACCCGGGACCTGGTCCTGGCGATCCATGCCGAAGGCCGGACCGTCGCACCCCACCTCTCCATCGGATCCGACGCCCCGGATGCGGTGAACGACCTGCTCGATGCGTATCGGGACGCAGGTGTTCGCCACATCGTCGCCCTGCGCGGTGACATTCCCTCAGGCATGGGCAACCGCTCCGAGGTCTACTACGCGAATGAGCTGGTCGCGCGCATTCGCAAACACAGCGGCGATCACTTCCACGTTCATGTCGCCGCCTACCCGGAAGTGCATCCGGATGCCCGCTCACCGGAGACTGACCTCGCCTACTTCGTCGACAAGGTCGCGGCGGGCGCGGACGAGGCCATCACCCAGTACTTCTACAATGCCGACGCGTACTTCGACTTCGTCAACCGCTGCGAACAGGCCGGCGTGAAAGTGCCGGTGGTCCCAGGCGTCATGCCCATCACCAACTACGCCAATCTGGTGCGCTTCTCCGACGGCTGCGGCGCGGAGATCCCGCGCTGGATACGAAAGCGTCTGGAGCATCTGCAGGATGATCCGCCGGGCCTGCAGGCCTTTGGCCTGGACGTGGTCACGGACCTCTGCGAGCGGCTGATCGCCGGCGGCATTCCCGGCATGCACATCTACAGCATGAACCAGTCCAAGGTGCCGCTGGCGCTGCTCGACCGGCTCGGTCACCCCCTCGCCGAACGGAACTGATCCGTGCGCGTCCCGCGCCTGCTGCTGCCCGGCCGTTCACTCGAGCCGGGCGTGTTTGAATTCGACGGCGATCCGGCGCATCACCTCGGCCGGGTATTGCGGCGCCGGGTCGGCGATCCGGTGATCCTCTGCGACGGCGAGGGCGCGGCCTTCGAAGGTGTGATCGAGGCACTCGACGGCAAGCGTTGCCGGGTGCGGCTCGAACGGGCCTGCGAAGATCAGGTGGAGTCGCCGCTCAACCTTCGCCTTGGACTCGCCCTGCTGCGGGGCGAACGCATGGACTATGCGCTGCAGAAGAGCTGCGAGCTGGGGGTGAGCGCCATCGATCTGCTGCTCACCGAGCGCGTCGAGGTGCGGTTGGACGGCAAGCGGCTGGCCAATCGCATGCGCCACTTCGAAGGTGTAGTCGCACACGCGTTGCAGCAGTCCGGGCGGTCGCGGCTGCCGGTTCTGAGCGCGCCGCAGTCGCTGTCGGATTGGCTGGCTACGCTCCCCGACGACGGGGGCCGGCTCGTTCTGGATCCGGAAGGCGCACCGCTGATGGCATCAGCCGCTGCCGATACCGCAACGGCATGGACGCTGGCCAGCGGTCCGGAGGGCGGGTTCGAGGCGGCGGAGGTGGAGCAGCTTGCGGCATCGGGATTTGCGCGGGTGCGCCTCGGCCCACGAATCCTGCGCGCGGAAACCGCGCCGGTCGCTGCACTTTCCGTCCTGCAATGGGTCCACGGCGACTTCGGTCACTGACCCTCATCAGCGTCGCTCCGGCATGACCCACGCCACAAACGATCGTTCACGCTGTCACGGAAGGAACAACGACGACGCACGCGAGGCCTCAGTGGGAGCCTACGTCCGCGAAGCGTGCGTCGCGATCTGCGTCGCGCCTGAAACCGGCGGCAGTCCGCGATCGCGACGCCGCCCTGCGGGCGACGACAGCTCCCACTGACGATTGCGCTCGCACGAAACGGAGGGGTGATCAGACGCGGGCGACGGGGCCGCCGAGGCGGTGCTGGATGATGAGCTCCTCGAGATAGGCGAGGCGCGGAATGATGGCGTCGTCCTCACCGAGCTGCACCCGCGCGAGCTCCGCCGATCGCAGCGGTGCCCCAGCGACGATCTCCAGATCTTCGTCCGCCAGACGCAGCAGCCGCGGGGTACCACGGGTCACGAGGCCATAATAGCCAACGCCGGCCATCTCCCGGGTGCGGTTCATCACCAGGACGCCGTCAGCTGACCCGCTTGCCGGGGGTTCACCCTCCCCGTCGTTGGCCTGCTCGAAGATCAGCAGCGGCACGATCACGCCACGCCACATGAAGCGTCCTGCACACCACGACGGCAGTCCGTCGCTGCCGCGCACGCGCTGGCTGCGCAGCACCTCCGCCACCGCCACGTTCGGCAGCAGCAGCTGTCCCCCGGCGATGGGCGCCAGGATGCAGGGGAGCTCGAGATCATCGGCCATCACGCGGTGAGTTCCTCGATGGCACTGAGCAACTCCGCTTCCTGGAACGGCTTGCCGAGAAACCGGTTCACTTTCAGCGACGCGGCCCGCTCCCGGTGTTTGTCACCGGTACGGGACGTGATCATGATGATGGGCAGGTCCTTCAGCGCGTCATCGTTGCGCACATGGCGGGCCACCTCGAACCCATCCATGCGCGGCATCTCGATGTCGAGCAGCATGACGTCAGGCCGCAGCTCCTGCAGCACGCTGACCGCCTCGACGCCATCCTTCGCCACGGAGACTTCCATGCCCTGGCGCTCCAGCAACCGGGTGGTGACTTTGCGCACGGTGACGGAATCGTCCACCACCAGCACCCGCTTCGTGCGGGCGTCCTGCCTGGCGGGGCGCAGCTCCTCACTGTGCTCGAGCGTGAGCTCTGCGCTGCCACGCAGCAGGGTGGGCAGATCGAGAATGACGACGACCCGACCGTCACCAAGGATCGTGGCCCCTGACAGACCCTGCACGCCTGCGAACTGGGGGCCGAGATTCTTGACCACGATCTCACGACTGCCGGCGATGGCATCGACGTGCACCGCACGGCCATGATCGCCGCTGCGCACCATCAGCACCGGCAATGACGGAACGTCATCGCGCACCCGTGCCGGCTGGGACAGCCACGTGCCGAGGTAGGACAGGCCGTAGGTCCGGCCGGCATAGTTGAAGCCCGGTTCGTCGTCGGCATAGCGCTGGCGCAGATCCGCTGGACTGACGCGCACGATGCCTTCGATGGAATTCAACGGCAGCGCGTACTCGTCCTCGCCCACCGTGACCATGAGCGCCCGGTTGATGGATACGGTGAAAGGCAGCCGCACAGTGAACCGCGAACCTTCGCCGAACACCGACGCGATGCCGATGCTCCCGCCCATCTGCCGCACTTCACTGTTCACCACGTCCATGCCGACGCCGCGACCGGAAATCTGGGTCACGGCCCGCGCGGTGGAGAAGCCCGGCGCCATGATGAAACTCAGCACCTCCTCGTCGGAAGGCTGCGCATCCGGCGCGAGCAGGCCGCGTTCGATGGCCTTGGCGCGGACGGCGGCGGCGTCGATACCGCCACCATCGTCGGACACCTCCACCAGGATCTCGCCACCCTCCCGCGCGAGCCTGAGGGTGATGGTCCCGACAGCCGGCTTGCCACGTTCGGCACGCACTTCCGCCGACTCTATTCCATGGTCAATCGCATTGCGCAGCATGTGCTCGAGCGGCGGGATCATGCGCTCGAGGATGTTGCGGTCCAGTTCGCCTTCCGCATCCCGGACACGGAGGTTCACCGACTTGGACAGTTCGCGGCCGACCTGGCGGACGATGCGCTGCAGACGCGGCAACAGGCGTGAGAACGGGACCATGCGCGTGCGCATGAGCCCTTCGGAAAGATCGGTGTGAATGCGTCCCTGCTGCAGCAGCAGGGTATCGGTGTCACGGGCCCGGTCCACCAGGGTCTGGCGCAGGTCACTGACATCCGAGGCACTCTCGGCCAGCGTACGCGCCAGTTCCTGGAGCTGGGTGTAGCGATCCATTTCCAGCGGATCGAAATCCTCGTAGCCGTCCTTGCCGCTCTTTTCCCGGCGGAACAGCACCTGGGCTTCGGTTTCCAGCTCGACCCGCCGGACCTGCTGGCGGATCCGATCGATGGTCGCCGCCATTTCTTCCAGCGCCTGCCCGGTGTCCACCACCTGCTGCTGGATGCGCCCACGCATGATGCTGCTTTCGCCCGCCAGGCTCACCAGCCCGTCCAGCAGGCCCGCAGCCACCCGGATCATTTCCTGAGGCGCTTCCTTGAGCGGCGCCTCAGCGGCGGACTTTGGGACGGCCGACGGCGGTGCCTCCCTGTCCGGGGCGACAACCTCCCTGGCTACCGGTGCACGGGGTGCAGGTTCCGGCTGGGGCGCTGCGGCTGCCGCTGGGCCGGTGGCCTGTCCGGAGTCGAGCGCGGAGACCCGCGCCACCAAGGCATCCATCGCAGCATGGATCTCGCTTAAGAAACCGGCGTCGGGGCTCCGATTGCGGGCACCAGCCAGGATCGTTTCCAGGTCGTGGGTGGCGTCGCCCAGGGCGGTGAGCCCCGCCATCCGGGCGCCACCCTTGAGCGTGTGCAAGTCGCGGAGCAGCGCTTCGAGGTGCAGCTCGTTGTCCGGCTCCTGCTGCCAACGGGTCACGGTGGCATCCAGGTTCTCGGCGAGTTCCCGCGCCTCTTCGAGGAACAGCGCGAGGATCTCGGGGTCAGCTTCGGCGGAATCCGGCTCGGCGATCGGCTCGCCGGGATCCCGGTCCTGTTCGGCAGGCAAGCGCTGTTCCGGTTCGGGATGCCACCCGGGCGCCGAGACCGGTTCCTGTTCAGCCACCGGCTCATCGAGATCGCCGAGATCGCCGAGATCGCCGAGATCGCCGAGATCG
>SKUB01000170.1 GCA_007122315.1 Pseudomonadales bacterium | reverse complement strand
CGATCGCAAAGCCGACCCTTCGGGCCGACTTTCGCTCCCACTGAAAAATCGTTGAAACGAAGCGCTGGGCTCGATCCAAGTTGGATCAGAGCACTTCGTTCAGTTTTTCTTCGAGCTCCGGGACCGCCTTGAACAGGTCAGCAACGAGGCCGTAGTCCGCCACCTGGAAGATGGGCGCATCCTCATCCTTGTTGATGGCGACGATCACCTTGGAATCCTTCATGCCGGCCAGATGCTGAATGGCGCCGGAAATGCCGATGGCGATGTACAGTTCCGGCGCCACGATCTTGCCGGTCTGCCCCACCTGCATGTCATTGGGCACGTAACCCGCATCGACCGCCGCCCGGGATGCACCCATCGCCGCGCCGAGCTTGTCTGCGATGCCGTCGAGAATCTTGAAGTTCTCGCCGCTGCCCATGCCCCGGCCCCCAGACACCACCACCTTCGCCGCACTCAGCTCCGGACGATCGAGCTTCACCAGCTCCTCGTCGACGAACTCGGAGATTTCGGCATCGTGAGCAGCGTCCACGGCTTCGACCGAGGCCGAACCGCCCTCCGCTGCCACCGCATCGAATGCCGTGTGCCGGACCGTCACCACCTTGATGCCGTCCGTGCTCTGCACCGTGGCGATGGCGTTGCCGGCATAGATCGGACGCTTGAAGGTGTCCTCGGACTCCACGGCGATGATGTCGGAAATCATGGCCACGTCGAGCAGTGCAGCAACCCGCGGCATGAAGTTCTTGCCTGACGTGCTGTGCGCGCCGAGAACGTGCTTGTAGTCCTTGCCCAGTTCGGCGATCAGCAGCGCCATGTTTTCGGCGAGCTGGTGTCCGTAGCAGTCGGCATCGGCGCAACGCACCTTGGCGACCCCGTCAGCCTTGGATGCTGCCTCAGCCACCGCGCCGCAGTCCTTGCCCGCGACCAGAACGTCCACGTCGCCACCCATCTCTTTGGCGGCAGCGATGACGTGCAGGGTGACCTGGTTCAGCTTGCTGTTGTCGTGTTCCGCAACAACGAGAATGCTCATCTCGGATGACCCCGCTTTTAGATGACTTTGGCTTCGTTCTTGAGTTTGTCGACCAGTTCGTCGACGGTTTCGACCTTGATGCCGCCTTTGCGCTCCGGCGGTGGCTCGACCTTGAGGGTCTTGAAGGTCTGCTTCACCTCCACCCCGAGATCGGACGGCGACATCACGTCGAGTTGCTTCTTCTTCGCCTTCATGATGTTCGGCAGAGAGGCGTAGCGTGGTTCGTTCAGCCGCAGGTCCGTGGTCACCACTGCGGGCGCTTTGAGCGCGACGGTCTGCAGACCACCATCCACTTCCCGGGTGACGGTCACCTTGTCGCCGTCGATGCTGACCTTGGAGGCGCCGGTGCCCTGGGGCAGTCCGGCCAGGGCCGCGAACATCTGGCCGGTCTGGTTGTTGTCGGCATCGATGCTCTGCTTACCCAAAATCACCAGCCCCGGTTCCTCTTTCTCGTAGACCGCCTTGAGCAGCTTGGCGATGGTCAACGGCTGCAGCTCGTCGTCGGTCTCCACCAGGATGGCGCGGTCGGCGCCTAGTGCCAGAGCAGTCCGCAGCTGCTCCTGGCAGACCTTCGGACCGATGGATACCGCCACCACCTCTTCCGCCGTGCCGGCCTCCTTCATGCGCACCGCTTCTTCGATCGCGATCTCGCAGAACGGGTTGACCGCCATCTTCACGTTGTTCAGGTCCACGTCCGACTGATCGGACTTGACCCTGACCTTGACGTTGTAGTCGATGACGCGTTTCACGGCGACGAGTACTTTCATGGGTGTCTGCCTCGTTGGTCCTGATTCGCAGTAAAGTTCGCGCGCGCATCGACATGCGACAACGGAGGTCGATCGCGCCGTGGGCCACGCAGGGCAGGTGCCCTGAATTCGGAAGGCGCGTATTCTGACGGCTGCCTCCAGGGGGGTCAAGGTAAGCTGGCTCGGGCCGGGGGGCAGCACGTCCGCGTGGTGAACACAGCGGTGGTTCGGTATAATTTTCAACGCTTTGCAATGCATCCCCGGGCGTCCGTTCTGTGCTGTTGCCGCTCCCTGCCTGATGCTGGCGCGGGAGCCTCGCGGTTCGCGTGGAGCGCATCATTCATCTACTGAGGAGGTCCTGGTGACCGAAGCTGTCGAACGGGAAGCGATGGAATTCGACGTGGTGATCGTGGGCGGCGGGCCTGCCGGTCTGGCTGCGGCCTGTCGGCTGATGCAGCTCGCCGAGAAGGCGGGCGAAGAGCTTTCGGTCTGCCTCGTCGAGAAAGGTTCCGAGATCGGTGCCCACATCCTGTCAGGCGCCGTGGTCGATCCGCGGGCCCTCGATGAACTGTTTCCGGACTGGGCGGAGCGCGGTGCCCCGTTGCACAACCCTGTGACGGACGACGAGGTTTACTGGCTCCCCACCGCCGACAACAAGGTGCGCATTCCGGGGTTCCTGGTGCCGAAGGACACCCACAATGACGGCAACCATGCCGTCAGCCTCGGCAACCTGTGCCGCTGGCTGGGCGAACAGGCCGAAGCAATGGGCGTGAACCTGTTTCCCGGATTCGCGGCTGCCGAAATCCTCTACGACGACAATGGCGCGGTGAACGGCGTCGCCACCGGCGACCTCGGCATCAGCAGAAGCGGCGATAAGAAGGGCTCCTACACCCCAGGTTATGAGCTGCGCGCCAAGTACACCATGTTCGCCGAAGGCTGCAGGGGCCACCTCGGCAAGCAGCTGATGGCCAAATTCAATCTGGAGAAGGATTCGGCCACCCAGCATTACGCCATCGGGTTGAAGGAACTCTGGGACGTGGAGCCCGACAAGCACGTCCCGGGCAAGGTGGTGCACTCCATCGGCTGGCCACTATCCAGCGGCCGCGGCAGCACCGGCGGTGCTTTCATGTACCACCTCGAGAACCAGCAGGTGGTGATCGGCATCATCGTCGATCTCAGCTATGTCAATCCGTATCTGTCGCCGTTCCATGAGCTGCAGCGGTTGAAGCTGCATCCGCTGTATCGGTCGACGTTCGAAGGCGGCAAGCGGGTGTCCTACGGTGCCCGCGCCATCGTCAAGGGGGGCCTCCCTGCCCTACCAGAACTCACGGTTCCCGGTGCGGTGCTCATCGGTGACGACGCCGGGTTTTTGAACTTCCTCAAGATCAAAGGCAGTCACACCGCCATGAAATCCGGCATGCTCGCAGCGGAAGCGGTGCACGCGAAGCTGGCGGCCAATCCGGAGGGCGGCGAGGCGGTCCCTGAGTACGCCGAGAAATTCGAGTCATCCTGGCTGCATGCGGAACTCAAGCGCGCCCGCAACGCCGGGCCGGCCATGCACAAATTCGGCATGCTCGGTGGTGCTGCATTCACCTGGGTCGACCAGACCCTGTTCGGCGGCAAACTGCCCTTCACGCTGAAGGACCCCGTTCCCGACCACGCCACGCTCGCTCCGGCGGAGAAGAGCAAGCCCATCGACTACCCGAAGCCCGATGGCCAGCTCACGTTCGACAAACTGTCTTCCGTGTTCCTTTCGAACACCAATCACGAGGAAGATCAGCCGGTTCATCTGGTGCTCAGCGATCCGGATATCCCGATCAAGCACAACCTGCCCAAGTACGCCGAGCCTGCCCAGCGCTACTGCCCGGCGGCGGTGTACGAGGTGGTGGAGGAGAACGGCGAATCCCGGTTCCAGATCAACGCCCAGAACTGTGTGCACTGCAAGACCTGTGACATCAAGGATCCGGCGCAGAACATCACCTGGGTGGTACCGGAGGGTGGCGGCGGGCCCACCTATCCCAATATGTGAGCTGAGGCTGCCCTGCTGCGAGTGCTTACGGCGCGCCTCTCAGGTGCGCCCGAGATCGAACCAGGTGCCGCAGCTGCGCACGGCGAGGCGCGCGGGGTCCTTCGGGTCAGGCTGGCCGAGTTCCACCAGCTCGTAGAACACGTTGCGGCTGAGCAGGGCCCAGAGATCGTTACGGACATGCACGTAGGGAGACGGTTCGCCGTCCCGTTCCTGGACGTTCAACTGGTGTTCGGCGTCCGCAAGCACGTGGTCGCCGACGTTGGTGGTGAACAGCAGGCGTTGCTCCGGGCCCTCACCATCCCGCGTCAACGCCACCGCCTGGAACGGTGCGTCCTCGACCTCGATGGCGAGTTTTTCCACCGGTGTGACGAGGAAGTAGTCGTCGCCGTCCCGGCGCAGGATGGTCGAGAACAGCTTCACCATGGCTGCGCGCTGGATGGGTGAGCCTTCGTGATACCAGGTGCCGTCCCTGGCGATACGAATATCAATGCTGCCGCTGCGTTCCGGCTGCCATTGGTCGACTGGGGGCCGTTTCTCTGACGCCTGCTCGTCGAGCAGGGCCTGGAACAGCGTGTCGGCGCGACTGCCGCCATCCTGCGCCATCATGGAGCTCCTATCTCATCTCGCATCGGAGCCGGACGACAGCCCACTCATCCGCCGATCAGCTTCATCACGGTGGCGCCGCCAGTGAACGCCACGTCCTGTTTGTCGCCCATGGCCCGCCACAGCGCGGCTTCCAGACCGGCGACCGCCTCTTCCCGAGGTCCGCGCAGGAGCTCCGCCACCGCGTGACGGTTGCTCGATGACAGGCAGCCGTGCAGATAGCCGTCGGCAGACAGCCGGAGTCGGGTGCAGGTGGAGCAGAACGGTTCGGATTCGTTGGCGATGACGCCGAACTGACCGAGTACCCGCTCCTCATCGTCCCGGACGTCGAAGCGAACCGCAGTGGAGTCCCAGGCGGCATCCGTGCGGTTGTAGCGGTACCGCCCGCCGATAATGGTCAGAAGCTCGTCCATGCCGAGGAAGTCGCGGTCGAAGGCAGCAGAATGGGCGAGATGGCCCATGCGCATCAGCTCGATGAAGCGCAGCTCGATGCCCCGCTCGAGGGCGTAATCCATCATCGGCAGGATCTGATCCGCGTTGCCGGTCTTCAGCGGCACCATGTTGAGCTTGACTTGGATGCCGGCATCGACGCAGCGCTCGATGCTGCGCAGCACCGTATCGAGATCACCGCCGCGGGCGATCTGCCGGAAGCGCTCAGGATGGAGCGTGTCGAGCGACACATTGACCCGCTTGACGCCACACGCGGCCAAAAGTGGCACCTTGTTCTCGAGCAGCTGTCCGTTGGTGGTGAAGCTGACGTCATCGAGCCCCATGGCCATGACGCCTTCGAGGAACGGATCGAACTTCGGCGTCACGAGAGGCTCACCACCGGTGATGCGCAGCTTCTCGATGCCGGCGACTTCGATCAGCAGCTCCACCCCCCGCAGCAGCTCGTCGGCGCTCAGTTCGTCGCGGGCGCGCAGCAGGCGCTGGCCGTCGGGTACGCAGTACGTGCAGGCGTAATTGCACGCAGCGGTCAGGCTGACGCGGAGGTTGCGGAAGCGGCGGCCGGTGTGATCGACGATCATGCTGAAGCCATCCTGTTCATGGATTGATTATGCCACGCAGCCATCGACCTTACATGAATCCATCCGGGCACCGGTCCGAGTCAGCGCTCGCCCAGCGCGGTGGCCAGCCGATCGACGGTGCCGGCCTTCCAGAACAGGCGATTGGAGGCTTTCACGAGCAGGGCATCGCCAGGCTGCAGCGTGGCGATGACCCGGTCCACGTCCAGGTGCTCACAATCGGGCCACCATCCGGCTCGCAGCTGCTGCGGAAGGGCGGCATGCAGGGCTGCCATGCGCTCGCCCACGCAGAACACGCCGTCGAGACCCGCGCATGCGGCTGCGAGACCGGCATGCAGCGCGTGCTCCTCCGGGCCCAGCTCCAGCATGTCTCCGAGCAGCGCGTAGCGCCGTTGTGCAGGGAGTTCCAGCAGGCCGGCGATGGCCAGCCGTATGCTCTCCGGATTGGCGTTGTAGCTGTCGTCGACGATCCGCACGCCGGACACCTCCAGCACTCCGCCGCGCCCCTTGGGCGGCTGCAGCGCACGCAAAGGTTCGACCGCGCCCTCGGGATCGACACCGGCGGCCACGAGACACGCGATGATCGCGGTGGCCGTGATGCGGCGATGGGGTCCGTCGGCAGCGAGTTGCAGTGCAAGGGCCCTGCCATCAGGCAGCCGCACACGGATGTCCGGGTCCTGCTCGTCCAGCCGCACGTCTGCCTCTCGGGAGCGACCGAATGAGATGACTTTCGCAGCGCCGCTCATCCCTTCGAGAAGCAGATCATCCGGTGCAACCAGCACGCCACCGTCGCTCAAGCCTGAGCTGATGGAGAGCTTTTCCTGCCGGATGGCCTCGATGCTGCCAAGGCCCTCGAGGTGGACGCCGAGCACGTTGAGCACCAGCGCCACATCAGGCCGGATCAGCTGCGCCAACGGCGCGATCTCCCCGGGCGAGTTCATGCCGACTTCGAACACCGCAGCGACGGCGTGTTCGTGCAGCCGCGCGAGGGAGACAGGGACCCCGATGTGATTATTGAAGCTGCCTTCGGAGGCATGACACCCAGGCAACGTGGCGGCGAGCATGGTCTTGGCCGTGGTCTTACCACTTGATCCCGTGATCGCGAACACCGGCCCGACGAATCGTGCCCGCGCCGCTCTTGCGAGCTTCCACAGGGCATCGAAGGTGTCCTCCACAAGCAGTTCGGGAACTGCCGCCCCCGTTCTGCGCGATACGAGCACAGCCGCAGCACCGCGCTGCGCAGCTGCGGCAACGAAGTCGTGGCCATCCCGCCCGCTGCCGCCGGCGCCATGGTAGCGCGCGTCCGGCCTGCCGCTGAGGGCAATGAACAGATCGCCTGGCTTCAGCGTCCGCGAGTCGATGCTGATGCCGTCCACGTCCACGGGTGACGGATCCCTAAGCTGCAACGCCTCGGTCAGGGCCTGCCGACTCCATAACGGCCGCTTCATCCGCTGCTGGCCCCGTTGATGCTGTCCTCGGCCTGCTGCCGCAGCACGAATTTTTGGATCTTGCCGGTGGAGGTCTTCGGTAGCGGCGCAAAGATCACGTGCCGCGGCACCTTGAAACGCGCCATGTTCTCTTTGCACCAATTGATGATCTCCTCGGCGCTGGCCTCGGCTCCTTCGCTCAGGGTCAACACGGCGCAGGGTGTTTCGCCCCACTTCGGATCACTGACTGCGACCACGGCAGCTTCGAGCACCGCTGGATGCCGGTAGAGAATATCCTCCACTTCGATGCTCGAAATGTTCTCGCCGCCGGAAATGATGATGTCCTTGGAGCGGTCCCGGATCT
>SKUB01000087.1 GCA_007122315.1 Pseudomonadales bacterium | reverse complement strand
TCCTTGATCCGGTTCTCCATCTCGCCACGAACGCAGTAGAGCTTCTCGTAGAGGTGTCGGGCTCCGCCACGATAGGGCGGCAGGTTGGTGACGATGAAACGAGGGTTCGCTTTCCCTGGCAGGTGCTCGGCCTTGCCGATCACTCGACGCTTACGGGACCAGGAGTTGCGCGTGCGGTAGGTGAAGTCGCGAAAGAATCGCGCGGCCTTTCCGGTCGCCTTGCAGGCCGTCTTGGCCCACTGCATCTCTCGACTGAGAATGTGATTCAAGCGGTTATTGCGGGCCAACCCGAGCAAGTAGTAGAGGCCGTTCTCTTCGCACCAGTGCATGATCGCGTCGCGGCAGAAACCTGAATCACCCCGAACAATGATCCGCGTCTTCGGCCACCGTGCCCGGATCTGCGAGACGATCCGGTCGAGTTCCTCGACACTCCCCGCCGCCCCATCCACATTCGCCTGGCGCAGTCGCGCACACAGCAAGTGTTCACCACAGAAAATGTACAGCGGCAGGTAGCAGTAGCAGCGGTAGTAGCCGTGGAAGAAGCGACCTTCCTGGTGGCCGTGCAGCGGATCGTCCGTGGCATCGAGGTCCAGCCAGATCTCGCGCGGCGCCTGTTCGTGGGATTCGAGAAACGTATCCACCAACAAGCGATCCATCGCCTCTGCATCGCCCGCGATCCGCTTGTAGCGATCTTTCTCGGCCGTCTCCGGCGTGCTCAACTCCAGGCGATTGAGGGTGCTCGAACTTGCCAGCGGATGGCCCCTGTCCTGCTCCCGAACGCGTTGTGCCCCCGTCAGATCCGACTTCCCCACCAACATCGCCAACAAGCTGTCCGAGCGCAGAGCGTCGTGATCATTCAGGTCCTCGTAACCCAAAGCCAGGCCATAGACGCGCTGGCTGACCAGCGTCTGTACGTCGTGCTCAACGCTCAACGGATTCCGGTAGTCCGTGAAGCACTCGGCCAGCCTTGGTAGCAATCCGAGGCGGGTATCCACCTCGCGCAGCAGCATACCGCCGCCATCCGAGCTGATTCGTCCGCCGTCGAAGCGACCGATTACTTCGCGGCGTCCAAGGGCATGAAATTCGAGCTGCGCGGGATTACACTCTGTCTTCATAGGCCTCTGCTTTGGTTGTTTTGTAAGTGCTTGGCAGCCCTTACTTTATGCACCAGACGGAGGCCTATTTCCATTCAATCGGTGAGATTTGCGGGCTAGTTCATTGCTCCCCTGCCTCTTTCAATCGATACGTAGTCCATAGCGCCCATGTCGGGCGACCACGGTCGATGCGAACAGTGCTGGCAGAATGCCGAGGCACGCGAGTGACCACAACACGGCAGCGGCTGCGAGGGCGACGTCGAACCGTGCATTCAGGAACGGCAGATCAACGGCGATCCTGGCCAGCGTCGCCAGTGATATCAGCAGGGCGGAGAAATACGTTCGCTTCATGACGTCGGCATCACGAAAACGGTACAGCAGCCGCGTTCTTGCCATCACCGTCAGGGTCAGGGTTCCCAGGGCTCCCATGGTGAGACTGTGCACGCCCACGCTGGGCATGACGGGCGCGCCCAAGCGCGCGAGGCCCAGCATCAGGAGCCCGATACCGAGCCAGGCGTAGCCACTTGCCAGCGCGACGAGGTCCGGTCGATCCAGGCAGTGCCACAGTTGCCAGCGGATCAGTCGGACCCAGGTCAGCAGGCCCGCAATGCAGAGAAGGCAGCCCTGAATCGTCGAGGCCAGGGGCTGTTCCACGGGCTGCAGCAGCAAGCTGCCGATCAGGGCGAGTAGCGCTGCGCCTTCCAGGCGAGGCTGGACCCGTGCCAGGAGTTTTCGGCCCCGGCGCTGCAGGTGTCCGGCTATGGCGGCCGCAAGGATCCGCCCACCCATGTAGAACATCAGCAGACCGAGGAGCAGCACGGTAGTCTGAAGCAGCAGTGAAGCTTGCTGTGGGCCAGAGTCCGCATGCAGCAGGACGCCAGGTCCGACGAAGGTAAGCAACGCGAGTGCAAGCACGACCGGTGCGACGATTCGGTTGCGCCACTGTTTCGCCGCCAGAGCGAACCGGGGCACGACCCGCCAGGCGACGCCGGCGGCGAACAATGCCGTGGACGTCAGGGCGAGGGCATGTTCCGGCGCGGTCATGAAACCGATGCGGGCCGTGACCCACAGTCCCAGCAGGGTCACGGTCACGGCCATCGGCTGGGGACCGAGCAGATACCCCGCGACCACGGCCATCCCGAAACCCAGCAACATCTCATGAGCATGAGCGGCCCGGAAGTCGAGCCCGGCGGGCAGTTGCCAGGCGCCCAGCAGGCCACCCACCCACAGTGGCAGCATGACGGCGGCATGCAGAGTCGCCACCGGAAAGAACAGCGCATTGACGAACGGCAGTCGCGCAGACCGGGCGGCACGCGACACGCTGGTCATCGACTCAGTTCGGCCCAGTGGTCGAGTGCGGCTTCCGGCAGGCGTCCACTGATGCCCATCCGCGTGCCATCGGGACCGAGGAGGTAGCTGCGCGGCAGCTCGCCGAACCATTCGGGATCGATTGCCGCGCGCAGACGTGGTGCCGGAGCAGGCCCGAACTGCCAGCTTGGGGCTCCTGCCAGACCCAGCTCCTTCAAGGTTGACCGCACGGCATCACGGAGGGCCGGCGGGTCAGTGGCGATCAGCTCGACACGAAGGTCGGGCCGCTCTCGCAGCCGCTCAGAGATCCGAGCCAGGTCGTGCTTGCAGTGACTGCACTCGATGGACCAGATCACGAGGAGCACAACGCTGTCCGCGTGCCGGTTTTGAACGGCTGCAAAGCTGCCTTGCTCGAAGGTCTCGATGCCGCGGGCGAGCGCCGGTGTTGCAAGCACGAGGAATAGGAGAACGCTCCATGCGCGCGCGCTCATCATGATCCCTCCGGTTGCAACAGGCGCAGACCTTCGCTAGCGGTGTGCCAGGCGAAGCTCGCGCCCGTCGAAGTCTGCACACATTGGGGGTGATCGGCGTCCCCCTGGATACGCGCCAGTTCGGTCGCAGGCTGCCAGGTTCGCCCCCCATCGGTGGAAGAGGCTGCAAATAGCGTGAAACCGTCTGGGGAGACACTGCGCCAGGCGTAGTGAACGTGGTCTCCGTCGGCACAGAGCTGTGGTTTGTCCGCACCCGGTCTCGCCACCAGGTGAGCGTGGCGGACGATCTGCTCCGAAGCGGTGTCACGAAAAGCGTAGTGCAGGCCGCCTGCACCGGGCGCGGCCGTGAACCAGGCGAGATGATGGCCACCATCGCCCCGGATGACATGCGGCCCCTGATGCGGGCAGCCGGTCAGATCCCAGCCTTCGAACGTGGCGCGTTGTAGTTCGATTCGGCTGTCAGCTGGGCCGTCAGGCGAACGGCCATCCACCACGGTGAAGGCGTGGTCGCGGATGCTTCCATCGAAGAGGTGGCGCCAGAACAGGACGAAGCCTTCACCATCGGCTGCAGCGAGGCCGAGCCGGCAGCACTCGCAGGTGGGGCCGGCAAGATGGCGATTGCTGCTGAAGGTCAAGCCACCGTCGCGCGAAAACGCATGGAAGAGATGCGCCTCGCCTCGGGCTGTCGCGCCTCCCGAGTGCGGGCGCTTGTCGATCCATACGACGTGTACAGTCCCGCCCGGTGTGACGTGCAGGGCATCGAAACGGTGGCTGACCGGAGCGTCCAGGTCGTGCAGGCTGACTGCCGGTGTGAAGCTCGCACCGCCATCGACGGAGCGGGCGTAGCGTACCTCACCGGCGAAGGGTCCATCGATGCGCCGGGTCCAGGTCACGTGCAGGGTGCCGTTGGGCGCGATGGCCAGTTTGGGGCGGCTCTCACCATTGTGATCGATGGCCTCCGCTACCGCGGTGACCGCCACCGGCTCCGAGAAGGCGCTTCCTGTGACAGATCCGCGGCTGAACCAGACGCGTTGATCCTGGACGAACACCGCAAGCAGTAAGTCGTCCGTCGCCACCAGCCACGGGGTGCTGCCGCAGTGAATGGAGATCCCGTCGGCGTCGCAGGCCCAGGCCCCGACGGCGAGCAGCAAAGCGCTCAGAGTGACAGCGACGTTTCGAGAAACAGCGTTCGTGATGGCCATGGGTGGAAGACGTAAGCCTCCTGGTTGGTGAGGTTGTCGATGCCGGCGGAGACACGCCACTGCTCGCGCGGCCGCCAGTTGGCACGCAGATTGAAGAAGAGATGAGGATCTTGGGCACCGAAGACCCGCCGCGCGTGATCCCCGTTGTCCAGATCGCCGTGGCTGTTGCTGGCGTACCGCATGCCTGCCGCCAACTCGACAGTCGGCGTCAGTCGCCAGGCCAGCAGGGCATGGGCACGCCAACGGGGCAGCCGCGGGAAGGTATTGCCTTCGATCGCCGGATTGACCCGATTGCGCCGGATCTCGGCGTCGGTCCAGCTCACGTTGAGCCGAAGATCCAGCGGCCACTCGAACAGATCGCCGTGATTGTAGACCAGCTCCACGCCGCGGGTGACGACCCGATCCAGTGGCAGGAAGGCGTTGACGGTGACGCCGTCGATGATGCCGGTCTGGTTGAAGATCACGTCCTCGACATCATCGAGAAACAGGTTCAATCGAACGAGGCCGTTCTCCAATGCGCGTTCGATGCTGAGGTTCTGGTGCAGACCCGCCTCGGGCTCGAGGCCAGCATCGGCGGTACTCACGGCGCTGACACGATCCACGTTCTGATAGAGTTCCTCCGTCACCGGAAAACGCAACGCCCGCGCCACGGAGTAGCGCACCGTGACATCCTGCCGCGGGAAGTACGCCAGGGAGAACTTGGGCGAGAAACCCGACTCGCTGCGGTCGGGATGCGACGTCGCACCGACGAATCCACCCCCTGCCCGCCACTGTTCGAAGCGCAGCCCCAACGCCAAGTCCCAGCGGTCACCGAAACTCCTTCCCCACTGGGCGAACAGCGCTCGGGTCCCCGTGTGCCCACCACTGGCCCGCTGGGCAACACCAGGGGTTCCGCTCACCGCGTCGAAGGCGAAGGGCTCGATACCGAGTTCGTAGCGGTCCACATGGAGTCCCAGCGACAACCGCATGGCGGGATCGCCAAGCAGCTCATCGGTGCCGAGTTTCAGGTCCAGGGTCTGCCAGTGGGTACCGTCATCGCGGATCAGGCGGCCGCCGAATGCGGCGTTGACGGCAGCGTGGTCGGGATCCTGCGGATGAAGTCCCGAACGAATCTCTTCATCGTCGAGGATTTCGAAGCGCGTGGCGTAGACATCGAGGAACCAGGCGCCGTCACCAAGCGCTGCGCTGACACCCCCACCGAGCAGGAGCGACCGCCGCGCCTGCTGCCGAGCCTCGAAACTGCGACCGTCCAGCCGGTAAACGGTGCCGTCGATCTCGATGGGACCTTGCCAGACCGGCTCACCGGAGGCATCGCTGACGAAGTTGTTGGGGCGCTGCGAGTGCCGCTCCCGATCCTCGTACGCCACCGTTCCACGCCACTGCCAACGGCCGCGATCGTAATGCAGCCGTAGCTTGTAGAGTTCGGTCTCGGCCTTTTCGGCTCCCGCATCACCCACCCAGACAACGGGTCGTTCGCGGGCATCGACACCCGCAAACGCCCCCGACGCGGATACCGCTTCCGGGTCCTGCCCCGCGGGGCTCGCGAACATGTGGGTCTGAGGCTGGCCGGCATTGCGCAGGCGGTTGACCGACAGGAACAGGCCAAGAGCACCAAAGCGATCCTCGAATGCAGCATGCAGGCGGTGGCCGTCGAACAGGGTATCAGTTCCGAGCTGATCGTAATCCTGCGCAAACCAGGTTCCCGAGAGATGCAGGCGACGTTCGGTCGGAATGCGGGTGCGTAGATTGACCACTCCGCCCATGGCATTGCCGCTGTACTCCGCCGAGAACGGTCCATAAATCACCTCGGCAGTCTCGATCTCCTCCGGAGCGACCAGCGACCAGCGCGGCGCACCGGAGAAGCTGGTCTGCAGGAAGTAATGCAGCGGCAGGCCGTCGGCGAATACCATGCTGCGGGTCGTCTGGAACATGTTCGCACCGCGAATGCCGATGACCCCGTTGGGATCGCCCACGTAACGGCGGCGAACGACGACGCCAGGCTCATAAGAGATGGCGTCTTCGCTGCTCGCGACATTGATGCGGGCAATCTCGGCGGCACCGAGCCGCGAGGTGGGACTGACCTCCGTGGTATCCCGGAACAAGCGGTCGGCGAGCACCCGGATCTCGTCGATCCCGGCGGCAGCCGCTCCGCAGGGGACAGCCAGGGCCAACAGCAGCGCGGTCCCGCGCATGACATTCATCCTGCCTCCCATTCACGCCAGCTCCGGGACCCAGCCAGGCTCACTCCAGGTCCATCAGATCGACGCCCCGATGTACCGGCGTGTCGTGCAGTCCGTGGGGCTTACGCATGCTCTGGATCATGTAGAAGTCAGGCTGGTAGTCGACATCCTTCCACTCGTAGAAATCCGGGGGATCAATCTCCTCGTACTCGACGATCAGCATCGAGCCGCCATGCTCGCGACCGTCGTTGGTGGTGTGGTGATCGATGTGATCATGGGTCGCCCAGATGCCGGGGTTATCCATGTGCACGATGACATCATAGCGCTCGCCCGGCTGCATCGGCACCACGTCCACTTCGTAGGGTTCGGGCAATGCCTTACCGTCCTTGTGGGTAACGAGCATGTCGTGACCATGCAGGTGGAAGGCCACTGGTATCGTCGCTGCGAACAGGCGCATGCGCAGGACGTCGCCCTTCTTCACCCGGATCGGCTGAGTGGTGGGAAACGACTTGCCGTTGATCGAGAAGTAATTGAGCAGCGTGCCCGGCGCGCTGCCAGAGCCGTACTCGTGCGCCACCTCCGACGCCCAGCCCGAGAACATCAGGATGGCGTCGTGAGTCACCTCCTCCTCGATGGGCAAGGGATCCTTCGGCTCGACGATCAGCGGCCCCCACATGCCGCGCAGGCCGACGTGCTCGGCGACGTTGACGTGGCAGTGGTACCAGAGGCTGCCGGGTTTGTCCGCGACGAAGCGGTAGGTGAACGACTCCCCCGGCTCGATGGGGTGCTGGGTCAGATGGGGGACCCCGTCCATGCGCCAGGTGCCAGTCTGGAAGATCCCATGCCAATGCACCGTGTGGTTGTTGGTGGTGAAGTTGTGGACAGTGACCTCGACCTCATCGCCCTCACGAACGTGGACCAAAGGCCCGGGGACCTGTCCATTGAACGCCCAGACGTTTGCCGTGA
>SKUB01000265.1 GCA_007122315.1 Pseudomonadales bacterium | reverse complement strand
TTGCGTTGAGTCAGTGGGAGCGAACGTCGGCTGAAAGCCGGCGTTGCGATCGCGGACTGCCGCCGGGCTCGGGCATGACGCAGATCGCGACGCCCGCTTCGCGGACGTCAGCTCCCACTGCGCCTCGCGAGGATCTTGCGTTGTGTCAGTGGGAGCGAACGTCGGCTGAAAGCCGGCGTTGCGATCGCGGACTGCCGCCGGGCTCGGGCATGACGCAGATCGCGACGCCCGCTGCGCGGACGTCAGCTCCCACTGAGCCTCGCGAGGATCTTGCGTTGAGTCAGTGGGAGCGAACGTCGGCTGAAAGCCGGCGTTGCGATCGCGGACTGCCGCCGGGCTCGGGCGTGCCGCAGATCGCGACGCCCGCTGCGCGGACACGTTCTCCCACTAGCCGCCGTTCGCGCGCGGCGCAACGATCAGCGGATATCCCACTGATCCTGGAGATCGATGGCGATGACCTCGTTGCCGACGCCGAGCTCGATCCCGCTCTCGGTAATCGTCACCAACGTCATGCCGTCGATGCGCCCGCCTTCCCGATAGACCCGCCCGTTGATGCTGACCTCCCGGAACGCCGGGTCCTCTGCATAAATGTGGGTGGAGATGTTCAGCGCGTCGAACCGTCGCCGTTCGGCCGTCGGCAGGGAGCCGAGGCTGCGCACCGGCCGCGTCGACCAATCCGGCTGCGCCGGAGGCGCGGCGCGCGGTTCAGCCGGCTGCACGTTGACCGCTGGTTCCGGCAGCAGGAACGGCGCGCGTTCAGGGGGGAGCGGTTCCGGCAGCGTCAGCGCTTCGCCGCCTGGTCCCGGGCCTGGCCGCATGAGCCAGGCGGCGAGCACGCCGGCATTGATGAGCAGGGCCAGCGCCAGCAGCAGCAGGGCCTTGGAGGATTTACGACTACCCGGGAGTCGCGGCGGCTCCGTGAGATCCGGCTCGGCATGCTCCTGTCTGCGGCGGTCCTCTTCCGACTTGCGCAGCGCTTCCAGAATGAACGACATCAGCCGGACTCGTCGGAAGTCAGCGACGGAATGCCGACGCCGGTCCCGCGCTGAAGGTGAATCCACGTCAATGGGCCCGCAATGCCGTCCACGGTCAGGCTGTTGCGGGCCTGGAAATCGCGTACCGCGCGTTCCAGCGAAGCGTCGAACTCGTCGGCGCGACCGCTGCTCGGATGCCCGGCCTCGGCGAGCTGGCGCCGGAGCCAGCGTACGGACTCACCCCGGTTGCCGCTCCGCAAGGGTTGCCGATAGCCCGGCGGCAGTTGCCAGACCACGGTTGCAGCGCCCGTCCAGCGACGGGTCACGTCATCCAGGGATTGCCAGCGCAGACCGTCATCCGTGGCCAGCTGGACCCGGCGATCGGCCATCGCCACCAGGGCCAGGCGGTCAGGTCCGTCATCCCCCTCGAGATGCAGTACAGCGGGCAGATCCAGTGCCCGCAGTTCCTCCCAGGTCGTCTCCAGTTCCAGGCAGCCGAGCCCCACACTGCCCACCTGATTGCAGATCTGCTCGGCGCTCTCCACCTCGATCGGCACGAACCAGCGGTCGATGATGCCCTGGAAGGCTTGGCGGCCGATCTCCGGGTCGGGATCCCAGAGCATGGCGACCACGTCCGACTGCTCCGGCTCTGCGGTCGCCGTGTCGGGTGGCAGCGGCCACGGCGTCGCGGACGCGATCGCGGGCTCGGGCACCACGTCCGCCTCCGCCGCTGCATCCAGGGCAACCGCCGGGCTGGGCATCGGTTCAACGGCTGCTTCGTCTGGGTTGCGGAACTCGGCCCATCCAGCGGCGGTCGGGAGCTCACCGTCCGTCAGCCCGAGCCACGCCACGCCGACGGCAGCCAGCAGCAGCAGGCCTGCGGCGGTCGCCAGGGGCAGTGAGGTGCGCTGGGCGGGAGTGCCCGAGATCTCGCGGGCCGCGCGCTGCACGATACCGGCGCCGATCCGATCCCGTTCCAGGGCATAGGCGCCGAGCAGCGCCCGGTCAGCAATCACGTTGGCGACCCTCGGGATGCCGCGGGATAGCCGGTGCAGGTTGAACAGACCCAGCGGGGTGAACGGACAACGAAGTGCCCCGGCCACCTTCATTCGATGCCGTACGCACTCGCTCAAGTCTGTGAGTTGCAGGGGTTCCAGGTGATAGCGAGCAGTGATGCGCTGCGCGAGTTGCCGCAGATCCGGCCGCCGCAGCATGACATCGAGTTCCGGCTGTCCGATCAGGACCACCTGCAGGAGTTTGCGTTCGTTCGTTTCCAGGTTGGTCAGCAGGCGGATCTGTTCCAGCACGTCCCTGCTCAGGTTCTGGGCCTCGTCGATCACCAGCACCGTCCGACGCGCATTGGCGTGGGCCGTGAGCAGCAGCTGATTGATCCGGTCCACCAGATGCTTGGAGCTCACATCATCCGCCACCGGCGGGTCACCGAGCTCCTCGCACACGGTCGCCAGCAGCTCCCGCGCGCTCAGGCGCGGATTGATCACGAAGGCGATGTCCGTGTTCTTGGGTACCCGCCCGAGCAGGCTGCGGCTGAGGGTCGTCTTGCCGGTGCCGACCTCGCCGGTCAGCACCACGAAGCCGCCATCCGTATTCAGGCCCCAGACCAGATTCGCCAGCGCTTCCCTGTGCCGGTCCCCGAGATACAGAAAGCGCGGGTCAGGCGCGATGGAGAACGGTGCCCGTTTCAGCCCGAAGTAGCGAAGGTAAGGTTGGTTAGCCATCGGTGGCGGTGATCGCTGTGGCTTCAGGGCTGCGCATCAGGGCATCGATCCGGGCATCCTTGCGGCGCCAGAGTTCGTCCACCCAGGTCTGGATCCGGGTCCGGTAGGTCTCGTCGCGGACGTAGTCGCCGCCGGTGAGTTCTACCGGCAGTTCAGTGTGCTCGATGTCCACCTTCACCCTGCGGCCGTTGCCGCAGAGGAACTGCCAGAACGTGGGCGTGCCGTCCGGATACAGTATCGTGGTATCGACGAGACCGTGCGGCTGATCCCCCATGGCCCCGAGAACGAAGCCGATGCCACCGGCCCGGGGCCGCAGCAGATGCCGATAAGGCGATTGCTGGGCGCGGTGCTTCTCGGGCGTGAAGCGGGTGCCCTCGACGAAGATCAGCATGGCCGTGGGGGTGGGCCGAAAGCGTTCGCAGCGCTGCCGTGCGGTCTCGAGGTCGCGGCCACGGTATTCAGGGTGCTTTTCCAGGAACTCACGCGAATAGCGCCGCATGAAAGGAAAATCCAAGGCATAGCAGGCGATTCCGATCAGCGGCAGCCAGATGAGTTCCTGCTTCATGAAGAACTTCAAAGGTGGCAACCTCTGGCCGTAGACCATTTGCAGGATGAAGATGTCGGTCCAAGTCTGGTGGTTGCTGACCACCAGATACCAGCCGTCGCGGGTGAGGGTCTCGCCGCCCTGGCTTTCCAGGCGCATGGTCCCGAGCAGGGCGAACATGGCCCGATTGCCCGCGATCCAACCGTCGATAATGATGTTCATGCGCGCTCCCCAGCGCTGGCGCCAGGGTTCGCTCGGCACGCTGAACCGGATCACTGCCATGACGCACGTCACCGCGAACCAGCCTATGGTGTTCAGGCTCAGGAACAACAGCATCGTGAGCCCTCGGATCAGGCCCATCACCCCTCCATCGTCTGAACGCCGCAACGGACCGCGATCGGTCGGCGAGCGGTTTCAGCACGCATGCCTCAACGGCTGGCTGCCCCGGAACGCGGCCACCAGCGACGCGAGCACAAAGCCTCTGTTTACATCACTGGTACGCGCGGGCGCAACAATACTCATGGTGCTGCTCGTTGTCCCGCTTCTCAGCGGTTGCGAGAGCCTTGGCTACTATAGCCAGGCCGCCAGTGGGCATCTGGAGCTGATGCGGGCCCGTCGTGGCGTGGACGCGGTGATCGCGGACCCGGCGACACCGGCACCCCTGCGGGAACGCCTGATGCTCACCCGATCCATGCTCGAGTTCGCCGAGACGGAGCTCAGCCTGCCCGCTGCCGGCCAGTATCAGCATGTGGTCGAGCTGGATCGGGACGCCGTCGTCTACAACGTGATGGCGGCGCCGCGCTACGGTTTCGAACCGGTACTGTGGTGCTTTCCCATCGCCGGCTGCGTTGCCTATCGGGGCTACTTCCAACGCAGCCGTGCCGACGCCAAGGCTGCCGACCTCGCCGCCAGCGGTCTCGACGTTTACGTGGGCGGTGCGGCAGCGTACTCCACCCTGGGCTGGTTCAGCGACCCGCTTCTCAGCACCTTTCTCTGGCGTGAGGAAGCCGATCTCGCAGAACTGCTGTTCCACGAACTTGCCCACGTCCGTGTCTACCTGCCCGGGGACACCACGTTCAATGAAAGCTTCGCCACGTTCGTCGGCCGTGAAGGGGCGGACCGCTGGCTGCAGCAGCACGGCCGCGATGAGGAGCGTTCGCGCTGGCAGGCTCAGATCCGGGTGCGCAAGGACTTCGTCCGCTTCGTCCTCGGCTGGCGCGAGCGCATGGCAGAGCGCTACCGGGAGCTCGCAGCCGATGGTGCCGACGAGGAGCGGCTGGAGGCGGAGCGGGAGGAACTCTGGACGGCCATGCGCAGCGCCTGGCTCGAACAGCGCGACGGCGAGGCGGCCCGCTACGACGGGTTCTTCAGCGCCGCGGCCTCCAACGCCCGGCTCAACGCAGTGGCGGATTACCACGGTCAGCTGGACGCCTTCGCCACCCTGTTCGCAGCCGAGGGGCGCGACTTCGAAGCGTTCTACGCCGCGGTGGAGGACCTTGCTGCGCTGTCGACCGATGCGCGTCAGGCAGCGCTTGCGGAGCTGGCCGCGGATCAGGACAGGAGCAGATAGACCAGCGTCGAGATCACCGCGGCGCCGGTGAGGTTGAGGGCGAAGCCCTCGCTGGCCATGGTGCGTGTGGTGAAGCGCCCGGTTCCGAACATGATCGCATTCGGCGCCGTCGCCACCGGCATCATGAAGGCGCAGCTGGCGCTCATGGCGGCGGGAACCATCAGCAGCATGGGCTCGATGCCCGCGCCCAGGGCCGCCGCTGCCAGGATCGGCATCATCAGGGTCGTGGTGGCCGTATTGCTGGTCATTTCCGTCAGGAACGTAATGAGCAGACAGATGGCCACGATCACCAGCAGCGTCGGCCAGTCGGCGATCCCGGACAGGGTGGCACCAAGGGCTTCACTGATGCCTGTCGCTTCGAACGCCCGGGCGATGGTGATCCCCGCGGCAAACAGCAGCAGCATGCCCCAGGGAATGCGCTCGGCGGTTTCCCAGTCCAGCAGGCGGCTCCCGCGGCCGTCCGGAATCAGGAACATGGCCACCACCGCGACGAATGCCACCGCGGCATCGCTGGCGCCGGGGACGCCGAACAAGGCGCTCCAGCCGCCGAAGGGCTCCTGTCGCGTGATCCAGGCCAGCGCGGTGCAGCCGAACACGATCATCACGCGAGCCTCCGCTGCGGTCCACAGCCCCACTTCCGGCACCTCGATGCGGGAGCTCTTCGCCAGGTTCCGCGTCAGCCACAGGGCCATCAGGGGCAGGAATACCAGCACCACCGGAACCCCCCAGGTCATCCAGCGCAGGAAGCTGATCTCGTTGCCGGTGTACTCCCGGTAGATCTGCATGAAGATCAGATTCGGCGGCGTGCCGATGGGCGTGCCGATGCCGCCCAGGCTGGCGGCGAAGGCGATCCCCAGCAGCAGCGGCGTGGCCAGATTGCGGTCACGGCTGCGCTCCAGCACCGCGAGTGCCACCGGCAGCAGCATGAGCGTGGTGGCGGTGTTGGAGATCCACATGGACAGCACGGCGGCCGCGCTCATGAAGCCGAACACCAGGCGGCGTCCGCTGGACCCGCCGAACAGGGTCACCATGGTCAGCGCAACCCGGCGATGGGCACCGCTCTTTTCCATGGCCGTGGACAGAATGAAGCCGCCGAGCAGGAGCAGGATCAGCGGGCTGCCGTAGGACTCCGCCACGGTGCGCTGGGGCAGGACACCCAGCGCCGGCAGCAGGGCCAGGGGCAGCAGCGAAGTGGCCGGGATGGGAATCGGCTCGAACACCCACCAGATCACCACCAGCGTGGTGATGCCCACGGCGAGGGTGGCGTCCATGGGCCAACCGGCCGCCTGCATGGCCAGGGCTGCGACGAGGCCCGCGAGGGGGCCGCCGGCCATGGCCAGGGAGCGCATCAGGGTTGTGGGGGCAGCGTCCGGATCCGCCAAGGGAATCGATCACTCCAGGTCGCGGCTCGGCGCCGGTAGGGCTCCGGTGCGGCGTGCGGACGCGACCCGGAAGCCTGCGCAGGTTGCCAACCGCCCTTGCGGAATGCAAGGTGAGCCCCGTTCAGAGCCTGCCTGGGCTCGTGTCGGCGCCGGTCATGCATACGTTCTTCTTCTACGATCTCGAGACCAGCGGCCGCGATCCCCGCTGGCACCGGATTCTCCAGTTCGCGGGCATCCGCACGAACGCCGACCTCGAACCCGTCGGCGAACCCGTGAGCATCGACGTCCGTCTCGACCCGGAGGTGATTCCTGAGCCGGAGGCCTGCCTGATCACCGGCCTGACGCCGCAGCGGGTCGCCCATGGCATCGATGAGAGCGCGTTGTTCCAGCGCATCGCCGCCGAGTTCGGGCGTCCCCGGACCTGCGTGGCCGGCTTCAACAATCTGCGCTTCGACGACGAGTTCGTCCGTTACGGCTTCTGGCGCAACCTGCGCGACCCGTATGCCCGGGAATGGCAGGGCGGCAACTCCCGCTGGGACGTCATCGATCTGGCGCGGATGGCGGCTGCGCTGCGGCCCGAGGGTATGGTCTGGCCCCGCGTCGACGATCGCATCAGCTTCCGCCTCGAAGATCTCGCCCGCGCCAACGACATTGCCCAGGAGCGGGCCCACGACGCCACCTCGGACGTACTCGCGACGCTGGGCCTCGCCCAGGCCCTGCGGCGGGCCCAGCCCAAGCTGTTCGATTACCACCTGTCCCTGCGCAGCAAGCAGCAGGTGGCGACCATCGTCGGCCGGCCGCTGCGTCAGGCACTGCTCCATGTGTCTGCCAGGCATGCGGCTGCGTCCCAGCGGGTGGCGCTGGTGACACCGGTGGCCACGCACCCGGTGAATCGCAATGCGGTGATCCTCGCGGATCTCGGTGCCGATCTGGCACCACTCGCGGAGCTCGACGCGCAGGCCCTGGCGGCGGAACTGTTCAAGCCGGCTGCAGAGCGCAACGGTGCGCCCCCCATACCGCTGCATGAGATCGCGCT
>SKUB01000144.1 GCA_007122315.1 Pseudomonadales bacterium | reverse complement strand
GCCGACCCACAGCAGGGCTTCATGCTGCTCGAGGACCTCGGCGACCACCTGCTCGGTACGGCCCTGGCCAACACGGATGCGGCCGGTCGCCGCGACCTGTATCGGCTCGCCATCACGACCCTGATCCGCTTCCAGTGCGCCGGTCGCGACGATCCGCCCAGCGTGCCTGCCTACGACCGCGCCCGGCTCGAGCGTGAGCTCGGTCTGTTCCGGGACTGGTTCGCCCAGGGCCTGCTGCAGCGCCTGCCGCCGGACGCGACCTGGGCGGATACCGCCGCCGCGCTTACGGCCACCGCGCTGACCCAGCCCCGAGCCTGCGTGTACCTGGACTACCACTCCCGCAACCTGCTGCTGCTGGAGCATGGCGGAGAGCAGGTACTCGGCCTGGTGGACTTCCAGGACGTGCATGCAGGGCCCGTATGCTACGACCTGGTGTCGCTGCTACGTGACTGCTATTTGCGCTGGCCCGAAGCCGAAGTACGGGCGCTGCGCGGCGACTACCTGGAGGCAGCCCGGGGTGCAGGGGTTCCGGGGCTGGAGGATGAAGCGGCGTTCGTGCGGGGGTTCGACCTCTGCGGTGCCCAGCGCCATCTCAAGGCGCTGGGGATCTTCGCCCGGGTCGCGCTGACCCGGGGCCAGACCCACTACCTGGACGACATGCCCCGGGTGCTCACGCACCTCGCCGAGGTGCTGCCCCGGTATCCGGAAACCGAGGCGCTGGGCCGCTGGCTTGCCAGCGAGGTCGCACCGGATCTGCCGGCGGTCCTGGCACGGCATCGGGCCGTGTCATGACGCGGACGGCCATGATCCTCGCTGCGGGCCGGGGGACCCGCCTGCTGCCGCTGACCGCGGCCGTCCCGAAACCACTGATCGAGGTGGCCGGACGGACGCTGATCGAACATCAGCTGGCGCAGCTGGCGGCGGTGGGCGTCGAGCGGGTCGTGATCAATCTGCACCATCTCGGGGCTGCGCTGCGACGTCGCCTGGGGCAAGGGGAGCGCTTCGGCGTCGAGATCATCTACTCCGAGGAACCGGAACTGCTGGAGACAGCAGGCGGCATACGTGCGGCGTTGCCCTGGCTCGGCACGGAACCCTTCCTGCTGGTGAACGGTGACGTCTTCAGCGACTTCGATCTCACGGGGCTTTCGAAGCTGGCCGACGGCATCCTGGCGCATCTGCTGATGGTGCCGCGGCCGCCGTGGCAGGAACGGGGGGATTTCGACCTCGGCGCGGCCATCGACGGCTGCCACCGGCTGCGCAACGACGGCCCGGGCAGCCTGACGTACGCAGGCATGGCGCGCTACCATCCGGCGCTGTTCGAAGGCCTGGCCCCAGGCTTCCGGCCGCTGCGCCCTGTGCTGGAAGCGGCCATGGCCGCGGGGCAGGTGAGCGCCGAAGTCCACACCGGCCTGTGGGAGGATATCGGGACCCTCGAACGCCTGGCCGATCTGCGCTCGCGCCTCGCATCCACTTGATCAACGAACGGCCTGACGCCCTTGGGCGTGGCAGGCCCGAACAGGAGAAGACCGTGACTGACTACCGCATAGCGCCATCGATTCTGTCGGCGGACTTCGCCCGTCTCGGCGCCGAGGTGGACGCGGTGCTCGCAGCCGGTGCCGACATGGTCCACTTCGACGTCATGGACAATCACTACGTGCCGAACCTGACCATTGGCCCCATGGTCTGCAAGGCCCTGCGCAAGCACGGCGTCACCGCCGACATCGACGTCCACCTCATGGTGCAGCCGGTGGATCGCCTGATCGAGGACTTCATCGAGGCCGGCGCGACCTGGATCACCTTCCATCCGGAAGCCAGCGAGCATGTCCACCGCTCCCTGGCCCGCATCCGCGAAGGCGGTTGCAAGTCGGGTCTCGTGTTCAATCCGGCGACGCCGTTGGATCATCTGCGCTGGGTGGACGGTGATCTGGACATGGTGCTGCTGATGTCGGTGAACCCCGGCTTCGGCGGCCAGAAGTTCATTCCGCGCACCCTGGAGAAGGTCGCCGCGGCACGGGCGCTGCTGGACAAGCTCGAGCAGCCCGTGCGGCTGGAGGTGGACGGCGGCATCGGCGTGCACAACATCGCCGACGTGGCCCGGGCCGGTGCGGACACCTTCGTCGCCGGCTCCGCCATCTTCG
The DNA here is from genome assembly GCA_007122315.1 of Pseudomonadales bacterium. GTDB lineage: Bacteria > Pseudomonadota > Gammaproteobacteria > Pseudomonadales > Azotimanducaceae > SLTB01. The sequence continues at coordinate 5,104 of SKUB01000144.1, read as the reverse complement.
GCAGCGACGACTACGCTGCCACCATCAGGGAGATGCGCGCCGCACTGGCTACAGCCAGGACGACGACCGCCTGATGCGCATCGACCCCTATCGGACCTGGCTGCTGGATCTGGACGGCACGCTGGTGGACAGCGCGCCGGACCTGCACGGGGCGCTGGAGGCCACGCTGTCCCGTCACGGCCATGGGACAGTGGCTGAAGCGCTGGTGCGCAAGTTCGTCGGCGGCGGTGCGCGACTGCTCATCGAGCGCGCCCTGGCCGAACTGTATCCGGAAGATGAAGCGGTGCACGACATCGACACGCTGTTTGCGGACTTCATCGACTACTACAGCGCGCACATCGCGGACCGTTCCCGGCCTTATCCGGGCGTAGTGGAGAGCCTCGCGCTGCTGCGCGAGCGGGGCATCGCGCTCGGTTGTGTGACCAACAAGTACGAAGGCCTGTCCCGGCAGCTGCTCGAGGCGCTCGGTCTTGCCGAGCATTTCGGTACCGTGGTCGGTGGCGACACCCTGCCCGTGCGCAAACCGGATCCGGAACCCCTGTTCGAAGCCTGCCGACGCCTCGGCGGCGACCCGGCGCGCACGCTCATGGTGGGCGACTCCATCACCGACATCCGCGCCGCGCGCAATGCAGGCATGCCGGTGATCTGCGTCAGCTATGGCTACAATCACGGCGAGAATATCCACGACGCCGGCGCCGACCGGGTTGTTGATTCGATCCTGACGCTGTTTTAGTCTCGCCGCTCCTTCTTGTAAGGCCCCGGAAGTCCCGGATGACACCGACCAAGGACAACGCGCTTCCCGCACGATGGTGAAGCGGTCCCTGCCGGCGACCCTCGACGTCGTTCCGGCCGTCCGTGCACGTCCAGCGAATACCACCAGGGACCGAAGGGCCACGTCATGACCCCAGCCGAATTCGATGCGCTCGTCAGCGCGGGTTACAACCGCATTCCGATCACCCGGGACGTTCCGGCCGACCTCGACACGCCGCTGTCCGTCTACCTGAAGCTGGCCCGCGGACCCTACTCCTATCTGCTCGAGTCCGCCCACGGCGGGGAGAAATGGGGCCGCTACTCCATCATCGGTCTGCCGGCGCGCACGCTGCTCCGGGTCCACCGGAACCGCATCACCGTGGAAACGGACGGTGCCGTGGTGGAAGAACTCGAACGCGAGGACCCGCTGGCGTTCGTGGCTGAGTTCCAGGCCCGCTATCGGGTCCCTGAGCTGCCGGGCCTGCCCCGATTCAGCGGCGGGCTGGTGGGCTATTTCAGCTACGACAGTGTCCGCTACGTGGAGCCCCGGCTCGCGGCCACGTCGCCTCCGGACGAACTCGGCACGCCGGACATCCTGCTGATGGTGTCCAACGACGTCATCGTGTTCGACAACCTGCGCGGCCGGATGACCCTGATCAGCCACGCGGATCCGGCCGAACCCGATGCCTTGGCGGTGACCCGGCAGCATCTCGGGCACATCGCGCGGGGGCTGGCGGCGCCGATTCCTGAGGATGTCACCCGGGATCGTCCCCGCGGCAATGGCCCCGCCCTCGACGAAGCGGACTTCGTTTCCGGGTTCGGCCGCGACGCCTTCATGGAATCGGTGGAGCGCATTCGCGAATACACCCGCGCCGGTGACGTCATGCAGGTGGTGCTGTCCCAGCGTATGTCGGTGCCGTTCGCCGCACCGCCCATCGACCTCTACCGGGCCCTGCGCAGCCTCAATCCCTCGCCGTACATGTACTTCATGGATCTCGATGCCTTCCAGATCGTGTCCAGTTCCCCGGAGATCCTAGCCCGGGTGGAGGACGGCGTGATCACCAACCGGCCGCTGGCCGGAACCCGGCGCCGCGGGCACACGGAGGAGGAGGATCAGGCCATGGAGGCGGAGCTGCTCGCGGACCCGAAGGAAATCGCCGAGCACCTGATGCTCATCGATCTCGGTCGCAACGACGTAGGCCGGGTCGCCGCCACCGGCAGCGTCGAAGTCACCGAACAGATGGTCATCGAGCGTTACTCCCACGTCATGCACATCTCCTCCAACGTGGTCGGACAACTGCGCGAAGGCGCGACCGCGCTGGACGTGCTGCGCGCCACCCTGCCGGTGGGGACGCTGTCCGGCGCGCCGAAGATCCGCGCCATGGAGATCATCGACGAGCTCGAGCCGGTGCGGCGCTGCATCTACGGCGGCGCAGTGGGCTATCTGGCCTGGAACGGCAACATGGACACGGCCATCGCCATCCGCACCGCCGTGCTCAAGGACGGCATGCTCCACATCCAGGCCGGCGGCGGCGTGGTGGCCGACTCCATCTCGCGCCTGGAGTGGAAGGAGAGTATGAACAAGGGGCGAGCCATGTTCCGCGCCGCGGCGCTCGCCGAGCGCGGCCTGGCCCTGGAGGACGAGTGACATGCTGCTGATGATCGACAACTACGACTCGTTCACCTACAACGTCGTGCAGTACCTCGGTGAACTCGGCGCCGACGTCGTCGTGTACCGCAACGACGCCATCGACGTGGCCACGATCCGCCGTCTCGCACCTGAGCGCATCGTGATCTCGCCCGGACCCTGCACCCCGAACGAGGCAGGCATCTCCATGGCGGTGATCGAGGCCTTCGCCGGCCGCATTCCCATCCTTGGCATCTGTCTCGGCCATCAGAGCATCGGGCAGGTGTTCGGGGGCCGCATCGTTCGCGCCAGAGAAGTCATGCACGGCAAGGTCTCGATGATTCACCACGCCGGTGGTGGCGTATTCCGCGATCTGCCGCAGCCCTTCGAAGCGACCCGCTACCACTCGCTGGTGATCGAGCGCGATACGCTGCCGGACAGTCTCGAGATCACCGCCTGGACCGAGACGGCCGACGGCGCCTTCGATGAAATCATGGGCGTGCGCCATCGGGAGCTGGACGTGGAGGGTGTGCAGTTCCATCCCGAGTCCATCATGACCCGGGTCGGCCACGCGCTACTGAAAAATTTCCTCACCGCGGCGCCGCGTCCGGCACCCGTGGCCGCATCCGCCTAGGAGTCCCGATGCAGATCAAAGACGCCCTGGAGACCCTGCTCGCCGGCCGCGACCTCGGCCGCGCCGACGCCCGCGCACTGATCGAAACGTTGATGACCGGCGCCGCCACGCCGGCGCAAGTGGGCGGCGTGCTGATCGCGTTGCGCGCCAAGGGTGAGACCGTGGCCGAGATCACCGGTGCCGCCGAAGCCATGCGCGAACTGGCGACGCGGGTCCACGTGGACGTACCCCATCTGGTGGATACCTGCGGCACCGGCGGCAGCGGCAAGAAGCTGTTCAACGTCTCCACGGCGGCGGCGTTCGTGACGGCTGCGGCCGGGGCCCACGTCGCCAAGCACGGCAATCGCGGCATGACCAGCGCCAGCGGCTCTGCGGACGTACTCGAGGCGGCAGGGGTAAATCTGGCGCTGACTCCGGAGCAGGTGGCGCGCTGCATCAGCGAGGTCGGTGTCGGCTTCCTGTTCGCTCAGCGCCACCACGCCGCCATGAAACACGTGGGACCGGCGCGGAAGGAACTCGGCGTGCGCACCCTCTTCAACGTGTTGGGGCCGCTGACGAACCCGGCCGGCGCGCCCAATCAGGTGCTCGGCGTGTTCGACCGCGTGTGGCAACGGCCGCTGGCAGAGGTATTGCAGGCCCTCGGCAGCCGACACGTCCTGGTAGTGCATGCCGACAGCGGTCTCGATGAAATCGCCATCGACGGTCCGACTCATGTCGTCGAGCTGCGCGACGGCAAGCTCAGCGAGTACGAGGTCACGCCGGAGCAGTTCGGCCTTGACCCTGCGCCGCTCGAGGCGCTGCGAGCGGACTCGCCGGCCGAGAGTTTGAAACTCGTGCACGCCGCGCTGGCCGGCAAGGGAGCGGCTGCGGACATGGTCGCATTCAACGCCGGCGCTGCGATCTATGCCTCCGGCGTCGCGCTCTCGCTCGCCAACGGCATCACCATGGCGCAGGACGCCATCGCCGCGGGCCTGGCCCGGGAACGCCTCGACGAACTGGTGCGTATCAGCTCGCTGATGGGTGAGGACTGAATCGGACATGGCCGGCGACATCCTCGAGAAAATTCTCGCCACCAAGCGCGAGGAAGTGGCAGCAGGACAGGCGCGGACTCCACTGCACGACATGGTGCTCCGCGCGCGGGATGCGGATCCCGTGCGCGGCTTCGCTGCAGCACTGGCGTCGCGGGTCGACGCCGGATCCCCTGCAGTCATAGCAGAGATCAAACGCGCATCGCCCAGCAAGGGCGTCATCCGCAGCGATTTCGACCCGCCCCGACATGCCGCCAGTTACGCGGCCGGCGGCGCCACCTGTTTGTCGGTGCTTACAGACAGGGACTACTTCCAGGGTGGGGCCGAGCACCTGCAGGCAGCCCGCGCGGCCTGCGCCCTACCGGTGCTGCGCAAGGACTTCACAATTGATCCCTGGCAGGTCTGGGAGGCCCGGACACTGGGCGCGGACTGCATCCTGCTGATCGTCGCCGCACTGACCGACGGGCAACTTGCCGACCTCGAGGGCTGCGCCGAGGAGGCCGGGCTCGACGTCCTGGTGGAGGTCCATGACGCTGAGGAACTCGAGCGGGCGCTGAAGCTTCGCACGCCGCTGATCGGCGTCAATAATCGCAATCTGCGCACCTTCGAGACGCGTATCGAGACGAGTCTCGAATTGAAGGCGCAGCTCGATTCGTCACGCGATCCGAAGCACGAAGGCAGAATCCTGGTCACAGAGAGCGGCATCCGCGATCGCGACGACATCGGCCGGCTGCGCGGCGCCGGCATTCACGCCTTCCTCATCGGCGAGACGTTCATGCGCGCCGCGGATCCCGGTGCCGAACTCATGGCACTGTTCCACAGCGACGCAGCGAGCGAGGACTGATTCTGCGACTGAGCGCCACGTCTATCGGCCCATCCGCGCTGTCGCGGTAGGAACGACGGCGATGCCTAGGAGGCCGAAGTGGGAGCGGAGGTCCGCGAAGCGGGCCTCGCGATCTGCGTCATGCCCGAATTCGCCGGCAGTCCGCGATCGCGACGCCGCACTCCGTGCGACGTCAGCTCCCACCGACACCAGCAAACGCCGCGCAATATCAAAACTTTACG
>SKUB01000036.1 GCA_007122315.1 Pseudomonadales bacterium | reverse complement strand
GTCATTGAGACTGCTTAGCCAAGTGGACGCCAAGCTGTGGCCCGAACTGAAGCTATTGGTAGAGTCTGTAGCGGAGAAATCTCCCCCATTGAGGTTGAAGCTCGCCGGATCGTAGATGATCTCCCAAAGCGCAAGTTGGAACGCAGCCGCGGCGCCGCCAGATCCAAAGTTATTCGAATAGTGGGAGTCGTAGAGATTGCCGATCCAGCCGATAATTGCGTTGAATGGTTCGTAATCTTCGATTGCGACAATGCTGTATTCGCCACTGCTTTTCAGGGCTTCGGTGACATCTATACAAAAGCCGAGCAATTCGTCACCGAACATGCCGTTACCGCTGGTCACATTGAACCGGAACTCGCCTGCCTCCACCCGAGGGAATGCGGTGGGACCTCCACCTGTCTCGGTGAGTGAGATGTTGCCCACCTCTGAAAGCCCGTTATTGAAAAGGGTGCTTCTCTCGAAACTGAGAGAGATCGTGGATCCGTGTGCCGACACCGATACCAGAATCAAGCCGATCATCGTGATCGCAATTCGCATTGCTGCATTCATGCTGAGTAGTCCTTCCCTTAGAGCTTTGCGTCTTGTTTGCAGAATTCGAGCCATGTCTCCTAAGAAAATGAAACTATTGGTTATTTTTAGTCGGTGGGCTGCGAATTGCCGGACAATGCGTAAAGCTTTCTGACACTGGCTGGTTGCTACGTGCGGCGATACTTATCGGATAAAGCACTTACAGATTAGATGCTTATAGTGGATCCTCCAGACGGTGGTCAGTTCCGTCGAGGCATTCTCCACGGCGGGCGGCCTCGCTCTTCCCAATCGATCGATTTCTAGCGGGCATTGAGGTGCCAAGCGGTCCGCGAAAGCACTTCCAGTATGGAATTCGAACGATTTCAGCGTTTTGCGGATCTCATGGCGGTGTCAAAAGGGGGGCGAGGCTGTCAGATATCTTTACACCTCGCACGAGGGGCGGGGCGGCCACCCGGAATCGGGCTGGCGACGCATTCTCGAAGCCGTTTCACGGCAGGCCAGGGATCTTCGGGCCCTCCCGGCCGAGCGGTCCGGCGTCCGACTGCTGCTAGAAAATCAGCAGCAGCAGGATGATCAGCGGAATCGGCACGCCCAGAAACATCAGCAACAGTCCCTTGATCACGATCGTGTCTCCTCAGTTGTGTGGTTGTTGACCATCATGGCCGGACCAGGTGTCGCGATGCCGGCCGCCGAACGTGGCTGCCAGGCTGGCTACGAAGGCACCGATCAGCAGGGCGACGAACATCCAGCCGAATGCCAGTGCGGTCGCTTTTGCCGCGTCTTCCATCACCCCGCGGGCGTCGTCACGCGCAGCGCTGATCTGCAGGAACACCTCGTCGACCCGCTGCTCCGCTTGCTGCTGTCCGATGCCGGTATGTTGCTGAACGAGCTGTCCGAGATACTGGCGATCCCGGGCCGGCAGCTCATCGGCCACCAGGGCATAGCTGATCACCCTAACGGCCAACTCGCGGCGCTCCGCACTGAGGGGCTCGATGTCAGCACGCTCCGGACGGAACATCAGGTCGACGTGATAGGCCAGACCGCGCTCGGCCCCGGCGCCTGATGCCATGGCCATGCCGGCGCCTTCCGCTGCCGCCATGCCGACGCCGTTCTCCGTGTCCATGTCCTGATTGAGCAGGGCGCCGATCGTGGATCCGGCCAATGCTGCGACCACAAGCGTGGACAGGCTCCAGGTCAGGAAGCCATGGGCGGTGTCGCGGAAGAACACCTCGTCGTTATGCACCGAGGTCCACTTCACCCGCAGCCGTCCTGCCAGGTAACCGCCGAGGCCGGATGCGATCGCGTGGGTCAGGGTCAGCCAGATGATGGCGCCAATGCCGATGGCGGCGGCACCAGCGTCGATCCACGGCGAGACCACGGTGAATCCGAATGCGCTGCCGAGCATGATGAGGATCAGCGACAGAGCGGCTGCGCCGGCCGTGCCCGCGAAGACGGCGCTCCAGGAGACGCCGGATGCGTCGGGACTGGAGGCCTCCGCACCGGTCGCAGCGCGCCCGGGCTGCAAGCCGTACGCGTCCTGGTGAACCGGGTCACCGTAAGACTGTGTCTGCGAAGTCATGCCGTATGTCCTCGGATAGGAAGGAAACCCAGCGGCGACTCTAGCCATGGCGTGCCGTTTGGTTCGGTACGTTGTCGAACGCTGCGGTTGGGGCTCCAGCGGTGCGCGCCTGCGCAGGTCCGATGGTCGGTGTCAGGTCCAGGCACTCTGATCCGGCCCGTGCCGTTCTTTCATTTAATGAGTATATATACGCGCATAAAAGCGATTTAATGAGATTAATAGGAACGATAACGCGCATTAATTTGGGCAATTTTTTATGTGCTAAAGTCTGCACACAAAGCTTCCATCAGCACCTAAGGCGCATCATATGGCGCATAAGATCGATTTCGAGCTGGCTTCCAGTGCCGCGATCGCGGCGGAACTGGGTCGGCGGTTGAACGAGCTTCGTCTGGCCCAGGACCTGACCCAGCAGCAGCTCGCGGAGCGGGCGGGGGTTTCGCGGCGGACGATCGTGAAGGCGGCGAACGATGGCAGCATCTCGCTGGATTCGTTCATCCGCATCATGCAGGCACTGGGGCTGACCGGGCATCTCGCAGCGCTCCTGCCGGATCCGGCAGTCCGCCCCCTGGAGCAAGTAAAGCTGGGTCGCCGAAGACGCCGGGCCAGCGGTACCGGTGGCGCCGGGGACGACGCTCCGGCTCGCTGGCAGTGGGCTGACGACACGACCGGCGAGGATTCGTGAGCACGTCAGCGAAGGTGATGCTCTGGGGGCGGCAGATCGGGGCGGTGACCTGGGTGCCGGAGCGTCGCATCGGCGTATTTCAGTACACGCCCGAGTTTGCACGCTCCGGTATCGAAGTCGCGCCCCTGCGGATGCCGTTGAGCACGCTGCCCCGAGAGTTCCCGGAGCTGCCCTTTGCAACCTTCCATGGTTTGCCCGGACTACTGGCGGATTCGCTGCCGGACAAGTTCGGTCATGCGCTGATTGATGCCTGGCTGGCCCGGCAGGGGCGGACTGCCGAGTCCTTCGACCCGGTCGAGCGCCTGTGCTACGTCGGGCATCGGGGCATGGGCGCGCTCGAGTTCGAGCCGGCCTTGGCGCCTGGGTCCGTGAAACGCGACGCACCGCTGCAGATCGAAGCGCTGGTGGAACTCGCGAGCAGTGTGCTGCGGGAGCGCGAGACCCTATCCGGCGTGATGGGTACAGACAAAGATGCAGCGGAACTGGAGGATATCCTGCGGGTCGGGACCTCTGCCGGCGGGGCGCGGGCGAAGGCCCTGGTCGCGTGGAACCGCAGCACCGGTGAGTATCGATCCGGGCAGCTTCCCTCGGCACCTGGTTTCGAGCAATGGCTGCTGAAGTTCGACGGCGTCGACGCCAATCGCGACAAGGAGCTGGCTGATCCTCAGGGCTACGGCCGGATCGAGTATGCCTACCACCTCATGGCGCAGGCGGCCGGCATCGACATGACCGAGTGTCGTCTGCATGAAGAGGGCGGCCGGGCGCACTTCATGACCCGCCGCTTCGACCGCACCGCGGACGGCAGCCGCCTGCACATGCAGTCGCTCGGGGCGCTCGCCCACTACGACTACAACGCCGCCGGTGCCTACAGCTACGAGCAGGCGTTGCAGGTCATGCTGCGTCTGGGTCTGGATGTGTCCCAGACTGAACAGCAGGTCCGGCGCACGCTGTTCAACGTGGTGGCCCGCAACCAGGATGACCACGTCAAGAACATCGCGTTCCTGATGGACAAGGCGGGCCGCTGGCGCCTCGCGCCGGCTTTCGACGTCATCTACTCGTTCAATCCCGACGGTGCGTGGACCGGACGCCACCAGATGACCATCAACGGCCGCCGGGATGACTTCGACGTGGAGGATCTCTGTGCCATGGGCGCGGTGGGTAACGTCAAGGCGATGCGCACGCGACGCATGCTGGCTGAAGTATGCGAAGCAGTCGGCGGCTGGCAGGCATTTGCCGCAGAGGCCGGCGTGCCCGATGCCGATGCGGCGCGCATCAGGACGACGTTTCGCCTCGATCTCGCGGGTCAGTGATAGCGCTGCTTTGATGCTCGGCAACGGCCCCGGCACTGCGGTTTGCGGCGATGCTCTCCGGGGAGACGAGTGTGTCAGACTGGGCCCTCCGGGAGTGCCGGTGCATAACTGCAGCAGCGAGGCGCGGCAGGCGGCCATCACAGAATCAGAGCGGGATGAGGGTGGATGGCCGTCTGGAGTCTGCTCGATGGGTTCGGCATCTTCGTGTTCGCGCTGTCCGGCGGGCTGGCCGCGGCGCGCCGCCAGCTCGATCCCTTCGGTTTTCTGGTGCTCGCCTTTCTGCCGGCGGTGGGCGGCGGCACGCTGCGTGACCTGATCCTCGATCGCACCGTGTTCTGGATCGAAAACCCGTTACCACTGCTGCTGGTCGTTATTGCAGCGACGCTGACCTTCTTCTTCTCGGCGCCGGTCGCCCGTCGCGAGCGGCTGCTGCGCTGGCTCGACGCGCTCGGACTCTCGGTGTTCGCCGTGCTCGGCGCGCGACGGGGCCTGATCGCAACCGGTGATCCTGTGATCGCCCTGGTGATGGGCGTGATGACGGCCGTGGTGGGTGGCCTGCTGCGCGATGTGGTCTGCAATGAGCTGCCGCTGATTCTCCACCGGGAAATCTATGCCACTGCGGCGGTGGTGGGCGCGCTGGTCTATGTGCTGTGCGTGCACTTCGGCATGGACGGCGAGCTGGCGCTGCTGCCGGGCGCGATTGCCGCGTTTCTGCTGCGGGCAGCAGGCCTGATCAAGGGTTGGTCGCTGCCACGGCCACCGGGCGCGGCGGCCTGAGCCATCTCTGCTGGCGTCCTGTCCCGCCGGCGCGGTGTCAGCGCTCCAGATACGCGTCGAGTTCGTCGGCGAACTTCTGCGCCGCGGGCTCCGCCTTCTCCAGGATCTTTTCGATGCGGTTGAAGTGCAGCAGCCGAATGTCGCTGGTATCAGGTTTGACGTAGATATCCGGTTCTTCCGACTGCATGCGTGCGGCGATGATGGACTGCTGCATGATCTCGAAGGTGCTGAACAACAGGTCGAGGACTTCCGGTTCGTCGTCCTCGCCGGCTGAGCGGGTGCTGGAAACGTCCACAGCGACGATCAGGTCGTGGTCATCCGCAAGCAGATCGTAGGGCAGAGGATTGGACATGCCCCCATCGAGCAGCAGCTTGTCGTCCATCTTCACAGGGGCGAACAGGCCGGGGACCGCCATGCTCGCCTTGATGGCCGCAGCCAGGTCGCCTTCGGCCAGCACCACGGCCTCGCCGGTCCAGTAATCGGTGGCGACCACCAGCAACGGAATCTTCAGCTCTTCGAAGGTTTCTGCCTCGAACTTGCCGGTGATGAAGTCGATGAACCCGCCGGCGTCGAAGACACCGCCGTTGTCGAAGTCGAGTCTGAGCAGGTCCCGCAGGCGCAACTCGGAATTGCGCTTCATCAGTTTCGACAGCGCGTCCAGATTGGACCCGCTGAAGTCGTCGAAGATGTCACGAATCTCAGCTGCGCTGAGGCCTGCCGCATACATCACCCCGATGACGGCTCCGATGCTGGTCCCGGCGATCTCGTCGGGTTTGATGCCTTTGTCATCGAATACCTGCAGCATGGCGATATGGGCCAGGCCGCCTGCGCCGCCGGAGCCCAGCGCGACGCCGATGGAGAGTCCCGAGTCGGCGTCCGAATCGCTTTCCGACTGGGCTGCAGCAGCGAGCAGCACGCACAGCAGCGTGAGGAGTCCGCAGATGAACCGATTCAAGGAAGGCTCCTGAGGCCGGGCGGCTATGTGCCGCAGGAATCCGCCACTGTAGCGGTGAGCCTCGTGGTCGTCGACGTCTGTGAACCGGCGCGCGGGCGACCTCACGGTCACGCGGATTCGCAGCCGCGAAACGGCTCCTTTTCGAGCTTTTGCGCTTGCATTCCCGAGGATGATCAATATACTGTATATATGAACAGTTAACGGGTGAGCAGCCATGGATCCGGCGCCCGCCGACACCTTCGAAGCCCTGAGCGATGAGATCGTCGCCCTCTGCGGCCATCTGCACGGCGGCGAGTGCCGCCTCATCGAGCTCATCCGTCGCCTCGAATCGCTCAAGCCCTGGAACGGCGAAGTGCCGAGTTGTGCCCACTGGCTCAACGTCCGCTGTGGCCTGGACCTGGTCACCGCCCGGGAGAAGGTCCGCATCGCCCATGCCCTCGATGACCTGCCGCTGATACGCGAGGCCTTCCGCGCAGGCGACCTCAGCTACTCCAAAGTCCGCGCCATCACCCGCATTGCCGAGTGGGATACGGAAGCCGAACTGGTCGAGCTGGCGAAGTCCACCACCGCTGAACACGTGGCGAAGCTGGTCCGGGCCAGACGGCAGGCGGATCAGCTTTCGGCTCCCGGTGCGGCCCTGAATGCCTGGACCCATCGATACCTGGACTGCCACAGCGCTGCGGATGGCTCCGTGGTGTTCGAAGGCCGGCTTCCGGCCGAACAGGGTGCCTTGCTGCTGCAGGCTCTGGACCGCGCCGTGGAGTGGCTGCGGTCGGAGGAGCGGGAGGAACCCTGGCGCGCGTTCAACGGCCGGACGCCGGAGGAAGCGGTTCCAGAGAAGCAGCAGGCCCACGCTCGGCGGGCGGATGCGCTGGCGGTGCTGGCGGAGCGCTTCCTGGCCCGGATGCCGGAGGCGGATGAGTCCTTGAACACCGCAGACCGCTTCCTGATCACGGTGCACGCTCCCGCGGAAGCGTTGCCGGAGTACGCGACTATCGACAATGAGGATCCGCCCCAGTTCGAGGATGGCAGCGTGGCCGCGCCGGAGACGGTGCGGCGCTTGTGCTGTGACGCCTCGGTGGTGCGCATCCTGGAGACCGGCGAGGGCGAACCGCTGGACGTGGGCAGGAAGACGCGAGTGATTCCGCCCTCCATGCGACGTGCGCTCAAGCGCCGCGACAGCGGCTGTCGCTTTCCTGGCTGCACGAACACGAAGTTCGTCGATGGTCACCACATCCTGCACTGGGCGGACGGCGGCGAGACCCGGCTGGACAACCTGGTGACGGTCTGCCGCTTCCACCACCGCCTGATTCACGAGGGCGGCTACTACGTGGTGAAGGACGGGTCCGAATTCCGGTTCTTTCGGGCCCATGGTCACGAGGTGCGGGCCATGCCGGCGAAGCTGATCGATGGCTTCGAGCGTGCTGAGCGGGACCTTTTCACCT
>SKUB01000141.1 GCA_007122315.1 Pseudomonadales bacterium | reverse complement strand
TGCCCCGCCCAGGCCACCTTCGCGGGCGTGGCCAAGGCACCGGCGGTGCTGCGAAACTCCCGCGGAAGTCCGCTGTTCCTGCTTTGCTTTGCCGCGGGCAACCCCAAGGGCGCGCCCATAGCCCTGAACATCGCCGAGTACCTGCTGAGGAACTTTGCCGACCCATGGCCCACGGATCCGACATCGAATGGACCGAGAGCACCTGGAACCCGGTGACCGGGTGCACCAAGGTCAGCGCCGGCTGCAAGCACTGCTATGCGGAGCGCATGGCGAAGCGCCTGCAGGCCATGGGGCAGGTGAACTATCGCCATGGCTTCGCCGTGACGCTTCAGCAACACATGCTGGAACGCCCGCTGTCGTGGCGCCGTCCACAGACCATATTCGTCAACTCCATGAGCGACCTGTTCCACGAGCAGGTGCCCCTCGACTACATCGAGCGTGTCTTCGACGTCATGGCCCGGGCGCACTGGCACCGGTTTCAGGTACTCACCAAGCGCGCCGAGCGGCTGGCCGAACTGGCTCCGCAGCTCACTTGGCCAGCGAACGTGTGGATGGGTGTGAGCGTGGAGCGGGATGACTTCAGGGGCCGCATCGATTGTTTGCGGCAGGTGCCAGCCGAGGTCCGGTTCCTGTCTCTGGAACCGTTGCTGGGGCCGCTGCCTGGCCTTGATCTCACCGGCATCCACTGGGTGATCGTCGGAGGTGAATCGGGTCCGGGAGCACGGCCGATGGATCCGGCCTGGGCCGAGAATCTGCGTGATCAATGCGTGCGTGCCTCGGTGCCGTTCTTCTTCAAGCAGTGGGGCGGGCGCAACAAGAAGCGGGCAGGGCGGCTGCTGGCGGGGCGGTGTTGGGATGAGATGCCGGTGGCCGGCGCGGGGCTCGAGACTGGGTCAAAACAGGGCGACAATTGGGGACGCTAGCGCTGTCAATATGAGCAGCGCATCGGCGCACACATCGATTGCGATGTCCTCCAATCAGAGGCTGATTCACGACAATTTACTCGACACCAATCGATTGATGCTGACTCCGGACTCGGCCGCCTTGAGCGCCAACATTCGGTGCACTTCCGGCGGAACCCGCACCATGAATTTTCCACTATAGGATCGCATCGAAATCGGCTCCGGAACCGCCTCCTTCGAACGCCTCAGGTCGGCGACGGTTTCCTTCGCGAGTTTTCGAATACCCATCAATGCCTTCTCGGGTGATTGCTCGAGCCAGCTCAGGCTCGGCAGCTCCGCACAAAGCCCCACGTACTCCGAATCCTCATCGGACCATGTCACCCGATACGTATACCGATCAACTTCTCTTGCCATCCTCTTCCTCAATTTTATCCACCGCCAGCAGGACCTGTCGGACTTGGTAGGGCTTCGCCTTGCCCTGTGAGTTCTGGACGTTCACCCTCGGATCCCCGGGCCAGGGTGTCTTGTACACGCTGTGACTGGTCCCGGATTTTCGCGGCTTCCCGAAGAAATGATCGCAGACCCTGCATATCTCGTTGAAACGAATATTCTTTGGGTTCCGCCGCATCTTCTCCAGAATGTCATCGATCGAAGCCATTCGTAAACGATATCACTATTGATATCGTCGTCAAGGTCCGCGGGCTTGAGCCTCGTGAGCAGGTGCCCCTCGATTACATCGGGCGGGTGTTCGACCTCATGCCCCGGGCGCATTGGCATCGCTTTGAGGTGCTCACCAAGCGGGCAGGGCGGCAGCTGGCGGGGCGGAGCTGGGATGAGATGCCGGGTGCGGCCTCGGGTCAAAGTGTTGGGGCTCAATGAGCCGCGACGATCGCCTTCTGCTGAGGCCAGACTAGGGTAACTCGTTGAAACGCAACGCTTCGCGCGCTTGAACCGGCGGGATCGAGTGCTTAGCGCCACGCCTTTTGGTGGCAAAAACGGCACTGTAGGGCCAAGCGCGGGGCCGTCGCCGCTTCGGACCGCGTTTTTCCTGTCCGAAGCCTGCTTTTAGGCTTCGGAAACCGTCGCTTTAGGGGTTCCACTTCCTTTTGAATCAATACTTTAGGTTGGTCTGACCCCAGCATGACGAGACGTGAGCGATTGTCCTGCCAATGTGGGCATCGTTTGCGTTGACGACGAACCTCGGCCAAACCACACTGCTGCTGCGCCGGTGGGCATGCCCATCCAGTGGGAGGCGATCATGGCCTGGCAGGACAGAATCACCGTCGATCCTGAAGTGCGGAGTGGTAAGCCCATCATCAAGGGCACGCGAATCACCGTCTACGATGTCCTCGAGTATCTGGCGGGCGGGATGAGTGAGGCGGAGATACTTTCGGACTTTCCCAGTCTGGAAGCAGAAGACATTCGCGCGTGCTTGGCTTTCGCTGCAGCGCGTGAGCGCCGTCTCTCCAGCCCTGCTGCGTGAAGCTGCTTTTCGACGAAAATATCAGTCCGCGGCTCGTTTCGTTGACGCGCGAGTTCTATCCGGGAAGCGTGCATGTACGCGATGCTGGTCTCGGCGGGACTTCGGACCTCCGCGTTTAGGAATTTGCGCGCGATCATGACTTGATGATCGTTTCCAAAGACGATGATTTTCGGCAGCGGAGCTTGGTCGAAGGTGCTCCGCCGAAGGTCGTGTGGCTGCAGGTGGGCAACGCGTCAACGAACACTATTGGCGACCTGCTGTTGAAGAGTCGGAGCCAGCTGCAAGCGTTTTACGCGGACTCCGAGTCGAGCGTACTGATCCTACGGCTTGACCTTCGTCCTGCCTGACTCAAGCGTCGAAGCCGCTCCAATCTGTGGTTCGTCCGAGTTGCCGTCCGTAGCATCTTCCACAGATGCGAAGGCTGAACCGTGCGTCCTCAGCCACCAGGAGTCGGGTGGTGGGCCCTCAACTCCTCGCCTTCACCTCATAGAGCCAGGCGTAGCCCGATGCCACCGCCTCTGGGCTGCCCTCGAAGCCGTACTTGCGCCCGAACTCGGCCATCACCGGGGCGATGATCTCGCCGTCGGTGATGCGTTCGAGGCGCTGTTCGTAGAGCTTGCCGTCGATGCGCAGGATGACCCGGTCGTCCTCGGCCACGTGGTGGGGCCACTGCTTCCAGATACGGCCGTAGCCGGTGGTCATGTAGCCGCTGATCAGGAAGAGGCGGTCGTCATGGACCGCCAGCCACACCGTGCGCGACCGGGGCGGGTCCAGGGTCTGGAATTCGAGGGTGTCGCGGTCGGTGAGGAAGCGCCAGCTTTCCGGTGCCGGGGCGAGTTCGCCAGTCTTGAAGGGGCCGCCTGAGATGATCTCGATGGGGCCGTCGTGAAAACGCATGCCGAAGAAGAACGCAGCCAGCGCCAGGATGATCAGCGCCAGGCCGATGCCCAGCGCTTTCAGTAGTTTTGCCATGTGGTCCTCTCCCCGCCGTGCAACCCCGGTGTTCAATCCCCGAACCGGAATCGCTGTCGTTCGGATTCTGGAAGCAGGGGCAGTCTCACGTCGAGCTGAAGGTCGTCCCGGTCGATGACCCGATGTCGGCCCGGGGCCAGGCCTCTGAAGCCCGAAGGAGGACGGCGCACTCCGTTGCGAGGACTGCCTTCAATCAGCAGCCAGCTCGATCTCGTAGCCGTTCTTCCAGACCCCGACGATGTCTCGGGTCGCGGTAATGTCGACCGTCGGATCGCCGGTAACCAGCAGCAGATCGGCGCGCAGGCCCGGCTCGATGCGGCCGCGGTCGGTGAGGCCGAAACGTTTTGCAGGCAACGCGGTCGCTGCATGCAAGGCTGCGGTGGGACTCAGCCCGGCTTCGACGAGCAGTTCGAGCTCCTGATGCATGGTCACGCCGTGGCCGGTGCCGGGATTCGGCGCGTCGCTGCCTGCGAGGATGTCCACGCCGGCGGCATGCAGACGGCCGACGCTCTCGAGGGCCCTCTCGATGATCTCGGTTCGACTGCGTCCGAAGTCTGCGGCCAGGGTGTGCTGTTGGGCCGGGGACAATCGCGCCGCGATGCCTTCATGGGCGGTCAACCGATCCACATGATCCGTGCCGGAGGCGCGGGCCAGCACGGCCAGGGTGGGGATCACTGCGACATCGTGTTCGGCAGCCAGGGTGACGAGTTCTGCGGTGGCCACCTGATCCTGGAAGATGTGGGCGAGCAGGTCGGCGCCACTGTTGATCGCCCGTTCGGCCTCCTCATGGGAAGAGACATGCACGACCGCGAGTGCACCCTGTGCGTGGACGCTGTCAATGATCTCCCGCAGCCGCTCGCTCTCGAACTTCACCAGGGCGGTGTCGCCGATCACGGTGGCGTCCTGGATGATCTTGATGTAGTCCGCACCGGCTTCGAGTCGGGCCGCGATGAAGTCTTCGGCGCTCTCGTCATCAGCGAGGGTTGGGATCTCGACGCCCCAACTCTGGGCCATCTGCGACGGGTGACCGCCGGGAGGCGTAACCGCGGTCAGCGAGGTCCAGGTATCCGCCTCGCCTACCCGCGCCAACGATTCCCTTTGGGCGCGGAAGGCTGCGGTCGCCTCGGCGCCGCCGAGGTGATACAGGTCCAGCGCCGCGGTTACGCCGAAGCGCAGCGCATCCTCCTGCGCGCCGGGAAAAATGTGGACGTGGGCGTCGATCAATCCAGGCAACAGCGTCTTTCCCGTGCCGTCGATTCTGCGCAACGACGACGGCAGCTCAAGCTCTGCGTCAACGGAAGCGATCAGCCCGTCGCGGATCAAGACGGTCGTGGATTCCACACTACGCTCGCCATTGAAGACGCGCACGTTCTCGATCGCAAAGCTGGTGTCATGCGCGGGTTCGGCCGCTATCACGATGTGACAGGCGCACAAGAGGACCAGGATGGAGATGATGAATCGCATGCGTCTTCCCTCGATCAGATGAGCGCTGACCGCGAACCGACCTTTCGTACTTCTTCCAGGGCCATGGCAGCGCTCGCCGTACTCGATTCTTTTGGATGATGCACGCGATGCGCTGCGCTGTCGCAAAGGGCGGGCTGAATGCCATGCGGGGTTCGACGAACCGAGTATTTCTGGGTTCCCAGGGCGCCTCTGCGGGGTGGCATCTCATGTGAGCGCGGGCGCCGGCCCATCGTGGCTTGCTTACAGCAGCCCTGAGGGGATCGGAAAGGGCTCATGCAGCCTTTCCGCATTCCATGCCCAGTCCGTTGCTTTGAGGGTTCCGTTTCCTTTTGAATCAATACGTTAAGTTGGGGATCATCTGGCGCAACTGGCCGATTACAAGGGGGCGGCCAAGGCCGGTTGGGTCTGTCTGGGTGTCGGCATGCTCGCGGCGCTGATTCCCCTGTTCGGTTGGATCGTGGTCGGGCCCATGATGCTGGTGACGCTGATCCTGGGCGTCGTGGTGATGGCGAAAGGGGGCATCGGGCAAGGCATCGCCATCGCCCTCTGTGCCGTCCTCCTGCTGCCGCTGTTCACGATCGCCATCACGGGTGCGGCGCTCATCGGCGCCTCCAGCGGAATGTAGACGGTCACGGGGATTTGCGAACCCCGCCCAGCGTTGGAAGGTGTAGGGGTCAGACCAGGGTGGGCTATGGGCCGGAGCGTGTGGATCAGGCCGGACGTGATCTACTGTCTGAAGCCCTCGTAGGCGAATGCACCGCGGATCCGCTCGCAGTCCTGTTCGGTGACGCCTTCGGCGCGGGCGACGGCGTGCCATTGCGTCTTGACCGTGTTTTCCATCTCGTCAATGAGCCGTGTTGCCTGCTCGGGTTCGATGAGGAATCTGCGGCACTGGCTGAGCAGATTCTTGGCGTTGGCGAAGCGGCCCTGGTCGCCGCATTGCAGGGCAAGGTCGCGGTGGGTGCTGCTGACTGGCGCTGCCGGGTTCAGGTCGTAGGCCGGGGAGAGCTTCCAGTCCTCGTTCATCGCGATGATGGCATGGTTGCGCGGGTGGTCATCCTCGTTGCTGATGAGCGCGTTGAAGACCATGCGTTTGAAGAGTTCTGGTCCATCTTCGGCGGGTTGGGATGAGAGCTTTCTGACCTCTTCGGCCAGCACGACATAGGACCATTTGTCTCGTTCGTTTTCATCGGCGCGGAGCAGGGTGAGCGCGCTCAGCATTCGTCCGCGGCGGTAGCCTTCGTCCGCCTTCTCGCGGTCAAAGCGCTTGACGAGCAGGGCGTTGCGGTCGCCGATGGTGGTGCGCTTGGAGATGGCGGCATGAATGCCGCATTTGCGGGCCAGCTCGAGCATCGCACGCTCGATTCTTGCGTGGTCCCACTTGTCATCCGCGCGGTTGAATTTCGCGATCCACAGCCCTTCTTCGTCTTCGACGACGGCCTTCGGGCGGGCACCGCCCATGCTGGTGCCGCCGAGAAGCGCGTGCGCCTGTTGCGCGTCGGCATCGCTTTCAGGGAGTTCCTCATCATTGATGATCGCATCGGCGATCTGCTGCAGCTTCTCGAGGTGCATCGTTCGGTTGTACTCGCGCAGCGGCGCTGGCGGTTTGGGGTTCAGGCCAAAGCCGAGGGCGCCTGCGCGATCGTCGGGGGAGTGCAGCAGGTAGTCGAGCTCGCTTAAGGACGTGGACTTTGTGTAGCGCTCGATGACGCGGCGGCCCCAGAAATCGGGGCTGGCATCGCGCAGCGCGCCGAACAGTCCCTTGTGCGCCTGCGTCTCGTAGGTCGTATCGGTGAGCTTGAGCTCGATCGGGTCGATCGGCACGGCCGCGTCGTTGGCGAGGTAGGTCTTGCCGTAGATGAACCTGCCGAGCGGCCGGCCCTGCCGGGTTTGGTCCATGACGAACTTCCCGGCGGTGGTGAAGATCGCCTGCCCGGGCAGGGTGATGTAGACGAAGCACTCAGAAGTCATTATCCAGGCCCTTGGCCGGTGCGCGGCGGGCGCGCTCGCGGCGCTCGGCGCGCGCCAAGCCTTCAACATCTTCTGCCGGGTCGGCCAGTGCGTTCCACGGTTCGAGCAGGTCATAGACCCAGAGCAAGGCGACGTAGACGGCGGCCGCGGTGGTGGGTTTTCCCTTTTCAGCGTCAGAGACGGCACGGGTCCCGGCGCCGATCTTCTCCCCGACCTCCTCGATGGTCAGGTTGCGCCGCAGCCGCGCCGTGCGCAGGTCCTGCCCCAGGCGCTTGATGGCGCTCTCGACGGCATAGGGCGGGGACCGTGTTAGCTTGTTGGCTCTCATATGCTTTCAAAACCTTTTAAGCGCTTTTAGACGCCTTTAAAAGCATAGTCGGAGTTATGAAGCGGATCAAACTAAGCGCTGGCGCCGGTCGTCACTGGCCTGATCGACCATGTGGATGGTCTCCTGCGCCTCGGTGATCACGGCAGGGGGCTCGCCATGCTCGAATTCCGTCTTGCTGCGAATCAGCGGAAACTC
>SKUB01000119.1 GCA_007122315.1 Pseudomonadales bacterium | reverse complement strand
GCATCGAAGTTGGCGTGGATGCCCTCGAAAGCTTCCTGGATGCGGGCCAGCGCGTACTCGCAGGCGTAATGCACCAGGGGCAGGTCTTCGGCGCGTCTGCCCTCCGCCTCGTAGCGGCGCAGCGTGGCCGTGGCCAGCACCTGCCAGGTGAGGGCATCCGCGAAGCGACCGCTGAGGTTGCCCTTGGCCTTGAGCTTGCCGCCGAAGGTGTACATGGCGAGGTCGGTCAGCAGGGCGAAGCGCGCGGAGGCCCACTTCAGCCGTCGATAGTAGGTCGCGGTGGGTCCGGACACGGGCGTCTGGGCCAAGATGCCCCGCGTCAGCCCCAGGACTTTCGTCCGCACCCAGTTCTTGCCCGTGTGCGCAAGCCAACCCAGCAATTCGCGCCGGAATGCATCGGTGTCGTCGGCCTCGACTGCGTTCACCAGGGCCAGTGCGTGCGGGTGGCAGCGCGTTGCGCCCTGACCGAACACGATCAGGGTGCGACTCATGATGTTGGCGCCCTCGACGGTAATGCTGACCGGCGCGCTGGTGTAGGCGGCGGCGATGACATTGCTGGGGCCCTGCATGACCCCGGCACCGGCGAGCACGTCCATGCCGTCGATCGCCACCTTTTGGGCGTACTCGGTGCTGCTCGTCTTCAGCAGCGCGGAGATCACCGGGGGTTTCTCGCCGTTGTCGAGCGCGGAGCAGATGTAGACCCGCGCGGCTTCGAACAGGTAAACCATGGCTGCCATCCTGGCGACCTTGGCCTGCACGCCTTCCATCAGGCCGATGGGAATGCCGAACTGACTGCGCACCATGGAGTAGGCGCCGGTCATGGCGGCGACATGCTTCATGCTCGCGACCGCTCCAGCCGGAAGCGACACCGCGCGCCCGCCCGCGAGTTGCTCCATGAGCATGCGCCAGCCCTGGCCCGCACCCTCGGCCCCACCGATGATGACGTCCGGGGTGATCTCCACGTCGGTACCGGAGAACGGGCCGTTATAGAAGCCGGCGCCAATGGGCTGATGGTGGTCACCGATGCTGAGTCCCGGCGTATCCCGCTGCAGCATGGCCACCGTGATGCCTGGCGCCGTGCCCTGCCCGAGCAGGTCGTCCGGATCATGCAGGTTGAACGCCAGCGAGATGAGATTGGCGACCGGTGCCAGGGTGATGTAGCGCTTGGAGAAGTTCAGCCGGATCTTCGTCTGGCCATCGTCGTCCCGGAAGGCGATGCCTTCGGCCTTGATCGAGGCCGCATCAGATCCGGCGGTGAGTTCGGTGAGACCGAAGCAGGGCACGTACTCACCGCTGGCCAGTTTCGGCAGGTAGTGATTCTTCTGCTCGTCCGTGCCGTAGTGCTTGAGCAGTTCGGCCGCGCCCAGTGAGTTCGGGATCACCACGAAGGTTCCCATGGGGGCTGAGTAGCCGTTGACCTTGCCCATGACGGCCGACAGCGCCACGGTGGAGAAGTCGCGGCCGCCGTAGGCCTTCGGAATCAGCAGACCCATGAAGCCCTGATCCTTGATGAACTGCAGCACCTCGTCCGGCACCTTGCGGGTCTGTTGCAGTTCGTAGGGGTCGACCATGCGGCACAGTTCCTCCGCAGGGCCGTCGAGAAACGCCTGCTCCTCGCGTGAGGGCTGTGAGTAGGGTTCGTTGAGGATGCGGGCGAAGTCCGGGTGGCCGCTGAAGAACTCGCCATCGATCCAGACGGTGCCGGCTTCGAGTGCCATGCGCTCGGTGCCGGAGATGCGCGGAAGCATTTTGCGCTGTTTCATGAACTTCATCAGGCGGTCGAACATGTGGGTTCTCCTTGGTCAGCACTTCCCCCATGCCCATTCAGGTGCCACAAGTCTACGCTTCTGGACGACGCAGTGCTGAGGGCCGGCTCCGTGCCGATCAGGGTGTCGGAGAATCGAGCAGTTCTGCGCGGCGTTCGGACGCGAGCCACTCTGGAGCCAGAAGACCGAAGAAGAGGGAGTCCTGAACCTCGCCGGTGACCTGCCAGCGCTCCCGAAGACGTCCTTCGAGCTGGAATCCCAGCCCTTCGAGCAGGCGGATCGAACCTGTGTTGCGCGGGTCCACATCGGCTTCGAGCCGGTGCAGCCCCAGCGTCGTGATCGCGTACTCCACGAGCACCGGCAGAATTTCCTGCATGTAGCCCTGGCCCCAGGCGGGCCGTGCGAGGGCGAAGCCGATCTCGCCGCGCCGGTTGTCCCGGTCGATGTTCCAAAGCGAACAGGTGCCGATGAGCAGGTGTCCGTCGCGCTGTTCGAGACCCCACTCCATGAGTTCGCCGCGCTCGAAGTAATCGTCGATCTCGGCCAGCAATGCTTCCGCGTCCGCCCGGGAGGTCATGGCCGGCGATGACCAGAAGCGGGTGATCTCGGGATCGGAGAAGATGTCATAGAGGGTATCCACGTCATCCCGGCCGAGGGGCCGCAGAGCGAGTCGTGGCGACAGCAGCGTCGGCAAAGGGTCGGTGGGCAAGGGCAGGTTCCGACTGAGAGGATTGCGGGTCATGCTGGCGCGGGGGCCCCATCGCGTCAATCGTCGTCAGACGGGCTGTCTGCGGTCATTTGGGGTGACTTGGGATGGCGCGAGCGGTTCGCTATGATCGCCGGCCACTGACACAGAGCAGGCTGGCGGTCAGTGGCCGTATGCAGCCCGACGACGGAGTGGCGATGATCTACAAACTGGGTGACAAGCAGCTGGTGACAGAGGGCGAACACTGGATCGCGGAGACGGCCGTGGTCATCGGTGACGTGCTGCTGAAGCGGAACGCCAGCGTCTGGTGGGGTGCGGTACTGCGGGGCGACAACGAGCGCATCACCGTGGGTGAGAACAGCAACATTCAGGATGGCAGTGTTCTGCACACGGACTGGGGTTCACCGCTGGTGATCGGGAACGACGTCACCGTGGGTCACATGGTCATGCTTCACGGTTGCACCATCGGTGACGGTGCGCTCATCGGAATTGGCGCCGTGATCCTCAATGGCGCGAAGATCGGTCGCAATTGCATCATCGGCGCGAAGGCGCTGATTCCCGAAGGCAAGGAGATTCCCGACAACTCTCTGGTCATGGGCGCCCCCGGCAAGGTGGTGCGCGACGTGAGTCCGGAGCAGGCGAAGATGATCGCGCTGGGCACCCATCACTATGTCGAGAATCATCAACGCTACTCGAGCGATCTGGAGCGTATCGGGTGAGCCGGCCGGACGCCGCAGGGAGACGGCGCGTCGGGTCACCCTGTGTGTCCGTCTGCCTGCTCGACGGCAACGATGTCTGCGTGGGTTGTTTTCGGACTGCTGCCGAGATCACCGACTGGGTGATGCTCGACGATGAAGCCCGCAGGCAGGTGATTGCATCCACGCGGGAGCGGATGCGGGTGGCGGGAGTGCTGTTCGAGTGACGACGATCGGGACTCCGGGTAGCCCCACCGCCAAGCGGGTTCTGCTCTGTGGCGCCGGAGAACTCGGCAAGGAAGTGGTCATCGAGCTGCAGCGACTCGGTTGCGAGGTGATCGCCGTCGATCGCTACCCGCAGGCACCGGCCATGCAGGTCGCGCATCGTGCCCACGTGGTCTCCATGCTCGACGGTGCCGCGCTGCGGCGCGTGATCGAAGAGGAACGGCCGCACCTGATCGTGCCCGAGATCGAGGCCATCGCCACTGACGAGCTGTTGCAGCTTGAAGCCGAGGGCTACCAGGTGGTGCCCACCGCGCGGGCGGCCAGCCTGACCATGAATCGGGAGGGCATCAGGCGCCTCGCGGCCGAGGAGCTGCAGCTGCCGACCTCGCCCTATGCCTTTGCCTATGACCTCGATGGGTACCGCGCGGCGGTCGCCGGCATCGGCTTTCCCTGCGTCGTGAAGCCGGTCATGAGCTCCTCCGGCAAGGGCCAGTCGTTGTTGCGCACGCCAGAGCAGGTGGACGCAGCATGGGCGTACGCATCCAGCGGTGGTCGGGGCGGACAGGCGGCTGTGATCGTCGAGGGCTTCGTCGATTTCGATTACGAGATCACGCTCCTGACCCTGCGCCATGTCGGCGGCACATCGTTCTGTGAACCCATCGGTCACGTCCAGGTGGATGGTGACTACCGGGAGTCCTGGCAGCCCCACCCCATGAGTCGTGCGGCGCTGGCGGAGAGCAGACGGATGGCGCAGGCGGTGACAGATGCCCTGGGGGGATTCGGTCTGTTCGGCGTCGAGCTCTTCGTTCGCGGCGAGCAGGTCTGGTTCAGCGAAGTGTCGCCGCGCCCCCACGATACGGGCATGGTGACGCTCATTTCCCAGGAACTCTCGGAGTTCGCGTTGCACGTCCGTGCCATCCTCGGCCTGCCGATCCCGGAGATCCGGCAGTGGGGCCCCTCGGCATCCTGCGTGCTGCTGGTGGAAGGCGAGTCGGAGCAGGTCGCGTTCTCGGGACTCGATCGTGCGCTTGCGATTCCGGGTACGCAGCTCCGGCTGTTCGGCAAGCCCGAGGTCAAGGGGCGACGCCGCATGGGGGTGGCGCTGGCTCTGGGGGACGACGTGGAGTCCGCCCGGGCCCGGGCACGAGGCGTCATCGAGGCCATCGATGTCACGCTGTGACTTGCCCTCGCCGACCTCGCGGCGTTAAAGTCCCCGGAATACCTGAGGAGAATGGCGTGTTTCCCAGTGTCGCCCAGGACATCATCGCTGCTCGCACCGCTGCCAGGCGGCCTGCGAATGCGTGCTCCTGCCCGCGGCCCGCACGCAACGCAACGTCCTCGCTACTGCTTCGACTGCCGGCGCCGCCGGCGTCCTGATCCCTCCGCAGGGGCCCCAATGGCCCTGAGCGACCCGCACCAAGCACCAGCAACCGAGTTTCCGGGCATCGTCCGTGGGGCATGCCCATGCGAGGAAGAGTCATGAGTCGATATCGAATCGAGCGCGCGGGCGCGCGGACTGACGCGATGCCCTACGGCAAGTACCGACCGTTCAAGCCGGTGGATCTGCCTGATCGCCAATGGCCGGGACGGACCCTCACCCGGGCGCCGAGATGGTGCAGCGTGGACCTGCGTGACGGCAATCAAGCGCTCATCGATCCGATGCGCGCGGACGAGAAGCTGCGCTTCTGGGATCTGCTGCTCGAGGTCGGCTTCGAGGAGATCGAGGTGGGTTTCCCGGCGGCTTCACAGACGGATTTCGACTTCGTTCGCCGCATCATCGAACAGGATCGGATACCCGACAATGTCCTCATTCAGGTCCTCTGCCAGGCCCGCGAAGAGTTGATCAGCCGGACTGTGGACAGTCTCGCGGGGGCCCGGCGGGCGATTTTCCATCTCTACAACTCGACCTCGACCCTGCAGCGCGAGGTCGTGTTCGGCATGAGCCGGGCAGAGATCATCGGGCTCGCCGTGCAGGGCGTGGAGTATGTGAAGCGGGAGATCGAGCGCATTCCGGATACGGAAGTGACGCTGCAGTATTCACCGGAGAGCTTCACCGGAACGGAACTCGATTTCGCCGTGGAGGTGTGTTCGGCCGTTGCCGAGGCCTGGGGCGTCGGACCGGAGCGGCCGATGATCATCAACCTGCCGGCCACGGTGGAGATGTCGACGCCGAACGTCTATGCGGATCAGATCGAGTGGTTCTGCCGCAATTTCCCCGAGCGCGATCTGTGCACCATCAGTCTCCACACCCATAACGACCGTGGCACCGGGGTGGCGGCGAGTGAGCTCGGCGTGCTCGCCGGGGCGGACCGGGTCGAGGGTACCCTGTTCGGCAATGGGGAACGCACCGGCAACGTCTGCCTGGTGACGCTGGCCATGAACCTGTTCTCCCAGGGGGTCGATCCTGAACTGGATCTTTCGGACATGCGGCACATCCGCGCGGTCGCTGAGTCCTGCAACAAGATTCCGGTTCCGGTCAGGCATCCCTATGCAGGCGATCTCGTCTTTACCGCGTTCTCAGGCTCGCACCAGGACGCCATCCGCAAAGGCATGTCGCGGGTGGACGAAAACTGCTGGGCAGTACCCTACCTGCCCATTGATCCGTCCGATGTCGGGAGCCACTACCGGGAAACCGTACGGGTCAACAGCCAATCGGGCAAAGGCGGTGTGGCGTTCGTGCTCGAGAACCACTTCGAGCTCACCTTGCCGCGGCCGTTGCTGGTGGAGTTCGCAGGCGTCGTTCAGCAGGTGGCTGATCGTGATGGGGGTGAGCTGAATCCAGCGGCGCTGCGCAATGTGTTCGATGCCACCTACCTGAAGGTCGATGGCCCCTACGCACTGAAGCGTTACGACATTGCCAACATCAAGCTCGAAGACGGCAGCGACGGCACCCGCTGCGACGTGGAGCTGAGTATTCAGGGGCAGGCTCTGGAAAGCAGCGGCGAGGGTTCCGGGCCGGTCGAGGCTTTCGTGCACGCCGTGGAGCGCTCCATCAACGAGCGCTTCGGAGTCGAGCATTTCCATGAGCAGGCGGAAGAAACGGGCAGTGCGGCCCGGGCGCTGTGTCTGGTGGGCCTGAAGGATGCCGATGGCGGGATCTGCTGGGGCGCCGGCGCCAGCCGCAATACCCTGACGGCATCATTCGAGGCGGTCCTCGCAGCCCTCAACCGCCGTTGGCAGGGCGCGTGACGCAATGATCGCCGACTGATCCGGATGTGAGTGTTGCGCCGAAAAGTTCGGCCCGTCCGCGCTGCGCGCGGCCTGGGCTCTCCCACAGCACCGCGCGTCAGCGGAGGATTGTGGGAGCCCGCCACGAACGTTCGTTCACGCTGTCGCGGAAGGAACAAGGGCGGTGTTCGCGAGGCCCAGTGGGAGCTGACGTCCGCAAAGCGGGCGTCGCGATTTGCGTCACGCTCGAGTTCGGCGGCAGTCCGCGATCGCGACGCCGCCTTGCGGGCGACGTCAGCTCCCACTGACGCTACAAAACGCCCATCCGTATCAATGGGTTGTTTGTTGTTCCATGAGAGACTGCGGGCGACGCAGCGATCGCGGACTGATCTGGATTGCGCTGCTCAGCCGTCGTCTTCGACGGCGCCCGGATCGGGCTCCGGCGCCGTGACGCGAGCCGTGCGCACCATGTTGTCCTTGATCTGCAGGACCTCGATCCGATAGGGACCGATCTCCAGGCAGCAGGGCGAGTCGGGAATGTTCTCGAGCTGCTCCAGGATCAAACCATTCAGCGTCCGCGGGCCGGTCAGCGGCAGCTCCCAGCTGAGCGCTCGATTGATGTCCCGCAGCAGCGCGGTGCCGTCGATGATGTGGGAGCCGTCGTCCTGCGGATGGATCTCGGGAATGCGCGCGGCCAAGTCACTGGTGAACTCGCCCACGATCTCCTCGAGGATGTCCTCCAGGGTGACGATGCCCT
>SKUB01000322.1 GCA_007122315.1 Pseudomonadales bacterium | reverse complement strand
GGGCCGAGTCCGTTCGCTGCAGGCGCGGGCAGTCCGCCGTTGACACTGCCCGAGGCCGATTCGGCCAGGACTGCTGCGCTGGCGCTGGTGCGCTGGCGGCGCTTCGGCTACGGGCTCAAGCTGATCGGTATCGTGGCGCTGCTCGTCGCCTTGAGTCAGTTGCCAGTGGGCGATCTGCTGAGCTTCGTCACCGCACCGTCGCTGGAGAAGATTCAGCCGCTGTTCGCGCCGATCCGGGATGATCGCTGGCTGCACGCTGCCATCGCTCTGATCGTGCCCGGTCTGCTGCTGGGCTGGTGGGCGCAGCGCCGGCTGCGGCGCCGAACGCGCAAGGCATGGAACGACGTGCTGCTGCGGTCGGAGCTGTTGCCGTGAGTGCAGGCACCGTCAGCGTGCCGGTCAGATGCTCGTCATCAGCACACCGGACACGGAGTTGCCCATGGCCGTAGACCTCGCCAAGCCCCCTCACATCGTCGTCGTGCACGGCGTGCAGCGCGGTTCGGGCATGAACATCAAACTCGACCGGGCCGTGTCCAGGCTCGTCGACCGGGTGCTGAAGCAGAGCCACATCACCGAGGACTACGTGGTCCGGCAGTACGTCTACGAGCACAAGAACGACCGGCATCCGACGGTGCGTTTCGCGAACCTGCTCGCAACCGCGATCTCGCGCGGGCGTCCACTGGCGGGGCGCGCGCTGCGTGAGGCCATCGATCTCGTCGGCGACGTGGTCATCAACGCCACCGATTCCAGTACGGCCAGTCAGATTCGCGCCGGGCTGGCCGACTTCATCATGGCGTCCCACGACGAGGGCCACCGCGTCCTGCTGATCGGTCACAGTCTCGGCAGTGTGTACGCGTTGCAGACCTTGAACGAACTGATCCGCAGCGGCGGGCTGTTCGAAGGTGACGACCGGCGGTTCTGGGCGGCGCAGGGCCTGGTGACGCTCGGCAGTCCGCTGGGTCTGGACATCGAGCTGCCCGGCATCCGCATCTTTCCCAAGGTGGCCATCGAGGCGGTCCCCTCGGACGTGGAGCGGCTGCCCTGGCACAACTTCTACAGCCGCCATGACCCGGTCGTCAGTGGCCGGGTGTTCGGCACCCGGGTCGACGTGGAAGGCAGCGAAGGGCCCACCGAACGCCGCTACCGCGCCGGCTCCGATGCGGCCGGCTGGCTGCTCCATGGCCACTACGTCAACACGGGCGTGAAATGGCTGCTGGCCCATACGGCGTACTGGAAGGATCCGACCGTGGGCGTACGGCTCGTGTCCATGCTCTGGGGGTGATCATGAGACGACTGATTCTGCTGCTGGTTGCTGCCGCGCTCCTCGGGGGATGCACCATCACCCATCACGAAGCGCGCGGTGAGTTCGGCGGCACGCCCGCCGTGCTGCACTGGAAGGAGGGCGACAGCGTGCTCACCTTGTGGCGCTGCGGCGCGGTGCCCATTCCGATGACCCGCGGTGTTCACGGCCAGGACGAAGCGTTCGTTAGCGATGACGGCTGCGTTCGCTTTCTCGGTACGCTGGAACCGGGCGCAGCTGCTGCGCTGGGTGTGTTCTGCTCCGACCCGAGATACCCGGGGGAGGGCGAGTATCCCCTCGCCGAGATCGAACGCCGGCGGCAGCACGTCTGGTTCGGGCTGCGGGAGCCGGAGATACCGTCGGCGTGTGGCGAGGTGGATTGAACACCCCCGCAGTATGTTCCGCAGTCTGCTGCGCCCTTGCGGTCCGATCGCCCTCCGCGCAGCATCGTGGCGGTGCTGGCAATGGAGCGTAGGCGATGCCTGGTCTGACCCTGGGGCTGTTATGGGCCGTGGCCGGTATGGTCGATGCGACCTTCACCAACCGGGTCGAAGCCATCGTCGTGGAGCGTGAACTGCCCGGTATGGCGGTGGTGGTGATGGATGCGGACCGGGTCGTCTACGCCGAAGGCTTGGGTGTCGCTGACCTGGCCACGGAGGAGCCGGTGACGGCCGACACCGTGTTCCAGCTCGGCTCCATCAGCAAGCAGTTCCTGGCGGCTTTCGTCGTCGACCTCGAGGACGCCGGCCGGCTCTCGCTCGACGCGCCGCTGCGCCGCCATCTGCCCGACTTCGACCAGCTGCCGGCGGATCTGCGGCTGCATGATCTGCTCGATCACACCAGCGGCATCCGCGAACCCCTGTTCGAGGCTGACTTCGCCGAGGGCGTCGAGGATCTCGAGCGCAGCACGGCGGAGATGCTCTTTCTGCTGCGCCGCCTGCCCACCGATTTTCCGCCAGGGGAGCGCTGGTCCTACAGCAACGCCAACTACCTGCTGCTGGCGCAGCTGGTGGAGTGGATGACGGGCATGCCCTACGAACAGGCGCTGGCAGAACGCTTCTTCGAGCCATTGGGACTCAGCAGCCTGGGCGCATGCCCGTCGGTACCCGAGGGCGCGGACGAAGCGCGCGGTTACCGCTTGGGTACGGACGGTCCCGAGCCGGCGCCGCTTGAGAACATGGCCTGGCTGCGGGGTGACGGTGGGCTCTGCGGCAGTGCCCGCGACGTGGCGCGCTGGCTGCGGGCACTGGACAGCGGCGAGGCGCTCTCCGACCGCGCCCGGGATCGGCTCTGGCAGCGGCGCACGCTGGCCGATGGCACCAGGCTCGATTATGCCAACGGCTTCTCGCTGCTCCCCTTCGGCGAACGCGCTAAATTCGCCCACAACGGCGCCGCCCCCGGATTCTCTGCCAGCGCGGCGCTCTACCCCTTTGACGACCTCGTCATCGTCGTCCTCGGCAACCTCGGTGACGTCCCCATGGACGCCCTCGAGCGTGAGCTGGCGCGGCGTCTCTTCCTCCAGCCGCCACCCGACTACCGCGCGGTGCCCATCGAACCCATCGCCATCGATGCCTGGACCGGTGACTACGACTTCGGCGCCTTCCCGGCCAGCTTCGTCCGCGAGGACGGCGCACTTCACGTCCGCATGCCGGCTCCGGCGCCCAGTGCACGCCTGCGCTACATCGGTGATCGCACCTTCGTGGCCGAGACGGAACCCGACGTGCTGCAATTCCAGTTCGAGTACCGTCCGGAGGGCCGCAGGGTGCGCATGCGCATGGCGGGCATGCTCTGGTATGGCGACGACTGAGCACCGCCTCGGCTGCCGTTCCCCTTGACGAGCTATCCGGAAGATTGTGCGTGCTGCTTTGGCATGGCCTGCGGCGTGCATCGTTGCGTATGCTCCGCTGCTCGACATCTCCCCGATCATCTGGAGCAGGCGTATGCACAAGAACAGGCTCGGCCGCAGCGGTATCGTCGTGTCCGACATCTGCATGGGCACGATGACTTTCGGCAGTTCCGCTGACGAGCCGACGTCCTTCGCCATCATGGACAAGGCTTTCGAGGCCGGCATCGACTTCTTCGATACCGCCGAGATGTATCCGGTGCCGCCGGACGCGAAGTGGATCGGCGCCACCGAGGCGATCGTCGGCCGCTGGATGAAGGCCCGGGGCAACCGCGACGGAATCATCCTGGCCACCAAGGTCGCCGGTCCGAGCCACGGCTGGATCAGCCCGCCGATCCGTTCCGGCAAGACCGGGCTCGATCGCCACCAGATCGTGACGGCGGTGGAGGCGAGCCTCGAGCGCCTGCAGACCGACTACATCGACCTCTACCAGACCCACTGGCCCGACCCGGAGCTGGCCAAGGAAGAGACCATGCGGGCGCTCGATGATCTGGTGGAGGCGGGCAAGGTGCGCATTCTCGGCTGCAGCAACGAGACGTCCTGGGGCCTGATGAAGAGCCTGGCCGCGTCTGAGCGGGAGGGACTCGCCCGCTACGAGACCATCCAGAACAACCACAGCCTGAACAACCGCCGCTTCGAGGACGATCTCGCCGAGATCTGCCGGCGGGAGCAGGTCAGTTCCATTCCCTACTCGCCGCTGGCGGGCGGCGTGCTGAGCGGCAAGTACCAGGATGGCGCCCGCCCGGAAGGGGCGCGCTTCACCAGCTACCTCAGTGCCGGCAAGCGGCAGCAGGTGATGGCGCAGCGTTTCGTCAACGACGGCACCCTGGCGTCGACAGAACGCTTCGCCGCCATCGCGGCGGAGGCGGGCATGTCGCTGGTGACCATGGCGACGGCCTGGAGCAAGCAGCATGATTTCGTCGCATCCACCATCGTCGGCGCAACGCGGCCGGAACAGCTCGACGACATTCTCGCCGCCGCGGACGTGACGCTGGATGCAGACACGCTGAAGGCCATCGACGCCGTGTCGAAGGCGATCCGTTACCCGATGGGCTGAGTGGATGGCCGCCGGGCCAGGGTGGTCGAATTCGTTCATGATCGTCGTTTGGGTACATCGACTGGTTTGCGGACAAACGGGTCATTCACCCCCGCTGACCGAAGCGCTGCCAGGGGAGTAGGGCATGGGAGCAACACAAACCGTGGAACCGTCAGACGTCCTGGTCGTGGGTGCCGGCTTTGCCGGCATGTATGCGATCTGGAAGCTGCGTCAATCCGGCCTGCGCGTGAGGGGCATCGAGGCCGGGGCCGACGTCGGTGGGACCTGGTACTGGAACCGCTACCCCGGGGCCCGCTGCGACATCACGAGCATGGAGTATTCCTTTGGCTTCTCGGAGGCGCTGCAGCAGGAGTGGGAATGGACGGAGGTCATGGCGCCGCAGCCCGAGATCCTCGCCTACGCGAACCACGTCGCCGACCGGTTCGGCCTGCGTGAGCACATCGACTTCGATACCCGGGTGACGGCTGCACACTTTGATGAAGACAAGCGTCAGTGGGCGGTCAGCACGGATCGCGGGACTACGTACACGGCCCGGTATTGCATCATGGCGACGGGCTGTCTTTCGGTGCCGAACACGCCAGAGATTCCCGGTCAGGAGGCTTTCGCCGGGGAGGTCTACCACACGGGCAACTGGCCACTGGAAGGGGTGGACTTCAGCGGCAAGTCGGTGGGCATCATCGGCACAGGCTCCTCCGGCGTGCAGGCGATTCCGGTCATCGCCCGGGCCGCGAAACACCTGACCGTCTTCCAGCGCACGCCCAACTACAACATGCCAGCCAACAATGCTCCGCTCCCCGCCGAGTATCGTGAACGCATCAAGCAGAACTACGCTGCGGTGCGAGCAGCCCAGCGTCTGGCGCAGATCGGTGTGAGCGAGTTCAGCCGGGGCCTCGGCGGCCTCGGCAGCTATCCGGAGCCAACGGAGTCGATTCTCGAAACCACTCCGGAAGCGCGCGAGCAGGCGCTTGCCACCTATGGATTCGAAGCCATCCGCCGCTACCACGATCTGGCTGAGAGCCCGGAGGCGAACGAGCTGGCCTGCGAGATGTTCCGGGAACAGGTGCGGCGTGTCATCGACGATCCGGAAACGGCGGCAGGCCTGATGCCGCGCGGTTATCCGTTCGGCTGCAAGCGGCCGGTGATCGACATCGGCTACTACGAAACCTTCAACCGGGACAACGTGACGCTGGTGGACCTGCGCCGGGGCGGGATCGAGCGCATCACCGATTCCGGCGTGCAGACCGCGCAAGGGAGCTTCGACTTCGACGTGCTGGTCTACGCCACGGGTTTCGATGCAATGACCGGCGCACTGCTGCGCATGGATATTCGCGGTCGAGGCGGGCGAACCCTCGCGTCCCACTGGGCCCATGGGCCGAAAACCTATCTGGGTTTGCAGATGAGCGGCTTCCCCAATCTCTTCACGGTCACCGGCCCCGGCAGTCCGTCGGTACTCAGCAACATGCTGGTCTCCATCGAACAGCACGTCGACTGGATCAGCGACTGTATCCTCACCCTGGACCAACAGGGCGCCAGCACCATCGAGCCCACTGAGGAAGCAGAAGACGACTGGGTCCGGCATGTGTTCGAGATTGCCGATGGGACCATGCTCACCGCCGAAAGCTGCAACTCCTGGTACCTGGGCGCCAACATTCCGGGAAAGCCGCGCGTATTCATGCCTTATGTAGCTGGCGTCGGTGCTTACCGTCAGCAATGCGAAGCCATCGTGGCGGCGGGCTACAGGGGCTTCGTCATCAGCTGATTGCGCCGGTGATAAGGTCGGCAACATGTCGCTGAACCATGACCGGGACTGCCCCTCGGCCACGGTGGATACGATCACCGTCCACGTTCGAAGGGATACAGCATGAACAAATTGCCGTTACTGAAATCGGTCATGACACCGTTTCCGTGGTGGATCGAAATCGATGCGCCGTTGCAGGAAGCCCGGGAGATGATGCG
Source organism: Pseudomonadales bacterium (assembly GCA_007122315.1). Classification (GTDB taxonomy): domain Bacteria; phylum Pseudomonadota; class Gammaproteobacteria; order Pseudomonadales; family Azotimanducaceae; genus SLTB01. The sequence continues at coordinate 1,147 of SKUB01000322.1, read as the reverse complement.
CAAGCACCAGGTCCGGCACCTGCCCGTGAAGGATAGGGGCAGCTTGGTCAGCGTGGTGACCGATCGCGACCTCGGCCAGGCGCTGGAGTCGGAGCACCTTCGGCCAAGTGGAGAGCCACTCAAGGTCCGGGATGTGTGCGTCGATTCGGTCTACGTGGTCGACATCGATACCCGGCTCGAGGCCATGCTGGAGACCATGACCGAGCACAAGATCGGTTCGGCGCTGGTGACGCGTGGCGATACGCTGGTGGGTATCTTCACGGCGCTCGATGCCTGCCGCGTGCTGGCGAGCTTGCTCCACCACCTGCGCGGGGACGACCTGGAACCCCGCACAGCTTGAAGTTGCCCTCGGACAGCGGAGGCAGGCCGATGATGATCCTGTATCAATTCGAGATTTCGCCGTTCTGCGACAAGGTCCGGCGTGCGCTGCGCTACAAAGGCTTGGATTTCAGTGTCGAGGAAATCCCGCCCAGCCAGGCCGCCTCGGGCCGCTGGCGAAGCATCTCCCCCACCGGCAAATTCCCTGTACTCGAACATGACGGCAAGCGGGTCGTGGATTCCACCGACATTCTTCGTTATCTGGAGGAGATCACGCCGACGCCCGCTTTGTTTCCTGCCGACCCCGCGCAACGGGCCCACGCGCATGTCCTGGAAGACTGGGCCGACGAAAGCCTCTATTTCTACGAGTTGACGATGCGCATGACGTGGCCCAACAACGCATCGCGCTGGATTCCCGAACTGCTGGCGGCGGAGAAGCCCCTCACGCGCCGCCTGCTCACGCCGGTCCTGAAACGGTTGCTGGGCAAGACCGCCCGCAACCAGGGCATCGGGCGCAAGTCGCCGGAGCAGATCGAAGCGGAAGTCGGTCACCACCTGCAGGCGCTGACGGATCTCCTCGGCCAGGGGGAGTGGCTGGTGGGCGATCATCTGAGCGTGGCCGATCTCGCCGTCTTTGCGCAGATCTTTTGCATCCGTGGAGCCGTCGAGGGTGACCGTCTCGTCACGGAGCACTATCCAGCAGTAGCGGCCTGGATGGATCGGGTCGACGCAGCGACCGGTGCCTGAGACGGACTCGCCGTTTCCCGTCCCCGCGACAGCCTGTACGCACGAGGCCTCATGGCAGGCTCCAGGAGCCGAATCTCAGCGC
>SKUB01000232.1 GCA_007122315.1 Pseudomonadales bacterium | reverse complement strand
TCATCGACGTGCTCCAGCGGGCCGGGCTGCAGCGCCGCCCACCGGCCCATCCTTCGCTGCTGCTCGGGGCGCTGGAGATGTCGCCGCTGGAAGTGGCTGATCTGTATCAGACGTTGGCGACAGGCGGATTCCGCTCGCCACCTCGAGCCATCCGGGAGGTCACCACGGTCGACGGTGAACCGCTGTCCCGCTATCCACTGTCGGTGGCACGCGGGGTCGAGCCTGAGCTTGCGTATCTCGTCAACCGACTGCTGCAGGAAACGGTTCGTGACGGCACCGGGCGTCGCGCGCGGGGTGCGCTGCCGGCCGACTGGCAGCTGGCCGGCAAGACCGGCACGTCCGATGGGCTGCGGGACAGCTGGTTCGCAGGGTTCGGAGGGGATCGCCTGGCCGTGGTGTGGGTGGGGCGGGACGACAATGCCTCGGCCGAGCTCACGGGATCCGTCGGTGCGCTGCCGCTGTGGGCCGGCATCATGGCAGATGCGCGGCCACGACCATTGCTGCTGCGGCCGCCCGAGCAGGTCCGGGAGCGCTGGATCGATGGGCTCTCGGGCCACGGCAGCGCACAGGATTGCGCCGGCGCGGTAAGCTTGCCGTTTCTCGTCGGTACCGGACCCGAGCAAACGGTTCCCTGCGGCAGGCAGCAGCGCATTGACGAGACGGAGCAACCGAACCTGTTGCGGAGGATTCGTGACTGGCTGGGCGGTTGATCGCGGCAGGGGAGGAGAGTCATGAGCGGCAACTGGTCTCGATTCGGCGGCGCTTGGCGCACGGCGGCGCTCATGCTCATGGCCGCGGTGCTCGCAGCCTGCGCGCCGTTGATGCCGCAGCCAGTGCCCGAGCCGGATCCGCCGCCGCCACCGGCCGAGGAGGTGACGGCGCCGGCTTCGTCCGCCGTCCTGGCGCTCCTGGATCGCTCGGAAGGCTTCATGGCGGCGGGCGATCACGACAGCGCTGCGGCGTCCCTGGAGCGGGCATTGCGGCTGGACCCGCAGAACGCGGAACTCTGGCATCGGCTGGCACGGGTCCGCTTCGCTCAGGCGGACTGGGCTGCTGCGGAGTCACTGGCGCTGCGGTCTGTCGGTCTGGATGCGACCGGAGCGCTGCGGCGCGAAAACTGGCGTCTGGTCGCCGATGCCCGTCGCCGGATGGACGATGAACCTGGCGCCCGCGAGGCCGAGGCTCGTCTGCGTCCGGGCTGATGATGGCGTTCGTGACCTGCTGCACGAGGTTGCACGGGCACGCCCATGCGGCGGTTCAGAGCACGCCCGCCCAGGCCAGGACGACGAACAGCGCGATCAGACTGCCTGCGAGCAGCATCATGCCCTTGAACAGCAGCTGCTGCGCGCGCTGTGCGCCTTCGGTCTCCAACTCCGCCAGGGCTTCGGGACTCAACGCCTCCTGCACCTCGTGGTCGGGATCGGCGAGCAGGGCGGCGGCATCGTCGAACTGGGTATCGATCATGACCCACAGTGCAGCCTGGGAGCGGTCGCGGCGCAGGCCGATGGCGCGCAGCAGGGAGCTGGTGTTGGTCACATGGGGGACGATGCCGTGGGCGCGGAGAAAGGCGGCGCGTTCTTCGGCTTCGGACCGGGTCGGATAGCGGGCGACGATGCGCATGCGCCTCTCCCTCGTTGGGTGCGTCGGGGCACGGATCGACTCGTCATTCGATCGCGCAGGCAGCCGACCGTATCAGGAACGGTGGAAGGAGGGTGCTGCAGCGGCTTGCGGCCGATCAGACGCATGAGCAAACGGCGCGGGCGTGTGTGCCCGCGCCGTCCGCGCGATCAGTTATGGCGTGGGTCTGTGCCCGCTCAGTTGGCTGCCAGCAGATCGGATGGCTTGGCAGGCGTGATCGTCAGGTTGCCGTTGGGCTGGATGCGGCACACGGCACTTGCAAGGACTTCGCCCGTTTCCGGGTGGGTGGCGGTGAGGTCGATCATGACCGTACGCGTCAGGGAGAGCGCAAAGGACTTCACGCCTTGATTTCCGCCGGGCAGTACTTCCAGGGAGATCGCGGGACCTGACGGCAGATGCTCGGCCGTGAAGGCTTGGAAGCAGGCCTGCATCTCCGGTGAGTCTGCGCTTGCGAAGCCGGGGACGGCAGCGAGCGCTGCAACGGTCAGGGCGAGTGCGGAACGACGGATCATGTTGCTCATGGTTGTGGACTCCTGGGGGTTCAGATAGTGGCTTGACCCCTCCTACCCACACGGCTCTTAGCATTACTCGTGCCAACTAAAATAAATATTTAAAAACATAAACTTAGATTTCCAAGTCGATTTGGGTCCGTATTTTGCGTGCACCATTTGTCACCACGGGTAACACCATGCGCACGAAAGCGTGCACGGTCCGAGGGCTTGCGCTCGTGCTGTTGCTGCTGGCCGTCTCGGCCTGCTCGCCGAACCCTGAGCAACGAGTCCTGGCAGCCTCCGCTCTGGACGCTTCGCTGCTGGCGCGGCTGGCAGACAGTGATCCAGTGGATCCTCTGCTGGTGGTGACTCAGCTGCAGCTCGAAGCGGACTCTGGCAGCGCTGGATTCCTCACGGCAGATCCGTTTCGACCCGCTACGCCACTGAGCGGCGTTGAATGTGCCGAGCTGCCGGCCTGCCGTTACGGACGGGAGGTGCTCGGTTGGCGCGAGCCCGTGTTCCCCGGGCGGCAGACCGTCCTCGACGACAGCTGGCGTCGACAGTCGACGGATGCCCGGGTCTGCGGGGTTCGCTTTACTGCAGCTGCTGCAAATGAGTACCACCTGGCCACGTTCCCGGACGTCGCAGCATTGGGGACCGAGGCGGGTTTTCGATTGACGCACCACGGTGCCTGCGGATCCTGTTCGACGCTTCAGGACCTTGCGGTCTACGCCACGTTGGATCTGACGCACATGGCTGCACAGTGTGCCCGGCGCCTGACGATCGGGCGTCAGAAAGCGTGCATGCAGGCCATCGGATTCAGCGAGCCCTGCGCTGAGAGCTGGGCGTACAACGCCCGCCACACACGACGTCACTGTGCCCGCACCTGTATCGGCGAGCTGGGTTGGCGTAGTGCCCTGTTCGGTAGCCCAGACGCATTGCTGCAGGGCGAGGAAGGGATGCTCAACGCGTGTCTGGAGTGCGACGAGCTGATCTCCGGTCCCGGTTTCCAGTACAGCGCCGGGCGTACCCGGCGCAATTCAGGCATCGTCTCGGAAATCGACCGCCCGGGCGCAGCGGTGCGCGCGGTGGCCCACGACTACTTCGATTGACAGGCATCACCGCTGCGGCCCGTCTTCCAGCCGCGATCGGTGCCGCTCAGGCGCGTAGCGGACCTGCTGTCAGCGAGCATCCCTGTGCTGTTCGTATACCCTCTGGAGTCGGTGTCTTCGGGATGATGTGTCATGGCAGTGCCTCCACGGCCAGGGCATGGCAGGACCTCCGCCGCTGTGCGGTGTGGCTGTGTCGTACTGATCTTCTGCCTGCCTGCGCTTCCCGCGTTCGCCGGGGATCTGGCGCCATGGCTCGAAGCACACCGGGATCGTCACGACCTGCCGGCGCTGGGAGCGGTGGTCGTCTCGAGCAGTGGGATCGAGTCTCTGGGCGTCGTGGGACGGCGCGCGTCGAGTCACGACGCCCGGGTCGAGGCGGATGACCGCTGGCATCTGGGTTCCATCACCAAGTCCATGACGGCGACGGTTGCGGCGCGTCTGGTGGAGCAGGGCAGAATCGATTTCGACACCCGCGTGGGGACGGTCCTCGGGGAGGCGTTCCCGTCCATGCGTCGGGTCTTCCGCCGCGTCACCCTGGCCGAATTGCTCGGCCATCGCGGTGGTCTGCCAAGAGATCTGGTCGGCCTCGAGGTGTGGGAACAGCTGGATATCGAAGCGGACGCGCCACGGTCTCAGCGGCGGGCGCTGCTGGAGGAGGTCCTCAGCCGGCGTCCGGCGCTGCGGCCCGGTTCCGGCCATCTCTACAGCAACGCCGGCTACGTTCTTGCCGCCACCATGCTGGAGGCCGTGTCCGGGCAGAGTTGGGAGGAGCTCATGGTCGCGGAGCTGTTCCGACCGCTGGCCCTAGAGAGTGCGGGAATCGGCGCGCCGGGCATCGACGGGGAACAGCCGGATCAGCCATGGGGCCACCGCGCTGGCAATGGACTGCAGCCCATGCCGCCGGGTCCCTTTGCGGATCACCCGCCGGCGCTGGGTCCGGCTGGGACCGTGCACATGAATCTGGCCGACCTTGGCCGTTACCTGCATGCGCATCTGGTCGGTCTCGCCGGCGATACTGCGTTCCTGCCGCGAGAGCTGTTCCAGCGCCTGCACGCGCCGCTCCCTGGCCAGGACTACGCCCTGGGCTGGTGGCAGGAGTCGTCGCAGCGTACCGATGCGGCAATCCATGTGCACGAGGGCAGCAACACGTTCTGGTTTGCGCTGGTATGGCTCATTCCGGCGCAGGATGTGGCCATCGCGGTGGTCACGAACCGGGTTCCTGCCGACCTGGATGCGACGGCGACGATCGCGGGGGAACTGCTCGCGTGGCGTCAACGCTGACCACCCCGCGGGAGGATGTACGATGCCCGCCAGGATCGACGCGGCGGCAGTGCAGGGATGCTTTGGCAACCTGTGCTGCTTTCAGTAAGCTCCTGTGGCAGGAATACTGCGAAGCCGGGGTGTCATCGCCCCTGACAGGTACGCAGCGAGCAGGAATGAGGAGTTGGATCATGCAATATCGAATCGCGACCCTGATGGCGCTGGCCCTCGGGCTGCTGCTGTCATTTCCGGCGGCGGCCCACCATGGCTGGTCGGCCCAGGATGAGGAGATCGAGGTCTCAGGAGTGGTCGAGACCGGCGTGAGCCTGTCCGGTCCGCACGGCACCATGCAGGTGCGGGACGGTGACGGCCAGCTTTGGGACATTACCCTTGCACCCGCGCCGCGCACGCATCGGGCAGGCCTGCGGGAAGGAACCGTGCCGGTGGGCGATGAAGTCACCGTCCACGGCCAGCGCAGTGCAGACGCTGACCGCCACGAAATCAAGGTCCGGCGCGTCACCTGGAATGGACAGCACTTCGACGTCTATCCGCCCCGGCGCAGCTGAGCCAGGCCCATGTTCGAACTGCTCGCGTGGGTGGAGGGGACCGCTCTCGCATCATTCCTGCGCGGAGCAGGGGTGTGGACGTATGGCCTGATCAATCTTGCGCACATACTCGGGATCGGCAGCCTGTTCGGCGCGATTCTCATCCTTGATCTGCGCCTTCTGGGTGTCTGGCGCACGATTCCGCTGGCCGTCATCGCCCGCCCCACGGTGCCCCTGGCGGCCGGTGGATTCCTCCTCGCCGTGAGCAGCGGCGTGCTCATGATCAGCTTCAATGCTACCGAGTATTACGGCAATCCTTTCCTCTACATCAAGCTCCCGGCCATCGTCTTTGGTCTTCTCAATGTGATTGCCGTACAGCAGCTGCCTGCGTGGCGTGCCGCGCTGGCCGGCTTCGAGACGGATCCGGTCGATCGACGTCTGCTGGCCGTGGCAGGCGGTGTTTCCCTCACGATCTGGCTGACCGTCATTACCTGCGGCCGCATGATCGGCTACTGGTGAAGCTTAGTGATGCTCTGAACCGGGTTTGCACCAGCTCTGCGGGTCTGTGCCGGCGTGATGCCAAGGCGCGTTAGTTGATATCGCGCACGCACAGGGCACGGCCGTCGGCAAAGCGCTGCAGGCTGTAGTAGGGGGTGCCGGCCTCGAACAGGAAGCCCCAGTAGTACATGGAGGGTGGTCCCCCGGGTTCGCCACCGGTGTCGGCGGGCAGGTCGGCCAGGCTGGTGGTGCTCCAGATGCAGCAGGTATCGAGCTCGAAGGGCTCTGCGATGCCACCGTCTGCGGTGGGATCGTGCAGCGCCTCGAGTTCGGACAGGGTCGGCAGGCGCCAATCGGCGAAACCATCCAGCGTGAGGTCCTCGCAGTAGCTCTCTGCCTCGGCCCAGGGCAGATCGTCACCGCTGCTCGTCAGCATCCACTGGCGTTCCTCGATGACCACCGATTCGGATTGTGCCGCAGCCCCCGCGACGACGAGCAGCAACCCAAGGACTGGCATTGCGAGGCGATTGGCATGTTGGGACATCGTGCATCTCCGAAGTGGAAAGCTATTAGGGCCAGAGCCGTGGAGGAATAGATCAGCACTTCCTGTAGCCTACGGTTCCTGCGTCTGGCGTCAATCTGGTCGGGGTCGGGTCCGCCGTATTCCGCTTGACCGCGCCGGTTGCCGATGGCTTGCTGCCAGGGTCCCTCGGCTGGAGTGATCTTGTCATGGTGACATCCCTGCCTGGATCCCGTACTCACGACCGGCGCAGTCCAATTGCGTGGACGGTGCCGGTGGTCCTTGGAGTGCTTGCCTCCTCGGCACTGGCGGCAACGCTATCAATAACTTCGGGGCATCGTCTAAGTGATGCGGCGGCGGATTTTCTGGACGCGTTGTCGCCATCGGATCGCGAGCGGGCGACGTATCCGTTCGCCGACGACGAGCGCTTCGACCTGCGGCTGGTTCCGTTCTTCCTGGATGGGTTGCGAATCGATCGCCTGGATGACGCGCAGGATGAAAAGCTCGCTGTTCTGCTGGGCTCCGCCCTGAGTCCGGAAGGTCTCGAGAAGGTCGAGACCATCATGAGTCTCGAACGCGAAGTGCGGGAGCTGGAGCGCCGCAGCATTCTGCGCTGGCCGCTGCATTTCATACGCGACCCGCGGCGCTACCACATCACCGTTTTCGGCGAGCCGGACCGCGAGGAGTCCTGGGGATTCCGTTTCGATGGGCATCACGTATCGCTGAACTTTACCGTCGTTCCGGGCAACGTGCCGGCGTCAACGCCACTTTTCCTTGGCGCGCAGCCGCGGGAGGTACCGGCAGGCTTCGAGCGTGCGGGGCTGGTGGCCCTGGCTGCGGAGGAGGAACTTGCGCGGGCGCTGTATCTCTCGCTCGAAGGCGAGCTGCGTGAACGTGCCACGATTCCCTTCGAATCCGGGCGGAAACTCTTTCTTGGTGAGGGCCGTCGGGTGGCGCTGGAGGGGCCGCCGGACGGTATCGCCCGCTCGGCCATGCCCGATGGAGCACGGGAACTGCTCGATGAACTGCTCGGGACCTACCTCGCCCTTCTCGCGCCTGAGATTGCCGCTGCGCGGCGTACGGAGATCGATGCTGCGGGCCGCGAGGCCATTCACTTCGCCTGGGCCGGCAGCACGCAAGCAGGCGAGCCAAGTTATTACCGGCTGCGTGGTCCCACCTTCCTGATCGAGTTCGACAACAGTCTGCCGGCGGCGGATCACGTGCATGCCATCTGGCGTGATTTCGATGGCGACTTCGGCGAGGACCTCCTGCGGCGACACTATGCGGAGCATCACCATCAC
>SKUB01000047.1 GCA_007122315.1 Pseudomonadales bacterium | reverse complement strand
CTGGCGAAGTACGACACGAGTTCGATGCGGGTGATGATCGCCAATGCCGCACCCTGGTCCTACGCGCTCAAATTGATGTATCTGGAACATTTTCCAGAGGACTCGCTGTTCGAGGTCTACGGCTCGACGGAACTTGGCGTCAACACGATCCTGCGACCCGAGCATCAACGTGCGAAGCCGGGGTCCTGCGGACAGGCTGCGCCGGGCGTGGAGATCTGCCTGTTCGACGACGACGGCAAACCGGTCACGGAGGTGGGCAAGGAGGGCGAGCTCTACGTCCGCAGCGCCAGCGTGTTCACCACCTATCACAAGGCCCAGGACAAGTACGAAGCGGATCGGCGGGAAGGCGGCTGGCAGACCGTCGGCGACATCGCCTACGTGGATGCCGAAGGCTTCTACTACATCTGCGATCGCAAGAAGGACATGATCATCTCCGGCGGCGTGAACATCTATCCCGCAGAGATCGAGTCCGCCCTGGAGACCCATCCGGACATCATCGACGTGGCGGTGTTCGGGATCCCCAATGAGGAGTGGGGCGAGCAGGTGCATGCCCATGTGGTGAAGCGCAGTGGCGCGGACCTCGACGGCGAGGCGGTGCGCAGCTTCGCCCGCGAGCACCTGGCCGGCTACAAGGTGCCGCGCTCGGTGGAGTTCGTCACCGAGATCCCGCGTACCGGCACCGGCAAGATCCTCAAGCGCGAGCTGCGCAAACCCTACTGGGAAGGGCACACCTCCCGGGTGGTGTGACGGCGGCGTTGAGGGAACCTCAACGCGCAGGATCTCCCGGCTTGCTGATGCCAGCCTGCTGCAACCGTTCGATTAGCTCGGGCAGTACGGAGCGTGCTTCCTCCTGCCCCGCCTGTTGCGCCATCGCGAAATAGCCGCGCCTTGGACCTGCACGGTAATCAAGATCCGGATGGATCAGGAAGTCGGCTGCTGCAACTTCGGGTTCGATGCGTCCTCGGCGTTGACGATCGCGCAGGATCAGCCTCTCCGATGTGCCAGGAGGTGCGGCACCCTCGCGCGCCGACACGTCCACCGCGATGACAAAGCGCGCTCCCGCCTGGCGGGCTGCTCGGACGGCCACAGGCAGCGATTCGTCCGCATCCTCATATTCGACGCCGTTGATGCCTACTGGCGAAATGATGCCTGGCATGGCGCTGGAGGCACGGACTGCGACACCGACATTCCCCTCGGTAAAGAACACGGGCGATTTGTCATCACGCCGTGTGGCGACGACGATCAGTCGACGTTGAAGCGCCTCGATGGCTCCGGCATCAAGACGATCATTGACGTAGTCTTGAAGCTTCTGGCCACGGATCCAACCTCGGTCGGCGAAAGGCGATGGATCGAAAACCGTCAGCGGTCCTCCCGTAGCCGCCAGCGCGGAGAGCTCCGTTGCACTCAAGCCATCGGCCCAGAAGGCACCGATGAAGGCTCCGACGCTCGACCCAACCACAAGGTGGTACTCGATGCCGGCTTCCTCCAGAACGTTCATGACACCGAGGTGGGCGTAGCCGCGTGGACCACCACTGCCGAGCACGAGGGCAACCCGGGGTGCGATTGGCGCGGGCTCGACAGACGTGCGTGCGATCGCGCTGTGATCAGGCCTCTCCGACGGTGATCTACACGCGGCTCGCGGAGTTGAAAGCGGTGGGAATTGTGGAGCTGAGGGAAGAAGGTTACGCGCTGACGGCCCAGGGGAGGGGACTGATCGAGCGGTTAGCGCCGCTCGACGCATGGGCGAAAGACTGGTCGCGGACGCTGGAGTGACGCGGCGACAGCGCGCCGCCGGTCATCTGCCAACGCCCGCTGCGGGCCAGCGCGGGCCTACTTGCCCTTGAAGTTCGCTGGGCGCTTCTCGAGGAAGCTGGCCATGCCTTCCTTGAAGTCCTCGGTGCGGAACAGCGGCAAGAGCTGCAGGAACACGTGATGAACGTGGTCATTGAAGGTCTCGTTCATGCCCATGCGCATCATGCGTTTGGAAGCCTGTACGGCGAGCGGGGCGTTCGCAGCGATGTCGCCGGCCAGGGCGCGGGCCTTGGCGGAGACCTCGTCCGTAGGCACCACATGCGCGACGAGGCCCATGTCCCGGCACTCATCCGCCGTCAGCGTGCGGCCGGTGAAGATCAGCTCGGCCGCCTTCTCCCAACCCAGCAGACGGGGCAGGATCCAGGTGCCGCCGGACTCGGGCAGGATGCCGCGGGCGGTGAATGCAGCCGCCATCTTGGCATTGTCGGCCATGACACGGATGTCGCAGCCCAGCGCCATGTCCATGCCGTAGCCGGCTGCGGAGCCGTTCAGGGCGCAGATCGTCGGCGTGTCCAGGTGATGCATGACGGTGGGCGGTGTGGCCCGCAGGTCGAGATTGCTGAAGCCGCCGGCGCTGGAACCGCCGATCTGACCGCTGCTGAGATCAAGCCCGGCGCAGAAGAAGCGGCCCTTGCCGGTGAGGATGATGCAACGCACCTCCGGGTCCCGGTCGGCCTTGAGCATCAGCTCCGTAACCGCATCCAGCATGGGACCGGAGATGGTGTTTCGTTGCTGCTCGCGATTGATGGTGATGGTGGCGACGTGGTCGGCCACGTCGTAGAGGACCTCGTCCTGGTTCATTTGTGCGGTCTGTGCTTCGGCCATGTCTCTCACTCCCGGTGAATTTTTGCGCGTGGGGCTCAGCCCCCGCGGCTGGGCATGCGTTCTTCGGAAATTCGGTAACCGGCCTCGACCGGGATGCGCAACCAGACGCCGTCGTCCCGCTTTTCCGTCCACGGTGTCACGGTGACGATGGGCTGGGCCTCGGCGGCGGTGATGGCAGCGTCCACCGTGGCCGCTTCCGCAAGTTTCTCCACGTTGCGCAAGGTCGGGAAGATCACCGTGCGCTGGCCCGCAGCGGCATCGCTGAGAACCTGCTGCGGTCGAATCCAGACGGAGTCCACCGATTCGTGACCGTCGTGCAGGAGCACGTGATCCTCGGGCGCACGCGCGATGAAGAAGTGGGTGTCGAAGCGCTTCGGCATCATGTCTGGCGTCACCCAGTGGGCGAAGCGCACCAGCGCGTCACAGGCGAGGCGCAGCTGCTCGGCGTCGAGGAATGCCTTCAGTGACACCTCGCCACTGTGCAGCGAGGTGCGATAGTGCTCCAGGGTTGCCAGGCGCTCACCGCTGACGAGCTGTCGACTTTCTGCCTCCCGCGCCAGCAGGACGCCAGCCTCCTCGAAAGCCTCGCGGATGGCGCCGATCTGCATCGCGCGCATCACCGGATCGGGATCGGCGCCGTCACAGTAAGCCTCCAGTGCAGGATCCGCGTCCTGTTCGTCGATCTTGCCGCCGGGAAACACCAGGGCACCGGAAGCGAAGTCGATCTGGTGATGGCGCACCACCATGAAGATCTCGAGTCCCTCCTCGGGGTCGTCCCGCAGCAGCACGATGGTGGCGGCGGGAAGGGGTGTGGCAGCTGCTTTGCTCTCGGCCAAGATGGTCTCCCTCTCGTACTTTAATGCGACGATATTAATCGAAACGCGGCGCAGATTCCCGTTTCCACTGCACGGCTCAGCACTTCCCTAGTGCGAGGCGCGTGGGCGACCTGCCACCTCGTGAATGAACGTGTCCATGGCAGCCTTTTTGGCATCGCCCTGGCCGAGGGTGAAGTCCGGGATGATCAGTTCATCCACACCGGCGTCCGCATAGGCGGCCACGGTCTCGCGGAGTTCCGCCGGAGTGCCGATCATGGTCGCCATCTGCATCGGCGTCTGTCGGCGCTTCTCCAGCCACTCGCGATCCTCGCTCATGAACAGGAGCGCCTGGGCGGACTTGTGGATGGTGCCCGGGTCGCGGCCGAGGTCTGCGCAGTGGCCTTCGAGCACGCCGATCTTGTGGCGCAGCGTGTCCGGCGTACCCCAAACGTTCCACTCATCCGCCCAGCGGGCAGCGATCTTGAGCGTGACCTTCTCGCCGCCGCCGCCGATCAGCAGCGGCAGCGGATCCTGCAACGGCTTCGGCTCGAGCGATGCGTTCTCGAGCTGATAGAAGCGACCGTCGAAATTGCTCTTCTTCTCGGTGAACAGCGACTTGATGACGGCACAGGCTTCATCCAGGCGGGCCAGCCTTTCGGCGACGGTGTAGAAGGGAATGCCGTACTGCTTGTGTTCGTTCTCCTGCCAACCCGCACCTAGACCGAGAACCAGGCGCCCCTGACAGAGGTGGTCGATGGTGGCCGCCATCTTCGCCAGGACCGCAGGGTGACGATAGGTGTTACCGGCCACCAGGGAGCCGATCCGGATGCGCGGTACCGCCACCGCCAGCGCACTCAGGGTCGTCCAGCATTCGGGCCACGGGGTACTGGTATCTTCGGCATTGGGCATGAAGTGGTCGGCGTACCAGATCCCGTCCCAGCCGGAGGCTTCGGCGTACTGGCAGAGGTCGAGGACCGTACCGAAGTCCTGCATCGGTGCAGGCCAGAAACTGAATTTCATGGTGTCTCCCCGGTTCGAAGGTGAGTCAGGACACTACCCCAGGCCTGCTCCTCCGGTCGAGCGGTCGAACCGGAAAACGGCTGCCAACAGCGCCCGGGGATCCGGCAGAATAGCCCGCCTTTGACAGGGAGATGACGGGATGCGGCGAACGTCTCACGTCCGGGTGCTGCTGCTGGGCCTGGCGGGCATGCTGATGACCGCGCAGGTGGGCGCGGAGACGGCCGCAGCCTGGCAGTTCAGTGGGGACCTGCGCTTCGGGTACTTCCACGAGAAACGTGATCCTCGCACGGGACCGAGCAGTCGCAACGATGAAGGTCGCATGCGCTTGCGGATCGCGGTCGATGGCGCGCTGGCTGAAAACTGGAAGGCGCGGGCGCGGCTGGCCGGCCGTTACTCCACGAACGCAGGCCCGGAAAAATTCTATCTGCGGTTCGATGCGCCGACGCGTTCCGGGGCCCGCTTTGGCGATACGACCTTCGACGAGCTCTACCTTCAGCGTCGCGCCCATGACGGCAGTTGGCAGATCCGCGCCGGGCGCTTCCATAGCGGTGTAAACCTACTCGGAGTCGCCGGCAAGGCCCTCGACCGCAAGGATTTTCCGAACGTCGGGATCAACTGGACGGATGGTGTGCAGGTGGAACTTGACCTTGCTGACGGCTGGCGAGGTCGCTTCGAACTGCAATACAACGATCGCGCTGGCATCGGGCAGGCAACGGAAGCACCGCTGGACTTCTCCCGCGGCGGCAGTCGCGTCGGAACCTACACCGCGCTGGTGGGGGCGGCGGACGGGATCTGGGCGCAGCGAATGCTGGCGGTGACCTGGTTTCCGAATGCGCTGGCCGCGCAGGGCATAGCGGAGGCCGCGCGCAAGGACTACGTGGCGCTGGATGGCAAGCTGGCCGCAGCCTGGCCTCTGGGCGATGCCGGCATGCGCTTGCTGCTCGGGGGCGAAGTGGGCTTTGCACCGAACCGCCCCGACCGCTCGGTTCTGGCCACGGGCGGCAGCGGGCGAGCGGACGGGCTGGCCTGGCAGATTTCTGCGAACCTGCTCGACATGGCGCCCGGGCACAATATCGGTGTGGTTTATGCCCGGATCGGTGCTGGCTGGCTGCTGTCGCCTGACTTCCGCGGCAACGACGCCCTGGCCGAGGTGCGCTACCAGTGGCGCTTTACGCCGCGCTGGTCCATGGAAGCCCGCTATCGAATCCGCGAAGAGATCAAGATACCGGTCACAGCTCCGCGCGAGCGCCAGGACACGGACTTCTACATCCGGCTCACGGGACGCTTCTAGCCTGGGGCGCTCCCCAGCCGCGTGGGTGCAGCATGTGCCTTCAGCGTGCGGCCTGCTCCTTCGCCCAGCGATAGTCGGCTTTGCCGGCGGGGCTGCGCAGAACCTGATCGACCTGCACGAAGACCTTCGGCAACTTGTAGCGTGCGAGGTGGCGGCTGCACTCCTCCAGCAGGGCCGGCTCATCGAGCCTTGCACCCTCCCGCAACTGCACGATGGCGACGACTTCCTGGCCCCAGCGTTCGCTCGGACGTCCTGCCACCACGGCGTCGTACACGTCAGGGTGCTGCTTGATGGCGTGCTCCACCTCCTCGGCGAAGATCTTTTCGCCTCCGGAGTTGATGGTGGCGGAATCGCGGCCGTGCAGTTCGATGGCGCCATCGCTCAGCAGTCGCGCGCGGTCGCCGGGCACCGAATAACGGACTCCATCGATGGTGGGGAACGTCTTCGCGGTCTTCGCGGGATCGTTCAGATAGCCGAGTGGAACGTATCCGGCCTTGGCCCACCAGCCCATACCTTCGTGGCCGGCTTCGAGCACTGAGGACAGGTCCTCGCTGACGACCGTGCTGCCCGGTCCCGGCATAAAGCGGCCCGTGTTCGCGCCCGTTTCCTTCGTCGCCACGTTGGAACCCTGGCCGCCGGCTTCGGAGGAGCCGATGGAGTCCATGATGGTCACGTGGGGCATCAGCTCGAGAAGCGCTTCTTTGTAAGATGCGTTCAGCGCTGCACCTCCCGACAGGATCACTGCGAGCGTCGAGGTGTCGTAGTTCCCCTCGCGCAGCGCGTCAACCAGCGGGCGACCGAACGCATCACCGACGATGAGCAGCATGTTGATGCGCTCCCGCTCGATGATCCGGCAGACATCGTGGGCATCGAACCGCTCCACCACGTCCTGAATCACCACGGTATTGCCCGCATGCCATGCGCCGAGCGCGATCCAGTGGCCGGCACCGTGCATGAACGGTGGCGAGGGGAGCACGCGGGTGCCGCCGGCGGCAGTTCGCGCCGCGAATTCCTCCAGGCTGTCGATGATGTGCCCGTCCAGCGCATCGCGACCGCCGAGTGCGGCCACGAGAATGTCCGCCTGTCGCCAAAGCACGCCCTTGGGCATGCCCGTGGTCCCGCCGGTATAGAGAATGTAGAGGTCGTCCGGCGACCAGGTGACGTCCGGTTTGGCGGGGGAGGCAGCGGCCAGCGCCTCTTCGTAGCGGACGGCGCCGGGCAGCAGCGCCTCGCCGGAATCGTCAGTCACCTGCAGCAGGAACTCGAGAGTGGGTACCTGTTCGCGGATCGCAGCCACTCGCGGCGCGAACGTGTCGTGGTAGATGATGCCGCGGGCCTGGGCGTCGTTGAGCAGGTAGACCAACTCCTCCTCCACGTAGCGATAGTTCACGTTGAACGGCGCGACGCGCGCCTTGAAGGCACCAAGCATGCCTTCCATGTACTCATTGCCGTTGTGCAGGTACAGCGCGAGGTGGTCCTGACCGGATTCGTGGGGCGCCAGTGCCGTCCGCTCGGTGTGGCAGCCGAATCCGGCGGCGATGAGGACATTGGCCAGGCGGCGGGTTCGGTCCGTGAGTTCCGCATAGGAAAAGCGACGATCACGGAAGACCATGG
>SKUB01000004.1 GCA_007122315.1 Pseudomonadales bacterium | reverse complement strand
GCGGGCTGATCTCCCGGTTTGCGAACCCGGCCACGTTCGGGTCGGACGTGGTCGATGGTGATGCCGGGCCCGGTGGCCTATGCTCGCCACATCCGTGCACCGGAGGCGGGGTTCCTGCCTCCGGTGGCCATGCTGCGATTCCCCGGTCATGCAGAGTGCTCGCCGCCACATTCCGCTGCGTTGTTTAGCCGTCCTCGTTCTGGCCGGCGCGCTGCTGGCGTGCGGCGGCGGTGGTGGCGGCAGCAGCTTCGCGCCGCCGGCGGTGGGATTCGGCGGTGGTGGCGGCGGGGGTTCCGGAGGCGGCAGCGGCTCCGGCGCCAGCCTGCAATGGATGGAAGGTGTATTCGCCTCCTCTTCCAATTTTGCCGCCCGCTGTGAGGCGCCCCGCAGCGGGGTCGATAGCCAGGGCCGCCCTTTTCCTGACCAGCCGGGCAGTCTGCTGCACGAACAGCACTGGCTGCGGTCATGGAGCCACGAGCTCTACCTCTGGTACGACGAGATCGTCGATCAGAATCCCGCCCCGTTTCCGTCTGCCGAGGCGTATTTCGACGTCCTGAAGACCAATGCGCTCACCGCGAGCGGCCAGCCGAAGGACCGCTTTCACTTCTTCATTCCGACCGACGAGTGGGAGCAGCGCTCGCAGTCAGGCGTCAGCGCCGGCTATGGCGCGCGTTGGGTGGTGCTGGCGCGCACGGCGCCCCGGGATGTGCGGGTTGCGTTCAGTGAACCCGGATCACCCGCGGCGAACGCTGGCCTCATCCGCGGCACCCGTCTGCTGGAAGTCGACGGCATCGATATCGTCAACACCACGAACTCCGCCGAGATCGCGGCGCTGAATGCGGCCGTGTTCAGTCCGACCTCTGGTTCCAGCCATACCTTCACGCTGCGACAGCCGGACGGGACCGACATCATCGTGACGTTGACCGCGGGTAACGTCACCAGCAGTCCCGTTCAGAACGTGACGACGCTGGCCTCCACCGTCGGCAGCGTCGGTTACCTGACGTTCAACGATCACATCGCGCCATCGGAACAGCAGCTCATCGACGCCATCGCATTCCTTGCAGCTGAAGGCATCGACGAACTGGTTCTGGATGTGCGTTACAACGGCGGCGGCTTCCTCACCATCGCCAGCCAGCTTGCCTACATGATCGCCGGCAGTGCGGCGACGTCGGGCCGGGCCTTCGAGTCGCTGCAATTCAATGACAAGCACCCGACCCGGAATCCGGTCACCGGCGAGACGCTGCGGCCTATACCGTTCCGTTCAACCACCGCCGGCTTCTCTGCGTTCCCGACCGGGCAGCCCTTGCCGGAACTCGGCCTGTCCAGACTCGTGGTGATCACTGGCAGCAATACCTGCTCTGCCAGCGAGACCATCATCAACGGGTTGCGTGGCATCGACCTTGAGGTGATCCAGATCGGCGGGCGCACCTGCGGCAAGCCGTTCGGCACCTATCCCGCCGACAACTGCGGGACCACGTGGTTCACCACCATGTTTCAGGGTGTGAATGATCAGGGCTTCGGCAACTATCCGGACGGGTTTTCGCCGGCGGGAACCAAGGGCATCACCGGGGTGACGCTGCCCGGTTGCAGTGTGGCAGACGACTTTTCCCAGGCGCTCGGCCATCCGGATGAAGCCCGCCTGGCGGCGGCACTGGAGTTCCTCGATTCGGGCAGCTGCCCCACCGCAGCCGCTGCCCTGGAGGCGCCGTCCGGACGCTCACGGCTGACTCCGGACGAGGTTGTGGAGGATGGTTTCATGCCGGGGCCGGAATGGCTGCGCAATCGCATCGTCCTGCCGTGATCCGTGCGCTGTCGGCAGCGGTCCTTGTCCTCGGCGGCTGTGCCCAGCCGGCACCGGCGGAAGAACGACCGGCGCGACTGCTGAATCCCGACCCAGCCGTGCGGGAAGAGCTGCGCACGATCGTGGCGGCCGCCCTCGGGCAGCGTGAAGTGACCCTGGCGGACGATGCGCTCACCGCAGATGGGACGCTGCTGCTCGAGCGGACGCCACGCCAGGATCCGCTTGGCCATCGGGTGCCCGGTCGGGAGCTTGGAGCACCGGATCGCTTCCAGCTTCTGCGCTCCGGTGACGATTGTGTCCTGCTGCACGCGCCGAGCGAGCGCCGCTGGGTGCTGGTGCAGGCGCGCTGCGAGCCGCTTTAATGGTGCACGGAAACCATGCGCCCCCGGCCGCGCCGCGGTAGCCTAGGCCCACAGCCGCCGTCTGGGAGAATCCGCATGTCCGGCAGCAACGAGCGCCATCTCGATGCGTTCTGGATGCCGTTCACCGCCAACCGCTGGTATCGCAACGCGCCGCGCCTGATCACCGAGGCCAGCGGCGTGCGCTATCGGGACGAAGCCGGTCGCGAGTTGTTCGACTTCGCCTCCGGCCTCTGGTGCGTGAATGCAGGTCACTGCCATCCACGCATCGTCGCGGCGATTCAGGAACAGGCCGGCAAGCTCGACTACGCCATGTCGTTCCAGCTCGGCCATCCGGAAGTGTTCCGGCTGGCTGAACGGCTCGCTGAGCTCGCCCCTCCGGGTCTCGATCGGGTGTTCTTCTGTAACTCCGGTTCAGAGTCGGTGGATACGGCGCTGAAGATCGCCCTCGCCTGGCATCGCCAGCGCGGACACGCGGGGCGGAACCGCCTGATAGGTCGCGTCCGCGGCTACCATGGCGTCGGATTCGGCGGCATCAGCGTCGGCGGCATCGGCAACAATCGGCGCCAGTATCCGGTCCAGCTTCCGGGCACCGATCACCTGCCCCACACCCATGCGCCGGCCCAGATGGGTTTCAGCCGCGGCCAGCCTGAGTGGGGCGCGCATCTCGCTGACGCGCTCGATGATCTCGTCGCCCTGCATGGACCGGAGACCATCGCCGCGGTCATAGTCGAACCGGTGGCCGGTTCCGCAGGAGTGCTGGTGCCCCCCGTGGGTTACCTGGAACGGTTGCGGGAGCGCTGCACGGCGCACGGCATTCTGCTGATCTTCGATGAGGTGATCACCGCGTTCGGTCGCATTGGCCACCTGTTCGGCAGCCAGCGCTTCGATGTCGTGCCGGACATCATCTGTTGTGCCAAGGGGCTGACCAACGGGGCCGTTCCCATGGGCGCCGTGCTGGTTCGACGGGAGCTGTTCGACGACTTCATGGAGGGACCGGAACTGGCCATCGAGCTGGCCCACGGCTACACGTACTCCGGACACCCGCTGGCCACCGCGGCCGCCCACGCCACCCTGGACGTCTACGCGGAGGAGGGCCTGTTCACTCACGCCCGTGGGCTCGAGCAGCAGTTCGAGGATCGCCTCCACGGCCTCAAGCAGCGGGCGGCGATCACCGACATCCGCAACATCGGTCTGATGGGAGCGCTCGACCTCGAGCCGGTTCCGGGGGAGCCTTCACGACGGGGCATCACGCTGTTCGAACAGGCGTTCGAGGCCGGGCTGGTCGTACGCACCGCCGGCGACACGCTGGCCCTGTGCCCGCCGCTGGTGACGCAGCCGGATGAACTCGACATGATGTTCGATCGCCTCGAGCAGGCGCTCATCGCACTGCCGTGATTGCAAGGAGTTCGATATGACCCAACGGCTTCACAATGTGGCGGAGGCAGGCAGCCCGGAGGCCCGCGACCTGGCTTCGTTGCTGCACCCCAACACCAATCTCGTTGCGCACGAGCGTAACGGGCCGATGGTGATGGAGAGCGCCCGGGGCGTCACCGTCCGCGACCGCCACGGACGCGAGTACATCGAAGCCATGGGTGGGCTGTGGTGCACGTCCCTTGGTTATGGTGACGAGGAGGTCGCGGAGGCGGCGGCCGCTTCCATCCGCAAGATGTCCTACGGACATCTTTTCGGCAGCAAGAGCCACGAGCCGGCTATCGCGCTGGCGGAGCAGCTCAAGGCCATGGTCCCGGTAGAAGATGGCCGTGTGTTCTTCGGCTGTTCCGGTTCGGACGCCAACGACACCCAGGTCAAGCTGGTCCGTTACTACTTCAACGCCATCGGCAAGCCGGCGAAGAAGAAATTCATTTCCCGCTGGAAGGGTTATCACGGCGTCACGCTGGCCAGTGGCAGTCTCACTGGCCTGCCGCCTTTTCATGCCCATTTCGATTTGCCCATGGATGGTGTGCATCACGTCGGCGCCCCTCATTTCCGCCGCTTTGGCGAACCAGGTGAAACCGAGGCGGAATTCGTGGAGCGGCTTGCGGACGAACTCGAGCAGACCATTCTCCGTGAGGGGCCGGATACCGTTGCGGCGTTCATTGCCGAACCTGTGCAGGGCGCTGGGGGCGTCATCGTGCCGCCTGCGGGCTACTTCGCGCGCATTCAGGCGGTGCTCGCCAAATACGATGTGTTGTTCATCGCCGATGAGGTCATCACCGGATTCGGCCGTACCGGGCAACCCTTTGGCTGTGACACCTTCGGTATTGTTCCCACTACGGTGTCACTGGCGAAGGCACTGTCGTCTGCGTACCTGCCCATCAGCGCCGTGGTGGTTCCGGCCTGGATGGTGGAGCCGATCGTCGAGGCCAGCGCCGACGTCGGTGTGTTTGGTCACGGTTTCACCTACTCCGGGCACCCCGTTTGCGCCGACGTGGCGCTGAAAGTGCTCGAGATCTACGAACGGCGGAATTTGTTCGCCCATGCGGCGGCGTTGGCGGACGGCTTTCAGGCCCGTCTGCGCAGCTTCGAGGGCCACCCGATCGTCGCCGAGGCCCGTGGCGTCGGCCTGATCGGCGCCATCGAACTCGAGGCGGAGCCGGCTAAGAAGCTGCCCTTCGATCCCAAGGCCGGCATCGGCGCGTTCTGCGCCAAACGCTGCGAGGCCCACGGCTTGATCGTGCGGCCATTGGGCGACTCGCTGGCCTTCTGTCCGCCGCTGGTGATCACCGAGGCCGAACTCGAGCAGGTTTTCGGACGCTTCGCCCTGGCGCTGGACGACACCCTCGCCCACGTCCGCAGCGAAGGTCTGGTGGCTGCATGAGCGTTCTGCGTTCCGCCCTGCGCGTCGATGATCCGGCGTTCAAGGCCAATGCCGAACAACATGCTGCCAGCGCAGCGGCTCTGCGCGAGCAGGTGGCCGAACTGGCGCGAGGCGGCGACGAACGCAGTCGTGCACGCCACGTGGAGCGCGGCAAACTGCTGCCGCGGGACCGGTTGGAGACCCTGCTCGATCCGGGCAGCGCGTTTCTCGAACTCGGGCAGCTTGCCGGCTTCGAGCTCTACGACGATCGCATTCCCGGTGCGGGTCTGATCACCGGGGTCGGCCGGATTGCGGGGCAGCCCTGCATGGTGGTCGTGAACGACGCCACGGTGAAAGGCGGAACGTATTACCCGATCACCGTGAAGAAGCATCTGCGCGCCCAGGAAGTGGCGCTCGAGAACGGTCTGCCCTGCGTTTATCTGGTGGACTCCGGTGGCGCGTTCCTGCCCATGCAGGACGAAGTCTTTCCGGATCGGGACCATTTCGGCCGTATCTTCTTCAATCAGGCGAAGCTCTCCGAGGCGGGCATTCCCCAGGTGGCGGTGGTCATGGGCTCATGCACCGCAGGTGGTGCCTACGTGCCCGCCATGTGCGACGAGTCGGTGATCGTCCGCAATCAGGGCACCATCTTTCTCGGCGGTCCGCCGCTGGTGAAGGCGGCCACCGGTGAGGAAGTGGACGCCGAATCCTTGGGCGGCGGCGACGTCCATGCGCGGATCTCTGGGGTGGTGGACCACCTCGCTGCCGATGACACCCAGGCTCTGGCCATGGCCCGGCAGATCATTACACACCTGAATCTGCGGCGACCGGAGCGGGTTGCCCGGATCGAGCCGCGGTCGCCGTTGTACCCGGCGGAGGAACTGTACGGTGTGCTGCCGCGGGACACGCGCACGCCCTTCGATGTTCACGAAGTGATCGCGCGCATGGTGGACAGCTCCGAGTTCGCCGAGTTCAAGTCCCTGTACGGCGACACCCTGGTGTGCGGCTTCGCCCACATGCACGGCTACCCGGTGGGTATCGTCGCCAACAACGGCATTCTGTTCTCAGAGTCGGCCCAGAAAGGCGCCCATTTCATCCAGCTCTGCGACCGCCGCGGCATCCCGCTGCTGTTCCTGCAGAACATCACGGGCTTCATGGTGGGCCGCAAATATGAGAATGCCGGTATCGCCAAGGACGGAGCGAAGATGGTGAACGCGGTGGCCTGCGCACGGGTGCCCAAGTTCACGGTGGTCATCGGTGGCTCCTTCGGCGCCGGCAACTACGCCATGTGCGGCCGTGCCTACGGACCACGTTTCCTGTTCACCTGGCCCAATGCGCGGATCTCGGTCATGGGCGGTGAGCAGGCCGCCAACGTCCTGGCTACGGTGCGCAGCGATGGTGCCGCAGCGCGCGGCGAGACATGGCCGGACGCAGAGCGGGAAGCGTTCATGGCTCAGATTCGTGAGGGTTACGATCTGCAGGGGCACCCCTACTATGCCAGTGCCCGGCTCTGGGACGACGGCTGCATCGATCCTGTCCAGACGCGGGATGTGCTTGGCATGGCGCTCGCGGTGGCCTGCAGCAGCCCCATTGCGGCCGCGCCTCCGCACCGTTCCGGTGATGGATTCGATTCTGCTCAATTCGGTGTTTTCCGCTTCTGACGAGGGAGGCAGGTCGCGTGATCCGATCGCTGCTGATTGCCAACCGTGGTGAGATCGCCGTGCGCATCATGGCCACCGCCCGCCGTCTCGGCATCCGTAGCATTGCAGTCTTTTCGGACGCCGACCGGGATGCCATGCACGTGGCCATGGCGGACGACGCGGTGCGCATCGGTCCTGCAGCGGCCAGAGAGAGCTACCTTGATCAGCAGGCGGTGATCGATGCGGCCCGCCGCAGCGGAGCCGAAGCGGTCCATCCAGGTTACGGCTTCCTGGCCGAGAACGCGGACTTTGCTGCAGCCTGCGAAGCGAGCTCACTCCGTTTCGTCGGTCCACCGCCGGAAGCCATCCGCATCATGGGCGCGAAGGATGCTGCACGTCAGCGCATGCAGGCTGCGGGCGTCCCCGTGGTTCCCGGCGCAGATGGCGACGAATTGAACGCCGACCCGCTGGCGGCGGCGGCGGACGTGGGTTATCCGTTGCTGATCAAGGCGTCCGCCGGAGGCGGCGGCAAAGGAATGCGCGTGGTGCGCGACCCTGCGGATTTCGAATCGGCCCTCGCGGCGGTAAAGCGTGAGGCGAGCGCGGCGTTCGGCGACTCGCGCGTTCTGCTCGAACGCTGGCTGGAGCGCGCCCGCCATGTGGAAGTGCAGGTGTTCGCCGACAGCGCCGGCAGCACGGTGCATCTGTTCGACCGTGACTGTTCCGTTCAGCGGCGGCAGCAGAAGGTGGTGGAAGAGGCGCCTGCGCCGGACCTGCCCTCTTCCTTGAAGGAGCGTATGGCGGCTGCAGCGGTCGCTGCCGCCAAGGCTGTAGGCTACGTCGGTGCCGGAACGGTGGAGTTCCTGGTGGCCGGCGAGGAGTTCTTTTTCCTGGAAATGAACACCCGGCTGCAGGTGGAGCATCCGGTCACCGAGCTGATCACCGGTGAAGATCTCGTGGCGTGGCAGCTCATGGTGGCGTCGGGACTGCCGCTGCCGAAGACGCAGGCGGAAATTCAGAGCTCCGGGCACGCGGTGGAGGTACGGCTGTATGCCGAGGATCCCGCCAGCGGCTACCTCCCTGCTACAGGCCGCCTCGAGCGCCTCGTTTTTCCGGGCGATGTTCCAGGCCTGCGCGTCGACACCGGTGTGCGACAGGGTGATGTCGTCAGCCCGCACTATGATCCGATGATCGCCAAGATCGCAGCATGGGGCGTCGACAGGTCGGCGGCGCTGGACGTGCTTGCCTGCGGACTGGCGGCTGTTCGGGTTCATGGCGTGCGTACCAATCTGGACCTGCTGCGGGCGCTGGTGGTCGAGCCGGCGCTACGCAGCGGAGCCGTGCATACGGCCTGGCTCGAGAGCGAGGCCAACGACCTGGCACAGCCTGCCGTTGCCGCCGTGACCCTGGCAGAGATGGGGCGGGCTGCGGTGGCGGTGGTTCTGCTGCGTCGACGCGACCCTTCAGGGGATGTGATGCTCGATCTCGGACCCATGCGACTGAATACGCCTGTCAGAGAGCGGGTTACGCTTGAGATCGATGGCGAGGCCATTCGTCTCCATGTGGAGCCGGTGGTTGACGGCTTTCGTGTGGTTGCGGAGTCGGGCGAAAGCGTAACCGTTGCTGCGGCCGTGAACGGCGCCCGGCTCGGGTCCGTCGTGGATGGCGAGCTGCAGCGGGACGATCTGATCCTCGATACGCGCAGCGCCGTGCCCAGCCTAACGCTGATGAATGGTCGTGGCACGTGCACGTTCCACCTTGCCGATGCCCTCGCCGCAGCGCTGGATCGCGATGAGGCGGTGGCCGGCTCTCTGCTCGCGCCCATGCCGGGGCAGGTGGTGAGCCTGATGGTGGCTGAGGGTGATGCGGTTTCCGAGGGCGATGTGCTGCTGGTGCTGGAGGCCATGAAAATGGAGCACAGCATCCGCGCGCCCCAGAGCGGTGTCGTCAGCGCTGTCAATTTCGCAGTCGGCGACCGGGTCGAAGAAGGGGCCGTCCTCGCCGCCATCGACGCTGAGTGACGCCAGGCGGCGTTCCGGGCTCTGCCTACGCACCTGTGAGGCCCGGCTCGCGCTTACAGGATTGGATCAGGTGCGGATCGGAAACAGGCGGGGAATCCAGATCAGGAACATGAGCATCCCGGCCAGTTCCACCATGGCCTGCAAGACAATGACGAGGGCAACCACTTCGTAGCCCGCCGGGAGCGCCAGCGCAATGGGCAGCACCACGAAGGAATTGCGGCTGCCGAAGCTGAAGGCGAGCACCCGGCCCTGACGCGGGGGCAGATTCAGCAGCCCGGCGAGCAGCCATGCCAGCAGCGCCGCAGCGAGCAGGAAGCATGCGAACACCGGGATCAGCAGGGCCAGGCGTCCCGTCGCTGCCACGAGCAGTTCAGCATGCGCGGCGCTGACCAGAGCGACCACCAGTGCCAGCAGGGGAACCGGCAGCCAGACCCACGCGCCCGGGTCGCCTCCGCCACGCTGCCTCACCCTGCTGCGCGTGAACATTGCCGCCGTCAGCGGCAGTCCGACGAGCCCGGCAAAAGCGACGAGAGTCTGCGGCCCCAGAACGGACAGCCTGGGTCCTTCGTCCAGCAACAGCCACAGATAGAGCGGCAGCAGGATGGCCTGCAGCAGCAGGGCGAGAGGTGTGAAGGCAATAGCTTGCCCGTTGTCGCCTCCGCCGAGCCGATTGAAGCTCAGGAACCAGTCTGTGCATGGGACCAGCAGGATCAGCGCGACCCCGAGCTGCAGCGCCGGATCCCCGGGCAGCCAGGGCAGCAGCATTGCGATCCCAAGCGGAATCAGGATGAAGTTTCCGAGCACCGCGGCGCCGAGGAAGCGGGCATCCCCGAATGCTGTTCGCAGCGCGCCGGGGTCCAGCTGCAGAAAGGTGGCGTAGAGCAGGAGCGCGAGTGCGGGCCACAGCAGCGCGTCCGCAGCAGTCGATACGGCAGGCCAGTGATGGCCCAGGAGCCAGCCGAGGCCAATGGCTCCCGGATAGAGCGCGATCTGCCAGCGTTCGAGCGCGGACGTGAAGTGAGTGCTCACAGTGGCAGGCGGGTCGTGTACTTCACCTGCCTCAATGCGAAGGTGGAGCTCAGCGATGCTACCCCCGGAAGGTGCACCAGCTGCTTCTTGAGCAGGGTTTCATAGGCGGCCACGTCCCCGACCACCACCCGCAGCAGGAAGTCTTTCTCCCCGGACACCGTATAGCTTTCCACGATTTCGTCGATGGCCTGCACGGCAGCTTCGAACGCATTCAGGGTGTCCTCGTCCTGCCGCGCGAGCCGCACTTCCACGAAGACGTTCACCGACAGCTCGAGCGCTTCCGGATCCAGCAGCACCACCCGCCCGCGGATCACGCCGCGGGCTTCGAGTTTCTTTACCCGGCGCCAGCACGGTGTATGTGACAGGCCTACCCGCTCGCCGAGCTCCACCATGGAGCAGTCGGCATCTTCCTGCAGTACGCGCAGGATGCGGCGATCGAAGTCATCCAGGATATGTGCGACCATCGTCCTAAAAATATGCACTTATGGAGGATGATTTTCCGAATAGTTACGCTTGTGCGCTAGATTTGCAAACGCATCCTCATGGGACGAGTCTAGGATGGAGCGGTCAGCGAGCTGCCATACGGTGGAGGCCGGCCATGCTGCGCGAGAACATTTCCTTCGACGACCGTTACGCCCAGGAACGTGGGCGCATCATCCTGTCGGGCATTCAGGCTCTGGTTCGTCTGCCGCTGCTGCAGGCCAAGCGCGATCGCCTGGCGGGGCTGGATACCGCGGGCTTCATCTCCGGCTATCGCGGGTCGCCGCTCGGTGGCCTCGATCAGGCGCTGTGGCAGGCGGGTAACTTCCTCGAGGACGCCCGGGTCCGGTTCGTCCCCGGCGTGAACGAGGATCTGGCTGCGACTGCGGTGCAGGGCAGCCAGCAGGTGGGCCTTTTTCCCGGCGCGCGCCACCAGGGTGTATTCGGCATGTGGTACGGGAAGGCTCCGGGGCTCGATCGCTCCTGCGACGCCATTCGCCATGCCAATGCGGCGGGTACGTCGCCCTATGGCGGCGTGCTGGCGGTGGTCGGAGACGACCACGGCTGCAAGTCGTCGACGCTGCCGAGCCAGAGTGAGTTCACCTTCGCCGACATGGGCCTGCCGCTGCTGAATCCGGCCAGCGTCGAGGAAGTCCTCGAATACGGTCTGCTGGGCTGGGCCCTGTCCCGCTACTGCGGCCTCTGGGTGGGCATGATCGCGCTGGCCGACACGATGGACTCCACCGCTACCGTGGACGTGGGTGACGGTCCGCGGGTTCTGCTTCCCGAAGACTTCGAACTGCCGGATGGCGGACTCAACATCCGCCTCGGCGACGCCCCGCTGGCGCAGGAGGAACGTCTGTACTCCTGGCGCCTGCCTGCAGCGCGGGCCTTCGCCCGTGCCAACGACATCAATCCGCTGGTGGTGCCCGCCCCGGCGGCGAAGCTCGGCGTGGTGGCCACCGGCAAGGCCTTCCTCGACGTCCGGCAGGCCCTGGCCGAGCTTGGCATGGTGACCGAGGATGAGATCGCTGCCGGTGGCATCCGCCTGCTGAAGGTGGGCATGCCCTGGCCTTTGGACGATGCGGCCTTGCGCGGGTTCGTGAAGGGTCTCGATCATGTCCTCGTGGTGGAGGAGAAGCGGCCGCTGATCGAGGATCAGATGCGCAGTCTGCTCTACGGGTCCTCCGACGCGCCGCGCATTACCGGCAAGCTCGACGCCGACGGCCGGCCGCAACTGCAGACCGCCGGTGAGCTGTCGCCTGCCAAGGTGGCGCGTGCCCTGGCCCGGGTGCTGCCGCCTGCGGCGCGAGGTGAGGGCGTGGACCGCTATCTCGCCATGCTCGTGGAGCGGGAGCAGGCGCTGTTCGAACCGCCGCCGAAGGCCAGCCGTCAGCCCCTGTTCTGTGCCGGTTGCCCCCATAACCGCTCGACCCAGGTGCCCGACGGCAGTCGCGCCATGGCCGGCATCGGCTGCCATTACATGGCGCAGTGGATCGAGCCGCACACCGATACGTTCACCCAGATGGGCGGCGAAGGCGTGCCCTGGATCGGCCAGGCACCGTTCACCGATACGCAGCACGTGTTCACGAACATCGGCGACGGCACCTGGTTCCACTCGGGCATTCTCGCCGTCCGCGCGGCCGTTGCGGCCAAGGTGAACATCACCTACAAGCTGCTCTACAACGACGCGGTGGCGATGACCGGTGGGCAATCCGTGGATGGCACGCTGACGGTGCAGGACGTCGTCGCGCAGCTACGGGCGGAGAACGTCGACCGCATCGAGGTGGTGGCCGACGACCCGGATCGTCATCCGCGCGGCAAGGTTGCGGGCATCACGGTTCGTCACCGCGACGAGATGGACCCGCTGCAGCGGGACCTGCGCGCGGCCAAGGGCGTCAGCGTGATCGTCTACGATCAGGTCTGCGCCACGGAGCTCAGGCGTCGGCGCAAGCGCGGGAAGGCAGCGCCTGCGCCCGCTCGCGCCCTCATCAACGAAGCCGTGTGCGAAGGCTGCGGTGACTGCTCCGTGCAGTCGCAATGCGTGGCGGTGGAGCCCCTTGCCACCGAGCACGGGTTCAAACGCAGCATCAACCAGAGCTCCTGCAATTCGGATCTGTCCTGCCTCCGTGGCTTCTGTCCGTCCTTCGTCACGGTCACCGGCGGCGCGCTGCGCGCGCCCGAGACTGCGGGCGATGCCGACGCAGCGACCATTGCGCAGCGGATCCCCGAGCCGACGCGGTGCGGACTCGACGTGCCCATGAATCTCGTGATCACCGGGGTCGGCGGCACCGGTATCGTCACCGTCTCGCAGATCATCGCCATGGCCGCCCATGTGGACGGCAATGCGGCCGTGACTCTGGACATGACCGGCCTCGCCCAGAAGGGCGGTTCCGTGTTCTCCCATGTGCGCCTCGGTAGCGAACCGGATGTGCTGCACACGACCCGCGTGGCTGCGGGACGCGCTGACCTGCTGCTGGCCTGTGACCCGGTGACGGCGGCGAGCCCCGATGCGTTGACGCGGATCAGTCCGCAGCACACCACGGCGGTGGTGAACTCCCATGTGTCGCCGACGTCCGATTTCGTGCTGCATCGCACGGTGGACTTCGACGAAGCCAATCTGCTGCAGCGGATCCGGCGCCATTCGGGACGCGTCGCGACCATCGACGCGACCGGATACGCCGAGCGGCTGCTCGGCGATGCGGTCGGCGCCAACCTGCTGGCCCTCGGCCACGCCTGGCAGCTCGGCCTGCTCCCGGTCAGTCTTCCTGCCATGGAGCGCGCCATCACCATGAATGGGGTCGCCGTGGACATGAATCTGGCCGCATTCCACTTCGGACGGCTCACGGCTCACGCGCCGGACGACCCTTTGCTTGCTGTTCAGGCGGCGGGCGACCCGGCCGCCATGGATCCGCCCCTGAGCCAGAGCCTCGAGGAGCGCATCGACGCGCGTACCGAGTCAGTGCGGGCGTATCAGGACGATGCCCTCGCGGAACGCTACCGGGCGCGGGTGCAGGCGCTGCAGGCGCGCGAAGAACAGGTGGCTCCCGGCAGCCGGCGGCTGACCGAGGCGGTGGTGGAAGGGCTCTACAGAGTCCTGACGCCGAAGGACGAATATGAGGTCGGTCGGCTCTATGCCGACGGGCGCTTCCGCCGCAAACTCGAAGCCACGTTCGAGGGCGGCAAGGTCCGCGTCCATCTGGCGCCGCCGCTGCTCGGGTTTCTGAAGGATCCGGTGGGACGCCCGCGCAAGTTTGCGTTCGGACCCTGGGTGCTGGGTCTCTTCGGCCTGCTGGCGCGCATGAAGCGCCTTCGTGGGACCTGGCTGGATCCGTTTCGATTCAGCACGGATCGCCGTCTGGAGCGGGCGCTGGCGCTGGACTATCTGGCGGTGCTGGACGAGATCGAGGGCGGCCTGGATGCGGACAACCTGGAGGCTGCGGTGCGCCTGGCTGCGTCGGTGCGGGAAGTCTGCGGCTTCGGTCCGGTGCGCGCCGCCAATGATGCGGCCTGGCGTGAGCTGCTGCCGTCGCTGCTGGCAGAGTTCCGTTCGCCGCAGTCGCCGGTGCGCATCATGAAGCCCCAGAACGCCGCCTGACCTCGCTGCGGCCATTGACGTCGCGCCTGGGTTTAGATCTGCTTCCAGCTCCCCGGATGAGGAGAACAGAGCGTGGCGAATGCGCTGCCTGAATTCGATTTCGGTCTCGGCGAGGAACTCGACATGCTGCGGGCCTCGGTGCGAGGCCTGTGCGAAAAAACCTTGGCGCCCCGCGCCGCCGAGATCGATCGTGACGATGCCTTCCCGCGTGATCTCTGGCCCGAATTCGGAGCACTCGGCCTGCACGGCATCACCGTGGAAGAGGAGTGGGGCGGTTCCGGCCTCGGTTACCTCGCCCAGTGTGTGGCGCTCGAGGAGATCAGTCGGGTGTCTGCGTCAGTGGGGCTCTCCTATGGGGCCCACGCCAATCTCTGCGTCAACCAAATCCGCCGCTGGGGCACCGAAGCGCAGAAGGCGCGCTATCTGCCCGGACTGATCTCGGGCGAACATCTGGGCGCCCTGGCGATGAGCGAACCCAGTGCCGGCTCCGACGTCATGAGCATGAAACTGCGGGCGCGTGAGACCGACGGTGGTTATCGCCTCGACGGCACCAAGATGTGGATCACCAACGGTCCGAGCGCGGACGTCCTGGTGGTCTACGCGACCTTGGATCCCAATCTCGGCAGCAAGGGCGTCACCGCTTTTCTGGTGGAGAAAGGCGACGCAGGATTCTCCTGCGCCCAGAAGCTGGACAAGCTGGGTATGCGTGGCTCCGAGACCGGGGAGCTGGTGTTCACCGACTGCTTCCTGCCACGGGAACGTCTCCTCGGCGAATCCGGCCGCGGTGCGGCGGTGCTCATGAGCGGCCTGGACTTCGAGCGGGTCGTGCTGGCCGCCGGCCCGGTGGGGATCATGCAGGCCTGCCTGGATCTGGTGGCGCCGTATCTGCACGAGCGCGAGCAGTTCGGTCAGCCCATCGGCAACTTCCAGCTGATGCAGGCGAAGCTGGCGGACATGTACACGGTCACCAGCGCGGCTCGCAGCTATGTCTACGCGGTGGCGCGTGCCTGTGACGAGGGCCGGACCACCCGCTTCGATGCCGCCGGCTGCATCCTGTTCGCGGCCGAGCAGGCGACCCAGGTGGCGCTGCAGGCCATCCAGGCCCTCGGCGGCAACGGCTACATCAATGACTATCCCGCAGGTCGCCTGCTGCGTGACGCGAAACTCTACGAGATCGGGGCGGGAACCAGTGAGATCCGCCGCATGCTCATCGGCCGTGAGCTGTTTGACGCCTCCACCTGATGCGCTGTGACAGCGCGCCAGTTTCGCTATAATCCGCGCGCCCGGGCCGCATCCCACTCGGCCCGCATCATTTCAGTCGGGCGCCAGACTTCGGAGTCAACATGCTGCAACTGCCAGTCATCGCCATGCGCCTGCTCGCTATCGCCCTTGTGACAGTGGCGACGTCCAGTGCCTTGGCGTTCGCGCCGGGTACGGACGCGGAAATCCGCGAGCGGATCAAGCCCTTCGGCCAGCTTCGCCTGCCGGAAGCGGACAACGGCACAGAAGAGGCGGTGGCGGCCACCGAGCGGGAACCGCGTGCGGCTGATGCCATCTACGCTCAGTTCTGCGGTACCTGCCATGAGGCTGGTGTCGCCGGCGCCCCGCGCATGGTGGCGGACGCCTGGGAGGAGCGCATCGAGAAGGGTATGGACGTGCTCTACGCCAGCACCATCAATGGCTTGGGCGCGATGCCTCCCGGCGGCACCTGCTTCGACTGCTCCGAAGAGGAGCTGAAGAAGACCGTCGACTGGATGGTCGAAGCCGTCCAGTAACCGGCTCCGTCTCGATGCTGGTCAATCCAGCAGGTTCTTGAGGGCGTCCAGCGACGCCCGCGCCCGCGCCTCCTTGCGTTCCTCCGGTTCGTCTTCGCGCCCTTCCCAGACCACGTATTCCTCCGGCAGCTCTGCGAGGAAGCGGCTCGGCTCGGAGCGCCGGGTCTCACCGCGGGACCGGCGCCGGCGGGTCAGCGTCAGGGTGAGGGTTTCCATGGCCCGGGTCAGGCCCACGTAGGCCAGGCGCCGCTCTTCGGCGATCTGCTCATCGGTGACGCAGTTCCGGTGCGGCAGCAGCCCCTCTTCGAACCCCATCAGCCAGACGTGGGCGAATTCGAGACCCTTGGCGGCGTGTAGCGTCAGCAGCTGGACCTGTTCTGGATTCGGCTCGTCCTCTTCCCGGTCCAGCGCATCATCCAGCGCCAGGCTGCGCAGAACCTCCGCCGGCTCGTCGCCGGCGAGGCTGCGCCGTTCGATGGCGGCCAGCAGCAGCTCGATGTTGCTCCAGCGGATGCGCGCCTGGTCCGCGTCGCTGCTCTGCTGGGCAAGCCAGGATTCGTAGCCGCAATCCTCTAGCAGTGCTCTGAGCGTCGGCGCCGGACGATCAAGAAGGCTGCGCCAGTGACCCAGCCAATCCCGGAATCCGGCCAGCCTGCGGGCCGGAGTGCCGCCCACTTCCGCGGCGAGATCCGTGGCGTCCATGGCAGCGAGC
This sequence comes from Pseudomonadales bacterium, assembly GCA_007122315.1. Lineage (GTDB taxonomy): Bacteria > Pseudomonadota > Gammaproteobacteria > Pseudomonadales > Azotimanducaceae > SLTB01. The sequence goes on along the minus strand of SKUB01000004.1, from coordinate 6,151 downwards.
AGCGATCTTCGGCGCTGCGCTGCCACCCGCTGCAGGGCATTGAGGGTCGCTGCACCCAGCTGCCTGCGTGGCACGTTGATCACCCGCAGCAGGGCGCCGTCGTCATCCGGGTTCACCAGCAGCCGGAAATACGCCAGCGCGTCACGCACTTCGCCGCGGTCGAAGAACGAGTTGCCGCCGCTGATCCGGTAAGGGACCCGCAGCGCCTGCAGCCGCAATTCCAGCGCCCGGGCCTGATGGTTGGAGCGGTAGACCACTGCGAACTCGCCCCAGCTGGCTCGCCTTTGGGCTTGACGCTGGACGATCTCGCTGGTGATCCGGTCCGCTTCCGCCTCGTCGTCGTCCACCTGGACCACCCGCACGGGATCACCGGGTCCGCGCTCGCTCCACAGGCGCTTCTCGTACAGATGCGGATTGTGGCTGATGAGCGCGTTCGCACTTTTGAGAATGCTGCTGCGGCTGCGGTAGTTCTGCTCCAGCTTGACCACAGCGAGGTTTGGATAGTCGCCTGCAAGCGTGACGAGATTGTCCGGTCTTGCGCCGCGCCAGGCATAGATGGACTGGTCGTCGTCCCCCACGACAGTGAACGCGCCGCGCTCGCCGGCGAGCAGGCGGATCAGCTCGTACTGCGCGCCGTTGGTGTCCTGATACTCGTCCACAAGCAGGTAACGGACCCGCGCCTGCCACAGCGCCCTGCGCTCCGCGGAGGACTGTAGCAGCCGGACCGGATGCAGCAGCAGATCGTCGAAGTCCACCGCGTTGCTCATCAGCAGGTGGTTCTGATAGTCGCGGTACACCGCTGCGTGCGTGCGGTCCAAAGTGCTGCGCGCCTCGGCGGCGGACTGCTCTGGCGTCAGCAAGCCGTTCTTCCAGTTCGAGATCATGCCCATTGCGGCCCGGCTGGCATCGCGCAGGGCCGCGGCATCCACCTCGCCGCCCCAGTGCATGCGCAGCAGTTCCCGCAGCAGCGACTCCGCATCGCCTGCGTTGAAGATAGAAAACCCTGGGCGCAGGCCCGCCGCGGCGGGTTGCTCGCGAATGATGCGCAGGCCGAGGCGGTGAAACGTGGACACCGACACGTGCCGTCCGGCGCGGCCGGCACTGGCTGCGACCCGTTCGCTCATTTCCCGCGCCGCCCGGTTCGTGAACGTCACCGCGAACACCTGCTCGGGCGCGAGTCCACCCTGCTGCAGCAGGTGCACGATCTTCGCGGCGATGACCCGGGTCTTGCCGCTGCCGGCGCCTGCCAATACCAGCAGCGGGCCATCCGTATGGCGCACGGCTCTGAGTTGCTGTGGGTTCAGCTCCACCGGGAACGGGGCACTCCGGGATGGGGTGGTCGAGGGGCGGCAAGAGTAGCCGCGCCGCCGGTGGGCCCACAAGCGCCATCGGCGAGAACCTTCACCTGCGAGTGTCGGTCACTGGTTTCTGGCAGTCGCAGGCCGCTGTGCCGCCCCGAATTGCTCTCGGAACGCCAGCGCTTCCGCGATCTCGGCGCGACCGATCTGCAAACTGTCCTGCAGGTCTGCGAGGGTCCGCGCCACTCGCAGAGTGCGGTGCCAGCCCCGAGCGGACAGGCCCATCCGGGCGGCGGCCCGTTCGAGCAGTTCGAGTCCAGCGGCATCGGGCCTGCAGATCTGCTCTGTGGCGCGGGGGCCAAGTCGGGCGTTGGCCATGCCCTGACGCTCGAACGCGATCCGCCTGGCCGCTGCCACGGCACTGCGGGCGGAGGTGTCCTCGTCGGCGCAGCCAGGCGTCTCGCTACGGCTTGCAGCGGCCAGAACGTCCACGGGCACGGCGGGGACCTCCACCTGCAGGTCGATGCGGTCGAGGAGCGGTGCGGACAATCGGCTCTGGTAGCGCCGTAGCGCGTCGCTTGGACAGACACAGGTCACGCCGCCACGGCAGTCGCGCCCCGCCGGACAGGGGTTCATGGCCGCCACCAGCTGGAACGCGGCCGGAAACTCCGCCCGGGCGCGCGCCCGGGCGATGACGACGGTGCCGGATTCCATCGGTTCGCGCAGGTTCTCCAGGACGCTGCGGGCGAATTCGGGCAGTTCATCCAGGAACAGTACCCCTTGATGGGCCAGGGACACCTCGCCTGGAATCGGATCACTACCACCGCCTACCAGCGCTGCGGCGGTGGCGCTGTGGTGGGGCGCGCGGAAGGGTCGGCCGGGCAGCAGGCCGTCCGCGAGCCGTCCAGCGAGGGAGTGGACCGCGGCGACATCCAGGGCTTCGGCGGTGGACAGGGACGGGAGCAGATTCGGCAGGCAGCGGGCCAGCAGCGTCTTGCCGGTTCCGGGTGGACCATGCATCAGCAGGTTGTGGCCTCCGGCAGCGGCGATGACCAGCGCCCGTTTCGGTGCGTGGTGGCCGCGGACTTCAGCCAGCGTCCCCCCCGCATTGCTCTGGGTTTTCACGATGCGCGGCGCCTGCGTCAAGCGCTCGCCGCCGCTGAGATGCGCAACGACCTCGCACAGCTGCCGCGCCGGCAGGGCGCATGCATGCTCTGGCAAGGCGGCCTCCATGGCGTTGCCTGCTGCCACGACGATGGGGCGGCTCGCGTCCGCGGCGGCCTGCGCGGCGAGCAACGCGCCGCGGACCGGCCGCAGCTGCCCGTCGAGAGACAACTCACCGAGAAACTCCATGTGCTCGAGCGCGCCCGCTTCCAGCTGGCCGGTGGCTGCGAGAATTGCCAGGGCAATGGGCAAATCGAAGCGGCCGCCACTCTTGGGCAGGTCCGCCGGGGCCAGATTCACGGTCAGGCGTCGGTCTGAAGGGAATGCGTAGTGAGAGTTGAGGATGGCGCTGCGAACCCGGTCGCGGCTCTCACGCACCGCTGTCTCGGGCAGGCCGACGATATTGAAGGCGGGGAGACCATTGCCGAGATGGGCCTCGACGCGGACCGGCGGGGCCTGCATGCCTCGGGTTGCGCGGCTGAAGGTGGCGGCGAAGCTCATGGCGCCGCACCAGCGTCATTCGACGCTGCGTTCGTTGCCCGCCTCGAGCCGCGCCACGCTCCGCTCGAGCGCCTCGAGCTTTCCCCGGGTGCGCTGCAGCACGGCCCGCTGGGCCTCGAATTCCTCCCGCGTCACCAATTCGGATCGGGCCAGCATGCCCTGGACGATGGCCCGGATGTTGTCCTGGAAGCCGGGCGGCAGGCTCGGTCCGCCGCGTGGCAGCAGGTCGCGAATCTGATCGGTGAGGTTGCGGATCGGGTCGTCGGCGGCCATGGCGGGGCACTCCTGTGGGGCATGGTTCGGCAGCTTAGTGGGCCTGTGGAATCCGGTCGAGGGCGATTGTCCCCGGGACCTGTGAGCCTCGGCTGATTCGAGGCCATTCGGGCGCGGCGAGACATGCACTAAAAAAGTGCGCCTATCGCGTGCGCGCACCACCCTGATCGCACGAATTTGGTGCGCAATATTTGCGCCCGCCCACCTTCGATTGAGTAACGCGTTGTAATTGATGGCTTTTGGGGACTGGGCATGGAATCTGCAAAGCCATGGCCGGCACCGGTTGAACGCACAACAAGCCGTTTCGGGGAAACACAGGGTCAACCCGGTCCCCGAGTGCTGGACCGGACCGCATCCGAAGGATGGGGACGGGACACTTCACAACACCTCAGACAAGGGGACGTGTACATGAACGTACCGTACAAGCATCTCATCGCAGGCACTGCGCTCGTCACTTCTTTTGCCGCAGTCCAGGCCCAGGAACTTCCGAACGCCGAAATCTCCGCTGAAGTCCTGATCGGCACCGACTACCGGTTCCGTGGCATTTCTCAGACCAACCGCTCCTTCACCGTCCAGGGTGGCATCGAGTATGCCCACGAAAGCGGTTTCTACGCTGGCGTATGGGGCTCCAACGTCGACTTCTCCGGCGGCGCCCTGGAGCTCGACCCCTACATCGGATTCACGGCCGAGCTGTCGCCTGGCGTCGAGTACGACATCGGTGTCCTCTACTACGGCTATCCCAAGTCCGGTGCTGACCCTGACCTCGACTTCGTCGAGATTTACGCCACCTTGAGCTTCATGGGGATCGACTTCGGCGTCGACTACTCCCCGGACTACTTCGCGGAGACGGGACGCTACTTCTACGTTCGCGGCAACTATGGCGTGGAGCTGCCGGGTGAGTTCGGTCTCGATTTTCATCTTGGCTCCAACATCTTCCGCAACAGCGAAAAAATGGATGAGTTCCTCGAACTCACCGGTACGGGCGTGAGCGCGGGCAGCACCTATCTCGATTGGAGCGTCACGCTCTCCAAGGAAGCCTATGGGCTCGAGTGGTCCCTCGCTTACGTGGACACGGATCTCAAGCGCCGTGAGTGCTTCGGCGGTACCAAGCTGTGCAGCTCGACTGTGGTGCTTTCCGTGGGCAAGAGCCTCTGACCACAAACGCGTAGACTTGCCTTCTGCTCCCGGGACTTCGGTCCCGGGGCAGATCTTCCAAGGGCGCGAGCCTAAGTGAAGCTGGCTGAAAGGCACGAGAAGGCAGGTCTGATACTCAAGCGAGGAGAAACCCAATGAAACTGGTCACGGCAATCATCAAGCCCTTCAAGCTCGATGACGTCCGCGAGTCCCTTTCGGAGATCGGCGTGCAGGGCATGACGGTCACCGAGGTCAAGGGCTTCGGTCGCCAGAAGGGACACACCGAACTCTATCGGGGTGCCGAGTACGTGGTGGACTTCCTGCCGAAGGTCAAGATCGAAGTTGCGATCGACGACAGTCAGCTCGAGCAGGTCGTCGAAACGATCACCAAAGCTGCGAACACGGGCAAGGTCGGCGACGGCAAGATTTTCGTCTCCTCGCTCGACGAGGTCGTGCGGATTCGCACGGGCGAAACCGGTTCCGACGCCGTCTAGGGCGTAGTTCCGGTCGCGAGGAGCAACCTCGCGGGCCGCGGTCACACCTGCCGACCGTTGCTTGCGAACGCCCCTCGACGCGGCATTCACCTTTCAGCCTTAAGCCAGGCCTCGTAAGGAGGACTTCACTGTGGAAGATCTGGTCCAGACAAACTACGCCCTTGATACGTTCTATTTTCTGATCTGCGGCGTTCTCGTCATGTTCATGGCGCCCGGCTTTGCCATGCTCGAAGCCGGTCTCGTGCGAGCGAAGAACACCGCCGAGATTCTCACCAAAAACGTCGGCCTGTTCTCGATTGCGGTCGTCATGTACATGCTCGTGGGTTACTACCTCATGTACATGGGGATCTCCGAGGGCGGGTACTTCCCGAGCTTCGGGTTCCTGATCGGCGGAGAGAATTCCGTCGCTGAAACCCTCGCCTCCGACGGCGACATCTACTACTCGAACCGTTCCGATCACTTCTTCCAGGTGGTGTTCGTGGCAACTGCCATGTCCATCGTCTCGGGTGCCGTGGCAGAACGTATGAAGCTGTGGGCCTTCCTGGCCTTCGCCGTCGTCATGACCGGCTTCATCTATCCGATCCAGGGCTCCTGGAGCTGGGGCGAAGGCTGGCTCGACGCTGCCGGCTTCTCCGACTACGCCGGCTCCGGCATCGTTCACATGTGCGGTGCAGCCGCGGCCCTCGCCGGGGTTCTGGTGCTCGGCCCGCGTGCCGGCAAGTACGGTCCGGACGGCTCGTCGCGAGCCATCCCCGGCGCCAACCTGCCGCTGGCCACGCTCGGGGTGTTCATCCTCTGGTTCGGCTGGTTCGGCTTCAACGGTGGCTCCGAGCTGATCGTCTCCAACATCGACTCCGCCAACGCAGTGGCTGCAGTGTTCGTCAACACCAACCTGGCAGCAGCGGGTGGCGTGATCGGTGCACTTCTCCTGGCGCGGATCATGATCGGCAAGGCAGACCTCACGTTGACCCTGAACGGTGCCCTCGCCGGCCTGGTGTCCATCACCGCCAACCCGCTGGACCCGTCCCCGCTGGTGGCCGCCATCATCGGTGTGCTCGGCGGCATCATCGTGGTCCTGTCCATCATCGGTCTCGACAAGATCAAGATCGACGACCCGGTCGGCGCCATCTCGGTGCACGGTACCTGCGGCATCTTCGGTGTCCTCGCGGTGGTCGTCACCGGTGGTGCAGCGATCGGTGCACAGCTGCTCGGCCTTGCAGCCATCTTCATCTGGACGTTCGCTGTCAGCTTCATCGTCTGGACCGTCCTCAAGATGGTGATGGGTAT
>SKUB01000152.1 GCA_007122315.1 Pseudomonadales bacterium | reverse complement strand
TCCTTGTAGCCGCCGACCTCTCCATGGCGCTCGGACAGGATCTCCACCTGCCAGTGCCTGGCCTCTGCGTAGCGCAGATACATGCGCAGCAGGGTGCCGGCGAAAAGTGCTGCCTCGTCGCCACCGGTGCCGGCACGGATTTCCAGAAAGGCCGGTGCCTTGTCGGCCGGGTCCTGAGGCAGCAGCAGCCGCTCGATCTCTGCTTCGACGGCGGCGGCGACTTTGGAGGAGGATTCCCGCGCTTCGCGCGCGAGCTCACGCATCATCGGATCGTCGTCATCGAGAAGCTCTTCGGCGTCGCTGAGCTCGCTCATGGCCCGCTCGAGCTTCGCGAGTTGCCGCACCACCGGATCGAGCTCCGCGTACTCCTGGGAAAGGCGGGTGAAGCGGGACGCATCCGCCGCAATCTCCGGGTCGCCCATGAGCGCCGTCAACTCCTCGTGGCGGTCACGGACTTCTGCAAGCTTGTGCGCGATGGATGGCTTCACGAGGGCTCGATGGCGGTGGGTGGGCGCCGAGGCTACTCGTCGTGGTAGGTGGGGTCGAGTCCGAGCAGGCGGCGGCCGTGGACGATCACCTCATCACGACCATCGGCGCCAGCCTCGCGGAGCTGCCGGCTCGGCGTGTGGATCAGCTTGTTGGTGAGGCTGCGCGCAAGTCTGGACAGCACTTCTTCGGGATCGTCGCCGCGACGCAGGCGCCGCAGGTGCCGCTCGAGTTCGTCCTGGCTGATCTGCTCGGCAGCCGTCCGGAATGCTTTCACGGTGGCGACCGCTTCCTGGGAGCGCAGATCCCGCAGCCAGGCCGTCACGCCCTGGGCGATGATCTGCTCAGCCTCCTCGGCGGCCTCGGCCCGGGAGCGGCGGTTCTCCGCGACGATCTCGGCCAGATCGTCGATGGTGTAGAGGAACACGTCGTCGAGTTCGCCCACCTGGGACTCGATGTCCCGTGGTACGGCAATGTCCACCAGCAGCATGGGTTCGCGCTTGCGTGCGCGGATGGCGGTTTCGACCATACCCTTGCCCAGCACTGGCAGATCCGCTGCGGTGGAAGCGATGACGATGTCCGCAGCGGGCAGGACCCGGGGCAGATCCGACAGCAGCACGCTGTCGGCGCCGAATCGGGTCGCCAGTTCCCGGGCCCGGCTGATGGTCCGGTTGGCAATGGTCATGCGCGCGACGCCGGCCTGGCGCAGGTGCTCGGCCACCAGTTCGATGGTCTCGCCGGCGCCGACGAGCAGAACCCGGGCCCGAGCAAGATCGGAGAAGATCTGCTGAGCCAGGGAGACGGCCGCATAGGCCACGGACACGGGATGACGACCGATGTCCGTGTCCGTCCGTACCCGCTTGGCGACGACTAGCGTATGCTGCGACAGACGCTCCAGTTCCGGACCCATGGTGCCCGCATCGCGGGCGACCGCCCAGGCATCCTTCACTTGGCCGAGGATCTGTGGCTCACCCAGCACCATGGAATCAAGGCCGGCGGCCACTCTCATGGCGTGGCGAACGGCAGCGTCGTGATGGTACAGATAGCTCGAGGATTCCAGGCGACGCAGGTCCAGACGATGGTAGTCGCTCACCCAGCGCAACAGCGGCGCGTGATCACCGGCGCCGCTCTGACAATAGAATTCGGTGCGGTTGCAGGTGGAGAGGATGGCGACCTCGGGCAGGTCGAGGTCCCGACGCATGTCGCGCAAGGCGTCAGGCAGCTGGTGGCTCGGGAACGCGACGCGTTCGCGCAATTCCACCGGCGCGGTGACGTGATTGAATCCGAGCGCGAGCAGGCCCATTTTGCCCAGGGTCTCTCCGATCCGGGAGCAGACATGATAACGCAATCTTCAGCCCGTGGCCTCGCCCGGGCGCATGCTTCCAGATGGCTTGGCATGCTGGTCCTGACAGCCTGCGCCGTGGCCGGCTGTGCCTCGGCTCCCTCTGAAAATGGCGTCGGTCCGAGCAGCGTCGAGGCGGTCCCCGTGCCGGTCAATGAACCCCAGTGGCAGCTGCTCGAGCCGGCGCCGACCACGGTGGGCCCCGCGTTCGAGCGCGACACGCTCTACGAGTTGCTGGTGGCCGAGTTGGCGCTGCGGCAGGGCGACCACGAAACGGCCCTGCGACATTATTCCGCCCAGGCTCGCCATACCCGCGATCCCGGCGTGGTCGCGCAGGCGGTCCGCCTGGCGACCCTTGAAAGAGACATCGGTCTCGCGTTGCAGCTGGCGGAACTCTGGGTCGAAGTGGCACCGCGCGATCCGAGTGCGCGCCAGGCGGCCGCAGTGGCGCTGATCCGTGCCAACGCTCTGCAGCCGGCGCTGGCCCATCTGGCCGAGCTGCGGGCCCAGGCCGGTGCTGCGAATTTCGGCTATCTGGCGCTGCAGGCGGCCGCTTTGGAACCGGATGCGCGCCAGGATCTGCTGGCGGCGCTGGCGGAGGTTCATGCCCGCTTCCCGGATGATCCGGAACTGGCGTTTGCACAGGCCGTGCTGCTGGACCAGGAGCGACGGCCCGATGCGGCACTGGCCCTGCTCGAACCCATGTCGGTGGATGAGTTGCCGCGGGAGGCGGTGCTGCTCAAGGGGCGGCTGCTGGAGCGGCTCGGCCGGCGCGACGATGCCATCGACTGGTTTGGTACCTGGATCGATCAAGGCGACGATCAGGCCAGGCTGCGCTATGCCCGTGCGCGGCTGCTGATCGATGCCGGCGACTTGGCCGCCGCCCAGTCGGATTTCGAGGCCATGCTGCTGCGGGTGGGGGACAATCCCGAGATCCTGCTGTCCATCGCCCTGCTGGCTGCCGAGCAGAACAAGGTGTCGGAGGCCCGGGACTATCTGCAGCGTCTCATCGCCACTGGCCGCCGCCATGACGTGGCCCATCTCTATCTCGGCGAGCTCGCCCAGGCCGAGGGGGATGTGGACGCCGCCGTGTCGGCGTTCCGCAACGTCTCCCCTGGCGGTGAGTTCCACAGTGCCCAGGTGCGGGCCTCGGCGCTGCTGCTGCAGCATGCAGGTCGTGTCGGTCTCAGCCGTTACATGGAGGGCCAGCGGAACCGTTATCCTGACGAAGCGGTGACCCTGTGGCTGCTGGAAGGTGGCCTCCTGCTGGAAGTGAATGCACCCGAGTCCGCCGTGGCCGTGCTCGATGATGCGCTGGCAGCCCACCCCGACGACACAGAGCTGCGCTACACCCGTGCCCTGGCGCGTAAGCGGCTCGATGACATTGCCGGTCTGGAAGCCGATCTCCGGCACGTCCTCGCTCGCGAGCCGCGCAACGCCATGGCGCTCAACGCCCTGGGCTACGTGCTCGCGGACCGCACTGATCGCTACCAGGAGGCCAAGGAGCTCATCGAGCAGGCACTCGCCATGCGGCCCGATGAGCCGGCCTACATCGACTCGCTAGGCTGGGTGGAGTACCGCCTGGGGAACTACCCCCGTGCCTTGGAATTGCTGGAGCAGGCTTATGCAGCCATGCCGGACCATGAAGTCGCAGCCCACCTCGGCGAGGTGCTCTGGGTGACGGGCGAGCGGGATGCGGCCGTGCAGGTCTGGACGGAGGGACTCGAACTCGAGCCGGACAGTCGGGTGCTGGCGGAGACCATGCAGCGGCTGCTCGGTCCTGAGCGGGCGCTCGGTGTGCGCAGTAGCGTGGAACAGCGCTGATGATGCGGTGGCTGCTGCTTGGCTGCATCGTCCTGCTGGGAGCGGGCTGTGCGGTGCTGCCGCCGGTAGAGGAGGGCGAGGGCCGCCTGCCTGAGCAGCTGGCGGCGTTCACCCTGGAAGGCAAAGTGGCCTGGCGCCATCCGGATGGCAGAGGCAATGCCAATCTGAGCTGGGTCCAGGCAGGGGACGACTTCCGGTTGCTGTTGACCGGTCCGCTCGGGCAGGGGTCGGTGCGGCTGGAGAGTGATGGCGATGGCGTCCGTCTGGACACGCCGGAGGGGCCCCGTTACGCCCACCAGGCGGACGATCTGCTCGCAGACACATTGGGGTTTCCGGTGCCGATCGCTCAGGCCCGCTGGTGGGTGCTCGGTGTCGCCGCACCGACGGCCGTGGCCGGCAGCCGTGCCGAGGTCATGGAGCGCGATGTTCATGGCCGCCCGCAGGTGGTGCGGCAGGACGGCTGGCAGGTTGCCTGGTCGGACCGACGCCTGGTGGAGGGTTATGCCCTGCCCAGGCGGGTGGAATTGAGTCGCGCCGAGACCCGGTTGACCCTCGTCATCGGCGCCTGGAGCCTGAACGGAGCGCCAGCCAGGACGGCATCCGAACCCGCCACCGCTGCGAATTGACAGGGGGCACCCCCGGCAGCAGAATACGCGCCTTTTTCGTGGGCACCCCCGTGCGCCGCCCGCCGGCGTCGGCGTGCATGCAGGCAGTGGCCACGAAACGTCCGAATTGGGGTGTCGCCAAGTTGGTAAGGCACCGGATTTTGATTCCGGCATTCGCAGGTTCGAGTCCTGCCACCCCAGCCAAACAGCATGCAGACCGCCCAAGCGACGCCCCGCCGGGACATGGATGAGCGGGCGTCCCGTGGCGCTCGTCCCATTGGCAGTCATATAGAGGCAGCAGCGAGTACCCGAAAACGGGTACTTCATCGGCCCCACGAGTCGGTCGCAGACCGTGAAGGCCATTATCGAGTGAGGAGAAACAAGCGATGGCAGACAAGATCGTGCTATCGGCAGAGCCGCGCAGTGACGTGGGGAAAGGTGCGAGCCGCCGCCTGCGTCGACTGACGGCACGCGTGCCGGGAATCATCTACGGCGGAGGCCAGGACCCCCGCAACATTTCCCTGTCTCATCGGGAATTGCTGAAGGCCATGGAGGCGGAAGCCTTCTATTCACAGGTGCTCGAGGTCAAGCTCGGCGGCGAGGCCGTGTCGACCATCGTCAAGGACGTGCAGCGGCATCCATCGAAACCGCAGGTTCTGCACGTGGATTTCCAGCGCATCCGCGCGGATCAGGAGATCACCGTCAACATCCCGGTGCACCTGCTCAACGAGGAGGAGTGCAAGGGCGTTCGCCTGGAGAATGGTCGGGTCGCGCACCACATCATGGAAGTGGAAGTGTCCTGTCTGCCTGCAGCCCTGCCTGAATACTTCGAGATCGATCTGGCCGACCTCAGCGTTGGCGACTCGGTGTATCTCTCCGGCCTGGCTGTGCCCGAAGGCGTGACGCTGACCCAGCTCGCGCTGGGCGAGGATCATGATCAGCCCGTCGTCAGCATCGAAGAGGCGCGGATCATGGAGGAGGAGACGGACGACGACGCGGAAGCGGCGTCGGACGCAGAAGTCGATGCCGAGGATGGTGATGACGCCGACAAGGATGGCGACGACGAGGAAGCCGACGACAAGGACTGAGGTCGAGTAGCCTTGGATGTCGGACGCCATTCGCCTCATCGTCGGACTTGGTAATCCCGGACCCGAGTATGCCGGGACCCGCCATAACGCCGGCGCCGACCTGGTGGAAGCGCTGGCGGCTGCCGGGGGTGAACGACTGCGTGAGGAGAAGCGATTCCGCGGCCTCACCGGTCGCATCACCCTCGGTGGTGCCGACGTCAGGCTGCTGATTCCGACCACCTTCATGAACCGCAGTGGCGAGGCGGTCGTGCCCTTCCTCACGTTCTATCGACTGCAGCCGGCGGCCATGCTCGTGGCACACGACGAGCTGGATCTGCCGCCGGGTGCGGTACGCCTCAAGCGTGGCGGTGGGCATGGCGGCAACAATGGGCTGCGCGACATCATTCGTGCGCTTGGCGGCGAGCAGGGTTTCGGTCGCCTCCGGCTCGGCGTGGGTCACCCCGGAGACAAGGCGCGGGTCACGGGACACCTGCTGTCCCGTGCTCCGGATGCTGACCGCGAGCTGATTGCGGCTGCCATGGAGGAAGCGCTGCCCATTCTCCCCCTGCTGGTCACCGGCGACTGGGAGCGGGCCATGACCGAGCTGCATACCCGCAATCGTGCCGGAGCCGGTGCGGCTGACAAGGACAACTGATCGTGGGATTCAACTGCGGCATCGTCGGCTTGCCGAACGTGGGCAAGTCGCCCCTGTTCAACGCGCTGACCCGTGCGGGCATCAGCGCCGCCAACTTTCCGTTCTGCACCATCGAGCCGAACACCGGCATCGTGCCGGTACCCGATCCTCGCCTGGACGCCCTGGCGGCGCTGGTGCGCCCGGATAAGGTGGTGCCCACCACCATGGAGTTCGTCGACATCGCGGGGTTGGTCGCCGGCGCGAGCAAGGGCGAGGGACTCGGTAACCAGTTCCTGGCCAACATCCGGGAAACCGACGCCATCGCCCACGTGGTGCGCTGCTTCGAAGACGAGAACGTGGTGCACGTGGATGGCCGCATCGATCCGGTCTCGGACATCGGCATAATCGATACGGAGCTGATGCTGGCGGATCTCGAGAGCATCGAGCGGGCGTTGGCGCGGGTCTCGCGAGCCGCCAAGGTGGGTGACAAGGCTGCCAAGGGTGAAGCGGAACTGCTCGAGCGCCTGCAGTCGGCGCTGGAAGCGGGTGTCCCCATCCGCCAGCTGCTGGCCGAGGACGCCGGGTTCGCGGATCCAGAGCTGCGCGCCCGCGTCCGCCAGCTGTTCCTTCTGACGTCGAAACCGGTGATGTACATCGCCAACGTGGCGGAGGACGGTTTCGAGGGCAATCCGCTGCTCGATGCCATGTCCGACCTGGCCGCCGAGCAGGGTGCCGTCGTTGTACCCATCTGCAACAAGCTCGAGGAAGAGATCGCCGAGCTCGAGGACGAGGAGAAGGTCGAGTTTCTGGCAGAAATGGGCCTCGAGGAGCCCGGTCTCAACCGTGTGATTCGGGCCGGCTATGGGCTGCTGGAGCTGCTTACGTTCTTTACCGCCGGACCGAAAGAGGTCCGCGCCTGGACCGTCAGGGCAGGCGCCACCGCTCCCGAGGCGGCCGGCCGCATCCATACCGACTTCCAGACCGGCTTCATCCGCGCCGAGGTGATTGCCTACGCCGACTACGTCGCGGGCGGCGGCGAGCAGGGTGCCAAGGACGCTGGTCGCTGGCGCCTGGAGGGCAAGGAGTACCGCATCCAGGACGGCGACGTGGTGCATTTCCGCTTCAACGTCTGAACCGGGTGGCCCGAACCCGGGCAGGCAGGACCCAGCGCGGTGCGGCGTGGCTTGACACCCCGCCGTCCCGTGGCGAGAATCCGCCCCCGCTCCGGACTCAGTCCGGGCAGCGCTGTCCGTATCGTCTTTGGCTACGTAGCTCAGCTGGTTAGAGCACGGCACTCATAATGCCGGGGTCCCCTGTTCAAATCAGGGCGTAGCCACCACTTTCCCCTCGTCATGCCGGCTGCTCACGGTTATGAGCAGCCCGGTTCCGAGCCCTTGTGCAATACCCCGCCGAAACACAATCGCCGACCGTCGCAGGTCCCGGCGACGGCGTCGTTGCTCACCCCTGCTGTCTGCGGCGCACTATTCCTGAGCGTGGCTGTGCCTGTTTGCATGCCTGCGGGGCATAGTTGACGGGATAATGCTGCGTCATC
>SKUB01000395.1 GCA_007122315.1 Pseudomonadales bacterium | reverse complement strand
CTCAGCATGACGGGCAGAGACAGCCTGGAATGCTACCGGCAGCTGGTGCATGCGCTGATCGACGAAGCGGTGTTGCCCGAGACCAGTCAGGCGGTCTACGGCCTGACCATGTTGCTGGAGCGCGGCTTGCTGTTCAGCCCGCCCATGGCGGCCGGGCTGTGGCGGCAGATCGAACTGCCATTATGCGCGCAGGCGGCAAACACGCTGAGCGCGGTGTTCGGCAGCACGCAGCCGCCACGGGTCTTCCTGCTCGCAGGCGTACTGAGCCTCATCGGGCAGCCGCTCGGCGTCGGCCAGGGCAACAACCCAACCTGCCAGTCAGTGATCGGCATCTCCATGTGGGCCCACAACGACGCGGACTACCTGCTGCAGCTTGTGACCTGGGCGGCCCGCGACGATGAAATCATCATGCGCTTCGAAGGCCAGCAGGTGTCCTCGAAGGGGCTTGAAGCGGGACTGGCCAAGCAGCCACCCATGGACGTGGACCCTGTGTCCCTGATCCTCGTCCCGCACCTGGATCGCATCTATGCGGAGATGGGCCGCTTGTGCGGGACGCGGGACGATGACCTGCACCGCTGGATCAACCCGGAGATGTACGGCTGGTGGGTAGGGCACGGCTTTCGCGTGGTGGCCAATCACCAGACGGGAGCAATCGAGGGGCACAAGGACTTTCTGCGCGACTTCTACGCCTGTTATCACCCATATTACAATGGCCAGCTCCCGGTCATCCATCCGCAACCCGCGGGCATCGCCGTCACGGACAGCGCCGCGCGTCTCGTCGGTCGACACGCGATCACCATCACCCGGGTCGCCCTCGACCCCGACGGCGAGATGCGTGTCTACTTCTTCAACCCCAACAATGACAGTCGTCAGAACTGGGGACAGGGCATCAACTGTGCGATTCACGGCCATGGCGAACGCCATGGCGAGGCGTCACTGCCCATCGTGGAGTTCGCCTCCCGGCTGTTCGTGTTCCACTACGATCCACTGGAGCTCGGAAACACGGAAGCCGTTCCGGAAGCGGAAATCGCGCAGGCCGTCGAACTCGCGCGCAAGAGCTGGGCACGCAAAGCCTGACTCTCACGCTCGTCACGCACCGGCCTGGGCGCCAGCGCTTAGAGCCGAATCATGCGATCTGTTAGCCTGAGTCACTGCATTTGCGCGGCCAGCATCCTGCCACCGCTCGCAGGGTGCCCACTCAGCGGCCAGGGAAACAGGAATGCCCGTCGACAGCCCCGAATCCGGTTCCACTCCGCACGGCGGCGAGACTTCGAACCTCCACGTGGAAGCCTTGGACGCCGCGATTGCGCGGCTCGCTGCCGCCAACGACACGGCAGGCGTCTCGCCCGTATTCGAAGTACTCGAGCCGGCGCGAGCCCTCCTGGTGGACAGCGTGGGGCTGGACATTCTTTACGCGCGCGTCGGGGCGCTCGAAGCCGCGGGATTTTTCCGCGGCAGTGACTGGGATGCTCCACAGACCCTGGTGCCGTCTCTTGCCATGCGCACGATCCGCCACGGCGAGCCGGTGGCCACCCTCGTCGAGGCCTTGAGCCAGATTCGCATGCTGGCCGTTGCCAGGGGCGATTACACCCACCCCTCGCTGTCGCCCGAACACGCCCACCACTTTCTCGCCCAGGTCATGGCGATGAATCTCGATCTCGTCGTCGGCGATCTGCAGGAGGCCGATCGCCTGCGGCCGGAGAACCTCGGCCACGCCGTTCAGAATCTGTATCACTTCCTGCTGCGTCACCTGGGCTACGCAAACCTCCTCGAGCATCTCGTGTCGGAGGTCTGGCGCATCCTTGCACAGCGCCCGGTGCAGGTGAGTGGCGTCAAGCACATGGTGACGCAGATCGCCGCCTGCCTGAACAGCCCGGATCCCATTGCCAACGAGGTCAGCGATGACGCCCTGCAGCTGATCAGCGCCGTCTTCAGCCCGACCGAGGGCTGCCGCGAAGATCCGGGCTTCGAAGTGTACGGCGAACGCCTTGCCAGCATGGATGATGCGTCCCTGCTGCAGGAAGCGATCGCCTTTGCACAGGCGATGCACACTACCGGCCTGGTCTCGCCTTACATGCCGGGCTTTATTCGCTACCTGCGCACACGCTGGAATGAATTGATCCCTACCGCCCTGGGTCTCAGCCACACCGGTGCCGATGCCTTCCACTGCTATCCGGCGCTCATCCACACCTTGATCGACGAAGCCATCTTTCCGGAAACCAGCCAGGCCGCCTACGGCCTCGCCATGATGCTGGAGCGCGGCATTCTCTATTCGCCGCCTGTGGCACCTTCGCTGTGGCGTCAGCTGAGGCTCACGCTGTGCGACACGGCAGCGCAGAAGATCACTGAAGTCTTTGGAGACAGTCGCAGACCGGAGTGCTTCCTGCTCGCCGACGTCCTCAACGTCCTTGGCCTTCCCCTCGGCGTCGGTCAGGGTAACTATCCCACCTGCCAGTCCACCCGAGCGATTTCCATGTGGGCCTACAGCGAGCCGGCTGATCTGCTGCGCATCGTCGCCTGGGCCGCGCGCGACGACGAGGTGGTCATGCGCTTCGAAGGCAACGACGTCTCCTCGAAAGAATTGGCGGCTGGTCTGGCGAAGGACCCTCCCGTGGACGTCGATGCTGTTTCCCTGGTCACGGTTCCTCATCTCGACCGCATCTATTTCGAAATGGGGCGGCGCAGCGCGGGCCGCGGCGAAGATCCACACAAGTGGGTCAACGCAGAGTTTCATGGTGACCACGTCGGTCATGGATTTCGCATCGCCGTCGACGTCTTCACTGGTGGACTCAAAGACTTCGAAGGCTTTCTTCGCGATTTCTACGCGGCCTACCACCCATTCCACAACGGCAGCATCCCGGTCATCAATCCACAACCGGCAGGCATCGCAGTGACCGATAGCGCGAATCGCTTCCTCGGCTGGCACGCCATAAGCATTCAGCGCGTCGCGCTCGATCCTGACAAGGTGATGCGGGTGTATTTCTTCAACCCCAACAACGACAGCGGTCAGAATTGGGGACAGGGCATCGTGACTTCGACTCATGGTAACGGAGAGCTCTACGGAGAGGCATCGCTACCGGTCGCTGAGTTCGCGTCGAGACTATACGTCTTTCACTACGACCCGCTCGAAAAGGGCGACCCGGGCGCCGTTCCAGCCGATGAAATTCGCCGCGCTTCCGAACTTGCGCGCAATAGCTGGGCCGCAAACCGCTGATCAAAAGATTGCCAGCAGTCATGCATCCAATGCCGACCGGGTTTGGCTGCATACCCGTCAATTTTTATCCAACTCCCCTTGCGGTACACTGAACGAAAATACGGGACGCCAATTCGGACAAACGATCCGAAAGGCACCTGAGCGACCCATCGAGCGTCACTCGGGCCATGCGGTCGTCCTCCTGCACGAAAGACTGCTGCCCTGTCGCGGAAGCACAGCTACTTCCCGCTCGCGTCCATTTCATGCACAGACACAAGGAACACTGTCCCATGGCCACGAAAGCGCAAGCACAGCCGCCGGTAGAACTCGCATCCTGGGTCGACCCGACGCTGGACTCCGTTCGCGGTACAGAAACACCCAAGGATCCGAACAAGGGTTACATCGCCTTGCTTGGATGGAGCGTCAACGCGATCAAGGCTGCGCAGAAGTTCGACCGGCGTTACATCGTCGTCGCCCCTGACTGGGCCGCTGACTTCTGCGAAGCGAACAAGATTCCCTACATTCCATGGGATTTTGTCCGTCTGAATGACCGATCCCTGGAAATCGCCGAGGTCCTCAAGGACGAAGGCGTCGATGTGGCCATACCGCTGTTCGAGGAAACCGTCGAGTGGTCAGGCGCGATCAACTCAGTGCTGATGGACAATCCGCGGATGTATGGCCAGTCGATTCTGTTCCGCGACAAGGCGCTGATGAAACGCCGCGCTCAGCTTGGTGGCATCCGGGTGGGTATTTTCGAGGAAGCTCACGAAAAGGAAGACATCATCCGCTTCATGAAGCGAGTCAATCAGACGCTGATCAAACTCGACGGCGACCCGGATGACCCGATTCACGTCAAGGCATTCGACAAGGCCGGCTGCCTTGGCCACCGCATGATTCGGAAGATGGAAGAGATCGACCTTATTCCGGACGAAGAGTATCCGCTGCTCATGGAAAGCCACCTGGACGGCTGGGAATTTGCCGTCGAGGCCTGGATTCACGACGGCAAGATCAAGTTCCTCAATATTTCTGAGTACGTCACACTCGGCTACTCGGTATTCGTTCCCGCCACCAAGGAACTCGAGAGCTGGCGCGACGCGATCACCAAGCAGATCGAAAAGCTGATCAAGACGTTCGACATTCAGTTCGGCCTCATTCATCCGGAATACTTCGTAACGGCGGATGGTGAAATGTACTTTGGTGAAATCGCCTATCGTCCGCCGGGCTTCAAGGCATTCGAGCTCATCGAACGGGCCTACGGATTCAACTCCTACCAGGCATCGATGCTGGTGTTCGACCCCAAGAGCACCAAGGAGGAGGTGGACGCATTCTTCCCGCGCGAGGTGGTGGACGCGAAAGGCTATGCGGGTTGCTTCGGCGTTTACCCCCGGCGCCGCGTCGTCAGCAAGCTGGAGATGCCCAAGGAGACCATCGAGCACCCCTATTTCGAGTCCCACGAACTGGTCGCCCCGGCTGAGGAAACGGTTCCGGACCGGTCAGCCTTCGGCACCCACTGGGGTCTGATCTTCTTCTTCGGCGATGACCCGATCAAGATGCGCGATCTGCTCAAGGCGCAGGAGGAACTGGACTTTTACGTCTAGCGGGCCAAACGTCACGACAGTGGCGTTGTGATCGTTACCGCACAGAGCCGGACTCGGAGACCTGGGTACGCTTATTCGACTGAACGCCCTGGTCTCTGGAGTCCCTCCCATGCTTTACACAATTGCTATCGTACTTCTGGTTCTCTGGCTGCTCGGGCTGGTCACTTCGACGACCATGGGCGGCTTCGTTCACGTGCTTCTGGTCGTAGCGATAATCGTCGTACTGCTGCAGGTGATCGGCGGCCGAAGAAGCTTATGACGTATGCTCGGCAAGCAGATTACTCGCTGTAGCGGCGAATGATCTGCTTGCCGAGCGCCATCATGTGTACCTGGTCCGGACCGTCGGCCTGACGGCACCAGCGCGCGTAATTGAACGCCTCGGCCATCGGGTAGTCCGCAGTCAAGCCACCGGCGCCATGGATCTGCATGCAGCGATCGATGACCGTCTGAGCCATCAGCGGAACGGTGATCTTGGCCGCAGCGATCAGATCGCGGGCATCTTTCGCACCCACTTCGTCGATCTTCCGCGCCGTCTTCATGGTCAGCAGCCGTGCCTGCTCGATCTCGCTGAAGGATTTGGCGATGTCCTCGAGCACGCTCTGGTGATCCGCGAGTTTCCTGCCGAACGTTTCCCGGCTCACCGCCCTGCGACAGGCAAACTCCAGCGCGCGCTGAGCGCTGCCGATCAGCCGCATGCAGTGGTGGATACGTCCCGGCCCGAGGCGACCCTGGGCGATTTCGAAGCCCCGGCCTTCGCCGAGCAGGATGTTCGCAACCGGAACCCGCACGTTTTCGAAATGCACCTCGGCATGGCCGAGCGGCGCATCGTCGTAGCCCAGAGTGGTCAGCGGCCGCACCACCCTCACCCCCGGCGTGTCCTTCGGCACCAGCACCTGACTCTGCTGCAGATGGCGATTCGGATTGTCCGGATCTGACTTGCCCATGACGATGAAGATCTTCGTGCGCTCGTAGGGCGCATTGGTGATGAACCACTTCTTGCCGTTGATGAGATAGGAATCGCCGTCGCGGACGATGGAGGTACGTACGTTGGTGGCATCGGAAGAAGCGACGTCCGGTTCGGTCATGCAGTAGGACGAGCGGATCTCGCCAGCGAGCAGCGGCTCGAGCCACTCCCGCTTCTGCGCCTCCGTGCCGTACTTCAGGAACACTTCCATGTTGCCCGTGTCGGGCGCGTTGCAGTTGAACGCCTCCGGCGCCCACAGTACGCGGCCCATGATCTCTGCCAGCGGGCTGTAGGCCTCGTTGCTGAGGCCACCGTGGTCCGCCGGCAACCACAGGTTCCAGAGGCCCGCGTCCCGTGCCTGCGCTTTCAACTCTTCCATCACCGGAACCGTCGAGAAACGGTTCGGCAGCGCATTCAGCTCGTCGTGGTAGCGCTGCTCGTTGGGATAGATGTGCGCATCCATGAATGCTTCGAGTTCATGACGCAGGGTTTCGGCACGATCGGTGGCGGACATTCGGGGGCTCCTCGAGACCTTGGGCGAGGGCGGATTCTACCCGAGGCGGCCTGCAGCCGGGCGCAGACCCCGAGCGGGCAGTTGGGTTAGGCTTCGCGGCCGAACCGACCCTGAGACCGACACGGACACCCGACATGAACGGAATGATCGAAGTCGCACGCTCCAGCGTGCAGACCTGGGAATGCGACCAGATGGGCCACATGAACGTGCAGTTCTATCTGGACAAGGCCGATCAGGGGCTGACCGCCCTGGCCCTGGAACTCGGTCTCGGACCCACCCAAGCGCGCAGCGCCGGCGTCATGCTCCGCGCCCGCGAACACCACGTGCGTTTCCTGCGCGAGCAGCGCCCCGGCTCACCGTACTTCCTTCGCGGCGGCATCGTTGCGGTCGGCGACAGCGGGCTCACCGTCTATCAGGAGATGGTCGAGACGGTGTCCGATAAGGCAGCGGCGACGTTTCTGATCGACGTCGAATGCGTCGACGTCGCCAGCCGCAAGCCGCAACCCCTGTCGGAGACGCTTCGGGCAGGCTGCGAACAGCGCGTCGAGGTCCCTGTCCACGGTCGCCCCCGCGGTCTCGAACTGACACCGCCGCGGCCGGCACCGGCGCTTGCCGATGCCGAACGTTCCGGGATGCTTCGCACCTGGCAGGGTGTCATCAGCCGCGAGCAGGGTGACGACGCCGGCTTCCTCACCGTGCGCCACTTCATGGGCATCGTGTCCGACAGCATCCCTAACCTGCTCGCCCTCACCGGCGGCAGCGATCGCTCGAAGACACCCGGGGTCGGCGGCGCCGCGCTGGAGTACCGCTTCGTTTATCGCGGGCAGCCGCGCGTCGGCGACGTGCTGACGCTGCGCAGCGGCCTCAAGCAGGTCGGCAGCAAGGCCTACACCTGGTGCCACTGGTTGTTCGATCTCGAGACCGGCACGGCTGTCGCCACCGCCGAGGCAGTGGCGATCGCGATGGATCTCGAAGCCCGACGGGCCATCCCGATCCCGGAAGCGATGCGCGCCAACCTCGAGGCGAGGGTGATTCCGGGGCTCGGGGTATGAGTGCGGGGTCATACCGCTGCAACGGGGCTGCAGGATGCCAACGACTCATAAGAGGCGCGACAGGCGGAACGAAAAGGTCTATGGAAATGCTGTTTTCTGGGCGGAATCGAGTTTAGCATAGCTGTATATAAATACACTATTCGGAGCCCGCCATGGACCCGGCAACGCCCGAACTTCCCGACTTCAGCACGCTGTCCCCGGACGAACTCGACGATCAGCTCGCGCTGCTGTGCAGCCACATCTACGCCGCCGAGTACCAGTTG
>SKUB01000102.1 GCA_007122315.1 Pseudomonadales bacterium | reverse complement strand
CGGGCATTGACCCAGCGCGAATAGTGTCCGAGCAGATCATCGATGATCTGCTCCCGAGACAGGCCAAGAATGTCGTACTCATGCGCCGTGACGCTGCACCAGGCCTCCACGTACCAGTGTCGATGCCGCGCATCCGCTGCCGGCGTCTCCACGAACGCGAACGTCACCATGCGATAGCTCCGCCTGCGGGCCCCATAGGCGAACGTCTGCCCGTCCGCCTCGTGCACCTCGATACGGACCCCATCCTCATCCTCCGTGACCACCGCATCGATGCCGTGTCCAGCCAACTCGTCGCGCACGCTCACGAGCGCTGGGCGCACCGTCGACTCGACGAACCGCGCTGCCGCTGCCTCATCAGAGTGCCGGACCAGATGACCGAGGCGCTTGCGCCAATCGAGCCCAGCCCGCGCCACCGGGAGTGAAGGCCGCTGCAGCCGGACGTGCTCAGCCCGCTCGCGGCGCAGGGCCAGCACCATACCCACGCAGATGGCCACCATCACGATCGTGAACGGCAGCGCGCTGGCGATGGCTGCGGTCTGCAACGCACCCAGCCCTCCCGCAACCAGCAGCACCGCTGCGACGACGCCCTTGCTGATGGCCCAGAACACCCTGTTCCACAGCGGCGGATCAGCGCTGCCACCTGAGCTGATCATGCCGGTGACCAAGGAGCCTGAGTCGCTCGAGGTGACGAAGAACGTGACCACCAGGATCACGGCCACCAGAGAAGTGAACTGCGAAAACGGCAGCAGCTCGAACAGCGCGAACAGCGCCACCGGCAGGTTGTCATCGACCATCGCCACGAGTTCCGGTGCCGCACCGGTAAGCACTGCATGAATGGCAGTATTGCCGAAGATCGTCATCCACAGGAACGTGAACAGCGCGGGCACGACCAGGACACCCGTGACGAACTCGCGAATCGTGCGGCCACGGGAGATGCGTGCGATGAACATGCCCACGAACGGCGACCACGCAATCCACCAGCCCCAGTAGAACAGGGTCCAGTCACCCATCCACCGCGTTGGCTCGTAGGCGAACTGCCGGAAGCTCAGGTCCAGGATCTCAGACAGATAGCTGCCGGTGTTCTGCGGAAACGCACTCAGGAGGAATACGGTCGGTCCGGCGGTCAGGACGAACAGCAGCAGAAACAGTGCCAGCACCATGTTCAACAGCGACAGCCGCCGGATGCCTGCATCGAGTCCGGCAGCGACCGAGCCGGTCGCAATCAGTGTGATCAGCGCGATCAAGGCCAGTTGCACGCCCACCGACACTTCGATTCCGAACAGATACGCCAGACCCGCGTTCACCTGCATCGCGCCGAATCCGAGGGAGGTGGCCACACCGAACACGGTACCGAGGATCGCGAAGATATCGACGAGATCGCCCAGGCGGCCGTGAATGCGTTCGCCGAGGACCGGATACAGCGTGGAGCGGATCGTCAGTGGCAAACCATGTCGGAATCCGAAGTAGGCCAGCGCCAGACCGATGACGATGTAGATACCCCAGGCGTGAAAGCCCCAGTGCAGAAAGCTGACCCGCATGGCTTCCCGGGCAGCCTCTACGGACTGGGGATCCGTTCCGGGAACCGGCGGGTGCGCGAAGTGAATCAGCGGCTCCGCCACGCCGAAGAACATCAGGCCGATGCCCATGCCGGCGCTGAACAGCATCGCGAACCAGGACGCATAACTGTAGTCGGGTCGGCTGTCGTCTGGGCCGAGTCGGATGTCGCCGTAGCGGGAGAACGCAAGCACGAGCGCGTAGACGAGGAAACCGGCCACCAGGAGCACGTAGAACCAGCCGAGGTGACCGACGATCCAGGCCTGCATGGACTGGAACACCACCGTTGCGGTACCGGAAGCCAGACCGCCGAAAACGGCAAAGGCCAGGATCAAAAGCGCCGCTATACCGAAGACGCGGAAGTGGATACCCAGCCTGGCGTCAGCCGATGGCTCGGGCGGCGGCACATCCGTCATGCAGTTGTCTCCTGAACGGCCCCTTCAAATCGCGTGCACATGGCGCCTTCACTGCAACGCCAAACTCCAGCACGGTCCGCGACGGGAGACGCAGCGGTCAGTGTCAGGATGCACCAGCGATGACCCCATCCTGCGGCAGGCGAGGGCCTGGCGCAAATTGCGGATGCCCCAGGTCGAGACGCAGGTCCGCGCGTGGCAGCAGGAGGGGATCGTGGGTCACCACCATCCTCGTCATGGGCAATCGCTCGAGCAGATCCCCAACCCAGCGTGCTGAGGCGCCATCGAGATGCGCGGTGCCCTCGTCGATAAACAGCGCGTCGGGCCGCACGTACAGGGCCCGCGCCAGCAGGAGACGTTGCCGTTGCCCACCGGACAAGCCTGCTCCGCCCTCGCCGATCCGGGTCTGCCAACCCAGCGGCAGCGCGCGGATGACCCCGCTCAGTCCGACCACGGCAGCACATTCATCCAACCAGGCCGGATCCGGCTCCGGATCGAAAAACGCCACATTCTCCCCCAGCGTCCCCGCCAGCAGCCGATCATCCTGCAGCACCACCGCACTGCGCCGACGCCAGCCGTCGAGGGCTTCCGGTACCAGGACGGCACCGTCGATCAGCACCTCACCGGCGGTGGGCCGTAACAACCCGCATGCCAGCCGCAGGAGCGTGGTCTTGCCGCAGCCGGAAGGACCCGTGATCACCATGAGCCCACCGGCAGGCAGGTCCAGATCGATGCTTGCGAGTACCGGCTTGAGATTGCTGCCGTGACTGAAGGCGACGCCACGAAAACTGATGGCCGCATGTCCCCGCCGCGAAGTCCCAGCCGGCACCGGCGCGGACTCCGGTTCGGCCAGGCCGATCTCCGCCAGACGCTCGAGGTGCAGCCGCAAGAGCCCGAGCTCCGCTGCCCTGTCCACCAGCGTGATCACGCGATCGGTGAACTGACCCTTGAAGCTGATGAACGCATACAGCATCCCCACAGTGAAACTGCCACCGAGCACGGCGTGGGCGCCAAGCCAGATGACCACCAGATTCTCGACTCCGAACAGCACACCATTGGCTGCACCGAGGCCGAGAGCAAGCCGCCCATTGGCCACTTCCGCATTGATGGTCCGAGCTCGCCGATTCTGCCAGTAGGCATGCCGGTCGAGCTCGCGACCAAAGGCTTTCAGCGTCTGCACGCAGCGCAGCGTTTCGAGAAACGCGGTCTCCTCATCCGCCGCTGCCGCAATCTGCGCCTGCTGCCGTCGTCGCAGCATGGGCAGTGTCGCCCAGCGCAGGAGCCCGTACAGCGCAAGCGCCAACAGGACAATCAAGGTGAGACGCGGACTGTAGAGAAGCATCACTGCCAGGGTGGTGAACGCCATCAGGCCATCCACCAGCGCCACCGCGAAGCCCTCCGTGAGCAGCCCCTGAACGGGTGCGAGAGAGCCGAATCGGGACACGATGTCGCCGAGATGCCGACGCTCGAACCAAGGCAACGGCAGGCGCAGCAGATGGTGCAGCAGGTTGCTGCCCATCTGGAACCCGATGGCTTCACCCGCGTGCAGAACCAGACGCCCGCGGACCCAGTTCACCAGCACCCGCAGCAAGGCCAGCAAGCCGAACGCGAGCAGCAGTATCCAGAGCAGCTCGGCGTCGTGCTTGACCAGCGCTTCGTCCACGACCAGTTGGACGTAGAACGGACTGGTCAGCGCCAGCACCTGCAGCGCCAGGGACAGGCCCAGCACTGCGAGCAGGTTGCGCAACAGCCCCGAAGAGTGGCTCCAGAAATCCGCCAGACGCATGCGCGCCACGCGACCGCCGGCCTGAAACTCCGGTCCGGGCAGCAGTTCGAGTGCCACGCCGGTGACGTGCTCGCCGACCTCGCGCCAGGGCAGCAACCTCCTTCCTCTGGCCGGGTCGTGAATGGTCAGTCCACGCCAGCTCACCGCTACCGCCACCACGAAGTGGTCCAGGTCCCAGTGGAGGATGGCCGGCAGACGCAAGGCCCGCAGATCGTCTGGCTCCAGCCGCAAGGGCCGGGCATGCAAGCCAAGGCCTGCAGCAATCTGCATCAAGTCGCGCAAGCCTGCGCCCTGCCCTGACAGCATGGCCTGAGCACGCAGCTCGGACAGGCTGAGGTGACGTCCGTGGTATCCGGCCACCATCACCAGACAAGCCAGCGAACACTCACTCTGTTCGCTTTGCATGACCAGCGGCGTCCGCGCCCGGCTTCCAGCCAGGGCCGCTGCCAGCACCTCCGCCTTCACGTGCGTCCCCGCAGCGCTGACAGGGGTTCGAGCAACCACTGCCCAACCCGGCGCCGTTCCAGCATCACGTCCGCCTCCAGGGCCATGCCAGCCTGCAGGGGAAGCGGACGCCCGTACGCCATGACCACGTCCCGGTCTGGCCGGACCCGGACCTTGTAGACCGGTTCATCCGCTCGCGCCGGCGGCGTCAACTGTGCCGGTGTCAGGACGCTGCTGCTGACGCTGGTCACCGCCCCTGCCTGAGTGCCGAAACGCGTGTGGGGAAATGCGGCGTAGCGCAACCGCACCGGCTGACCGACCTCGATGAACCCCGCTGCCCGCGATGGCACCAGCAGAATGGCCTGCATGCCTGCATCAGGTGCAAGCAGCGTCAGCAGAGTCCGGCCCGGCCGAACCGCGTCCCCGGACTCGACACCAAGAGCAGCCACCCGGCCGGCCATGGGGGCCGTCAGAACGAAGCGCCAACGCTGGCTGATCTCGGCCATCTCACGCTGCAGACGGCTCTCGCGATCGGCGAGCTCGGCAAGACGCAAGGTCCGCAGCGCCGGCAAGGCCTCGAGACGCTCCTCCGCCTGTGCGCGTTCCGCGGCGAGCGCCAGTTCAGCACCACGAATCTGCTGCCCACGCTCCGCCAGCTGCAGCCGCTCCTGTTGCGCAGCCTCCAGCTGCCGGGGCGCCACGTGGCCGCCCGCATCAAGTCGCTTCAGCGCCCGCAGGCGACGGTCGATGAGCTCGATTTCTGCCGCGATAATGCGCGCCTGCTCAGCCAGCGCGTCCTTCCGCCCGTCGAAGCGAAGCAGCGCTGCGTCCAGGGTACGGTGCTCGATTCGAAACCGGAGCACTTCCGCCGCACGCGTATCCGCAAGACGTGCGCGCTCCGCTGCCAGCTCCTCCAGCGCGTGTTCGGCACTGCTGCCGCCCGCCACCAGCCCGCGGGGATCACGAATCTCCAGCAGCACCTGACCTCTGGCTACCATCTGGCCCTCAGCCACGCTCATGCTGTGAACGAGACCTGCCTGCGGCGCCTCGACGAGCAGGACACCGCCGTCCGGAACCAGATAGCCCGAAACCCGTTCGGTCCGGGTGAACTCACCCCACCACAGCAGCGCGCCAGCGCCCATCAGGAGCAGCCACAGCAGGATCAGGGTCAATCCGGTTCCCGGAGGTCGGGTCAGCAGCAGATCACCCCACAGGCGCCTGCGGGCAGCGGCCAGAGCCTGGGGTCGAAACAGTGGGCCAGTGGTTTTCGATGCGGACATGATGACCTCCCTGCAGCATGTTCGGCTGCAGGAACGCATCATGTCGTCAGGACATTACGCCGACCGGCGTGCGTCGACGACGGGAAGGCACGTGCGAGAACGGAGTGGGGCGGCGTCAGTCCTCACCGAAGGCGACGATGAATGCGCCGATGCGACCGGCGTTCGCACCGAGATCACTCTGACCGACCCGGGACACGGAGCGCAGATCGATGCGGCTGCCGCTGCCGTCGGGCTCGATGCGGATGACGACGTCGTCCTTGAAGCCGTAAAGCCGCGTCGTTGCGGTGGCCTCGATGTGGCCGGCGGACGGGTCCACTGCCACCGTCTCCCAGCCAAAATCCTCAACGACGCTTACTGCACGGGCAAAGGCGGCAGAGGGCGAGAGGCTGCTGTGGATGGGCTGCACGAAGGGGTAGGCATCGCGGGTGACAGACGCCAGCGCCTCGGCGTCGTAGTCCAGCGGATTGCTGTGCGCCCCGCGCAGCTCGACGACGGCAACGAAACGCGGTGGATCAACGGGGTCGGTGGAAATATCGTGGATGGGTGGAACGGAATTCGCGCGCAGGAACCAGGCGCCCATGTTCGCCACCACCACGAGCGCCAGTACCCCGCCGAGGACCAGGGGAACCCGTTCCCGGATCAATCCCCGACGCAGGGTGATGACTATGCCTGCAAGCGCGAACAGCAGGACCAGTACACCGAGTGCCGCGCCCATTCCCGGCAGCATGAGCACCGCTGCCGGGACACCGAGCACTCCGAGGCGATAGCCGATGGGCGCCAGGACCAGCAGCAGAGCTGCGAGCACACCACCGATAAGCACGAATTTCGCCCACCATGCGGTCCGTTCGCTGTTCATCTGTTCGTCCGCCATGCGCTTGCTCCTGGTGATCGAGAGCGGAGCGGGTCTCCGCCACGCGTGCATCGATTATGCCCGCTTTGTTCGTGCCGCCGCGTCCTGCCGGGAACCGTGGCGCCGCATCTGGCTGCGCCGGCATGGCCAAGGCTACAGATCAGGGGCGAATACGTTCACTGGATCGCCGGTGGTCACCTGACCGCTGCGGCCGAGGAAATCCTCCCGGGTCATGGCATGCAGCAGCTCACGGTCGCGCGGCACATGGGCGCAGAAACGCCCGCCGTCCTTGAGCCTGCCGATGACGATGCCTGCTTCCGGTTCGCCCTCGCGGCCGAACAGCACGGTGTAGGTCTCGATTCCGGCGCGGCCGGACGGCGCGGCCTCGAGCCGGGGATGGTCAATGGCGTCGATGTGCTGCTGGTAGAGCGCCGGATCCTCACGCATCCAGGGCGCCTCGCCGCGTTGCGGCAGTGGCGAAGGCGCGGTCGAATAGATTCCCGCCGCATGCTTGGTCAGATAGCCCCCGTTCGCCGTGACGAGACCGAACCTGCCCGGGTGCGCCCGCAGCGTGTCCACCATGGACGCGATGGAGTTCATCACGTAGTTGTTGCCGGCCCCACCGTGAAAGGGCAGGCCACCGGTAATCGTGAGCGGGCGCAGGTCGTTACGGGCAATACCGAGTTCGTCGCGGGCGATCTGCACGGCACTCGGGAAACAGGAATACAGATCGATGAAGTCCATCTCGTCGATTCCGCGACCGGCCATGGCAAACGCGCGTTCACCCATGGTGCGGATGGCGGGTGAGCTGTAGTAGTTCTCACGATCGGTGAGATACCACAACTCATTCGCGTCCGCGCAGCCATGCAGATACACCCACTTCGATTCGTCGATGCCAAGTTCCCGGGCGAAACCTACACTCGTCAGCAGCAGCGTCGCACCCTGGTTGATCTGGTTCATGGCATTCATGTACTTGGTGTAGGGCCAGCCGACGAAACGGTTATCGGGGGTGGCCGTGGCGATTTCCTTCGCCGTACGCCGGATCGGATACCAGGCATGGGGATGCTCGGCGGCAACCTCGGTGAAGCGGGCAAAGAGTTCGCCCATCGCCCGCTGATGCGCCTCGATGGTTTCACCGTAGTGGCCCCGGAGCGCGTTCTCGTAGAGGGGATAAGCGTGGGCCGGAATCATCAGCCCGTGGGCCTGCTCGGCTTCATTCCACATCTGCTTCTCGGGAAACAGGTACTCGGCATCCGCTTCGGCCGGCTCTTCCCAATCCGGCGTCGTCCCGGCCTTGCGCAGGCGGCGGAAGTT
>SKUB01000294.1 GCA_007122315.1 Pseudomonadales bacterium | reverse complement strand
TGTTCTTCGATGATGTGCGGGTGCCCCGGAGCAACCGCGTGGGGCCGGAGAACGAGGGCTGGACCGTCGCGAAGTACCTGCTGGAGTTCGAGCGTGGTGGCGGCGGAGCCGCGGCGCGCCTGAAGGTGGCACTCGATGAGCTGAAAGCGATCGCGCGCCACCTCGGCGACGCCGACGGAGCGCTGATCGAGGATCCCGCGTTTCACGACCGGATCGCCACTGTGGAGATCGGCATCGAGGCGCTCGAATTCAACGAACTGCGCGCGCTCTCGAAGCTGGCGGACGGTGCTTCGCCGGGGCCCGAGTCCTCCCTGGCGAAGAACACCGCCGTGGATCTCGAACAGGCGATCAATACCCTCGCGCTCGAAGCCATTGGCTACTGCGGCGTCCCGCATCACAACCTGCTGCGGCTCGAGGACAACAACGCGCCGACGGTGGGACCGGCTGAGTTCGAAGCGGTCAACGGCCGTTATCTGAACAGCCGCGCCGCGTCGATCTTCGGCGGCAGCAGGGAAGTACAGAAGAACATCATCGCGAAGACCGTTCTGGGGCTGTAATGAGTCGCGTGCCTCACCGTCAGTATTGCGCTGTTCCGCCGTCCACGCTGATCAGCGCGCCGCTGATGCCGCTCCCGGCTTGCGAGGCCAGCAACAGCGCCACGGCGGCCACCTCCTCCACCGTCACCGGCCGCTCGATGGCGGCCTCCTTGGAGAATACCCCCACCATCTCGTCGAACGTCATGCCCATGGCCTCGGCAGTGGCCGGACCGGTACGGCGGACGATGTCGGTAATCACCAGCCCCGGGCAGATGGCGTTAACGGTGACGCCGGCGGTGCCCACCTCCCGGGCCACAGACTTGGTCATGCCATTGATGGCGTGCTTTGCGGCGGTGTAGGCCGTGAACACCGGCTTGCCGTGCTTGCCCTCCACCGAGGAGACGTTGATCACCCGTCCCCAACCGCGCTCGACCATGGCCGGTAGCGCCCGGCGGGTGGCCCAGAAGGTGGCGTACAGGTTCCACTTCATCACAAGGTCCCACTCGGCATCGGACACATTGACTAAGGGTTGCAGATCACTGGCGCCGCCGGCGTTGTTGACCAGGATGTCCACGGCGCCGAGTTCGGCGGCGGCGGAATCGATGAAACCCTCGACGTCCGCCTGCACCGTGGCGTCCCCAGAAACGAACAGCGCCCGCTCGCCAACGTCAAGATCCGCCATCACGCGACGGCCCCGCTCTTCATCGCGTGCCATCAGTGCTACCCGCGCCCCTTCCGCAAGAAACGCTTTTGCGATGGCGAGACCGATGCCCGCCGTGCCGCCGGTGATGGCGGCCACCCGATTCTCGAGCTGCATGTTTCCCTCCCGACGATTGACCTGCCCTACAGGCCGGGCACGGCTTTGCCGATGATGCTTTTCTGGGCCTCGGTCGAGCCGCGCGGCAAAGAGCTCGCGCAGCGTCGTGCAGAACCGCTCGTCCTCGTCGCTGAATGTCAGATGGGACCCAATAGCCTGCTCAGTGGAACAATCCTTCCTCCTGAACATCGGCCAGGGAATCCTGAAACACCCGGATAAGACTAGCCACCTCCGCGTCACCATGGGCGGTGGACAGGAACGCCCGCTGGGTGCCGGGAATGAGCACTCCGCGGTTCAGCGCGTGCAGATAGAACGCCTTCTCCGCCGCCTCGCGTCCCGGCTTCGCATCGCGCATACAGTCGATGGGCTCGCGCTGGAAAAACATGTGGAACATGCTGCCTGCGTGCTTCATCTGGGCCGGAATCCGATTCGCTTCGCAGAAGCCATTGACCGCAGCAGCCAACCGATCTCCGGCTGCATCCAGGCGGCCATAGATCTCCGGGTGTTCGCGGAGATGGGAAAGCATCGCGGCACCGGCCTCCATGGTCAGTGGATTGCCTGAAAACGTGCCACCCGAGAAGATGCCGCGCTTTGCCGCCAGTCCCGTGAACACTTCCATGACGTCGGCACGGCCGGTCACGGCACCCACCGGCAGCCCGCCACCGAGCACCTTGCCGTAGGTCGCGAGGTCGGGGACCACGCCGAAACGTTCCTGGGCACCGCCGTAGGCCAGCCGGAAACCGGTGATGACCTCGTCGATGCCGAACAGCACCCCGGAGGTCCGGCAGACTTCGGCCAGCTCCGCAAGAAACTCGCCGGCCCCGGGCTGGGGATTGGAGCTCTGCACGCCTTCCACGAGCACCAGCGCCAGCTCGTCGGCCTGAGCGCGGATCAGATCGAAGGCGGCCGGATGCCGGTACGGCAGCAACGTCACCAGCTCCTCGATAGCGCCGGGAATGCCGTGTCCCATGGGCAGCTTGCCGGGTGCCGCCACCGGGCTATTGGGATCCGTCACCCACATGCCATAGTCGTGGGCACCGTGATAGCAGCCGTCGAACAGGGCGATCCGCTCCCGGCCGCTCACTGCGCGGGCTGCCCGGATGGCGTACATGGTTGCCTCGGAACCGGTATTGCAGAACACCACCCGCTCGGCGCAGGGACTCGCCTCATGGAGCATGCTGGCCAGCTTCATCTGCACGGTGGTGTGGATCCCGAACATCCAGCCGAGCTCCGTGCGCGCCTTGATGGCCGCCTCGATGTCCGGATGGCGGTGACCGAGGATGTGCAGACCGAACCCCACGGAGGTGTCGAGATAGCGGTTGCCGTCGGCGTCGTAGACGTAGGCACCCTCGCCCCGCTCGATGAGGATCGGGTGCGGCATCTCCAGGTTGGCCGCCAGTCCGGAATTCAGAATCTCGGCGCGCTCGCAGGCGATGGCTCTCGATCGCGGGGTCCGCCGCTCCAGCTCGCGTTTCGCCTGGGCAGCCCTCACTTGCCCGCCAGCCTCGCCACCACCGGTGCGAATGCCTCCATGACGCTGTCGCCCACAGTGACGTAGGAGATACCGAAGCGTTCCCGGCGCCGCTCGAGCTCGTCGCAGATACTGTCCACGGAGCCAAACAGGGCATGAGGATGCTCGCGCATCGCGTCCTCGCTGAGACCGAATGCCGCAGCCATCCCGGTCAGCGGCTCGCCCGGGTCGTCGGTGACGAACGTGAAGTAGGCGCCGATCTCGATCTCCAGCTCATGGAAACGGTCCCCGGCGCCCTGCTTGACCCACTCGAGCTTGCGTAACGTCTCCTCGGCGGAGGAAGAACGGACGCCGTCCCGGCCGATCACGCCGGAGCGATTGTTGAAGTTAAGACTGACAATGTCCGCCTTCGCGCCGGCCAGGCGCAGTATCCGCGGGCTGCCACCGCCGATCATCACCGGTGGCTTGGACACCGGCTTCGGCGTGCCCTCGAAGCCGGCCCAGCTGAGCGTGGCATTGCTCACCTCGGCGAGCCCTTTGGCGCGGAACGCGTCGAGACCTTCGAGCACGTCTGCCAGCCGGTCGATGCGCACGCGGGGCTCATCGAACTCGATGCCCGCCGCAGCGTACTCCTCAGCCAGCCACCCGGCGCCGAGCCCCAGTTCCAGCCGCCCGTCGGAGAGTCGATCAAGAGTCATGGCGGATTTGATGAGTACCAGCGGGTCGTAATAGTCGATGCAGAACACCCGGCAGCCCACGCGCAGCGACTCGGTGACGGCTGCTGCATGGGCCATGGCGGGAATGGCGGCCAGGTTCTGGGTCGGATGCCCGGTCCTTTCGATAGCGGGCCCCGGCCCGAGCAGATGATCGGCGAGGTGCAGCGCCGAGTAACCCAGGGCCTCGACTCGGCGTGCCCGTTCGGTCCAGTCTGCACCGGCATCGGCGTTGAACGATTGCACAGCGAAGCGGAACGGACGAAGCATGTGCTCACCCCCGGTGTCACGGCGAGAATAGATGCGGTAAAATAGTCAGTCAAGACTGTTTTTTATGGAAAAGGGCTCCGGAAGGGGGGATTCGATGCGCCCGCTGAACCGTCTGTTCGAAGGCTTCAACACCGGCGAGCTGATGGTCCGGACCCACTGAAAGTCACAGTCAGATTGGGAGCGACTCATGTCCGAGCGGGATCTTCTGTCACAGGCACTGGAGGCTACCACCCCCATCAGCCCGGAGGTGCTCGCGTGCCCGCACGCATACAACGCCCGCCTGCGACGGGAAGCACCGGTCTATCGCTGCCCGCACACGGGCATCACGTTCGTCTCGGATTACCAGAACGTACGCGAAGTGGCCAGGAACCACCGGGTGTTCTCCAACAAGTTCAGTCAGGCGATGCGCTCCGAGGGCGACGTCGACCCACGCATCCTGGAAGCCCAGCAGGAAGGTTACCCTCCGGTGGACACCATGCTCACCCAGGACCCGCCGCTGCATCGGCGCTACCGGGGCATGGTCAATCAGGCATTCACGGCACGCCGGGTCGCGACGCTCGAGCCGCACATCGAAACCCTCTGCCACGAACTCATCGACGGTTTCGTCGAAGCCGGGCGGTGCGAGTTTGTCGAAGACTTCGCCAAGCGGGTGCCGATGACCGTGATTGCCGACCAACTCGGCGTGCCGTTGTCCGACTACGACCTGTTCAAGCGCTGGTCGGACGCGTTCGTGGCTCAGCTGTCCCGCCAGGCGACGCCGGACGAGGAGCTGGAGGCCGTGAAACTCATCGTCCAGTTTCAACAATATTTCGCCGCCAAGCTGGAAGAACGCCGCAGCGACCCGCGGGACGACATCATCTCGGACATCGTCCATGCCCGCTTCGAGGACCAGCGGCCACTGGACATTCCGGAAATGCTGTCAATCCTGCAGCAGCTACTCGTGGCCGGTAACGAAACCACCACCCACTCACTGGCCGAGGGCGTGCTGCAATGGATCGAGAATCCAGACCAGCACAGCCTGCTGAAAGCGGATCCGAGTCGGGTGGAGAACTTCACCGAAGAGATCCTGCGTCTGGCCTCCCCGACCGCGAACATGTGGCGCGTGGCCACAGAGGACACCCACATCGGTGACGTGCAGGTCCCCGCCGGCAGCATGGTGCAGCTACGGTACTCGTCCGCCAACCGCGACGAAGCCGTCTACCCGTCTCCGGATCGCCTCGACGTCACTCGGGACAATGCCCGTAGCCACCTGGCGTTCGGCCACGGGATCCACATGTGCATCGGCGCCAGTCTGGCGCGCAAGGAAATGAGCGTGGCCTTCCGTGCGCTGCTCGAGCGGCTCGACGACTTCGCGCTGGACTGCGGCGCGGAGGAGCTCTACTACGCCCCGAACGTGCTGCTGCGGGGCCTATCGAAACTGCCGATCCGATTCCGGCGCCGGGCCGCCTGAGAGCGGTCAGCGGCCAGTCGCGACCCACGCCATGGCGTTGCCGAGGAGGCGCCGAAAGAACCGTCACCCGATCTGCGGCTCAGGAACATCCATGGCCGCTGACTGGGCATTCAGACGCAGGCGTATCTCGCCGCTGCGGCCGCGTTCGAGCAGATCCACGACCTCGGCAGCCAGCACGTCCACGGGCATCACCGCTAGATCACCCGCGCGCAGGGCGTCGGGAATGATGGCTGTGTCTACCCCGCCCGGGCAGATGGCATTGAGTCGCAGCGGATCGTCCGGTGCAGCCGCAGCGACGCTGCGCACGAGACCCACGAGCGCGTGCTTGGTGGCTGAGTACATGGGATCGAACGGCAGTCCTACCAGGCCCCCCAGTGAAGCCGTCACGCAGATGGCCCCGTTGCCGCCGCGCATGTGGGGCAGCAGCGCCTGCAGACCGAACACCACGCCGGACAGGTTCACGCCGACGATACGCCGATAGTTGGACTCGGGCAGCGCCTCGAGAGGCACGAAATTCTCGTGGGGTCCGACGCTCATGACGCCGGCGTTGAGATGGACATAGGCGGGCACGCCCACCTTCTCCAAGCAGGCAGCGACGGCATCGAACCAGGCTGCCCGGTCCGCTACGTCACAGGCAATGAAGTGACCGCCCAGCTCAGCTGCCAGGGCTTCGCCGCGCCCGGCATCCACGTCCAGCAGCACCAGGTGCGCCCCACCGGCAGCAAGCTGCTTCGATACCTCAGCGCCGATTCCCGACGCCGCGCCCGTTACCAGTGCGATCCGGTCTTTCATTGCTCCCCCCGCATTCAAGACGCATCCACGTGCCCCGCCAAGCCTCCCCAGAGGAGTTGACAACCTGGGCCGCAAAAACAATCATTCTACCCGGTTTTTTTGAATTGCCGGCACGGCCGAAGCGCCCATGGACGACAGACTCGAGGTCCAGGAGGTGATGCTGCGCTACGCCGCAGCCGTGGACGATCGCGACTTCGAGGCCTACGCCGCGGTGTTCGCGGAGAACGTCGAGGTGATCGGCTTCCACGCCGAGCCCATCGTCGGCCGCGAGGCGTGGGTGGCCTACGTGAAGGACGCCCTCGCGAATTTCGGTGCCACTCAGCACATGCTGGGGCCGACCCTCGCCAACGTGGATGGAGACCGGGCGCAATGCCGTACCGATCTTCAGGCCGTGCATGAACTCGCCGGGCGGACGAACGGGCTGTTCGTGCTCTGGGCCACCTACGACACCGACATGCTTCGCACCGCGGGCGGCTGGAAGATCAGATGCCATCGCCTGATCAGACGCGCGGCACGGGAGTGGTGAGCCGACGACGCACCGAGAGGGAGTGGACTGAATCATGCAAGTGGGACTGGTCACCGGACGCAGCCGCGTGGATCTGCAGGAGTTTCCCGATCCCGTGCCCGAACCCGGCAAAGCCGTGGTGCAGATCGCCTACTGCGGCATCTGCGGCACCGACGTACACGCCTATCAATCCGGTGCCCCGTACAACCCGGCCATCTGCGGTCACGAGTGGTGCGGCACCGTTGTGGCGCCGGGCAACAGCGTCGATCTCCGGGAGGGCGACCGGGTGGCCATCGGCATTGCTGGCGCCTGCGGCCGCTGTGCGACGTGCCGGCGCGGCGACCCCGAGCACTGCGAGACGGCCTTCGCTGGGCTCATCGGACAGGGTCCATTGGCTGCGCCCCACGGTGGTTTTGCCTCTTCCATCGCCATCGACGCAGCACGGCTGTACCGCCTGCATGACGCCATCGACGACGTGCAGGGCGCGCTGCTCGAGCCGGCCACCATCGCCCTGCACGCCGTGCGGCGCACACCCATCCGCCTGGGTGACTGCGTGGTCGTGATCGGAGCGGGCCCCATCGGTCTGCTGCTGGCGCAATGCGCCCGGGCGGCCGGTGCCGGCGCGCTGGTGGTGGTGGAGCCGCAGCCGGGCCGCCGTGAGCTGGCCGGCCGGCTCGGCGCGGATCTGCTGGTGAACCCCTCCGACGAGGAGGCAGGCGAGCGCATCGCCGCGTTCACCGGCAGGGTCGGCGCCGACGTGGTGTTCGAGTGCGCCGGCATTCCCGCCACCATCGACACGGCCGTGACGTTGTCCCGCCGCGGAGGCGCCGTGTCGCTGGTCGGTGTTCCGACAGCACCCGCGAGCATCGACGCCGCAACCTGGCTGGTCAAGGAGATCCGACTGACCAGCTCCCTGGGCTACCTGCGGGAAGAGTTCGACCTCACCCAGGCGCTGGTTCAGGACCAACGCCTGAACCTGGCGCCGCTGCACAGTGCCACCGTGGGACTCGCCGGACTGGCCGGCGCGTTCGAATCCCTGGCGAGCACGCCGGAAGACATCAAGATACTGGTTGACCCGAACGCCTGAGCAACCCGCAGCGACCGGGATACTCTGAGGAGGCAAGATGAAACCAGCCCGGCACAACGCGGGCGGCGGGCAGCCGACTTAAACCTTCCTGGAGGAGCTGCTGAAACGCCCCGACGAGGAATTGCCGGCGTTGTTCAGCAACAACCTGCAGCGCAGTACCTGATACCCCGCCGCAGCAGTTCGTAGTACTCCGGCCGCTCCCAGCTGCCGCGCTCGACGTTCGGGTAGTAGTCCATGAGCGGGCGCATGTCGTAGTGGCCGCGGCAGTGGCCCAGATTGAGATACAGCACCTCGCCGTCTCCAACCCGGTGCAGGTAATACACGGGCCGCGGCTCATCATCGTACCACTCGGACTCCAGGAAGCCAGGCGCCTCGCCGGAGTACCTGGTGTCCAGCAACACGTGCAGGTTGCCGTGGATGCGGCACAGATAGAGCTCGTCGTCCGTCTCGAACTCGTCGATGCCCTGCACCAGCTCGTGGCCCGGGTCGGCGACACGGACCCGGAACGGCTGGATCGGTGGATGGGCGATGAACTGAGTCCCCAGCGTCTCCATGAGCATCGGCGCCGTCTCCGGCGCATTCACCCCATCCTCGAGAAACTCCAGAATAGAATTGGTCCCGTGCAGGGCGAACCAGCGTTTGCCGGAGGCCACATAGTCACGCAGGGAGCGCTGCTCCTGCTCGCTGGGCACCAGGTTGCAGGTATACGTCACGAGAAAATCGCTGGCGTGTATGGCGTCCAGATCATGGTAGTCGGCCGCGACGGTGCAACGCACGTTGTCGTGCTCGGCCAGCAGGGAAAGCAGCTCCCGGCGGGCAAAGTCGATGTCGTGGAATTGCCCCGCCGCCACCATGTAGACGTCGATGATGCGTGTATCTTCAGCCATGCCTTCCTCCCCGGTCGATGTTGCGACCAGGATCCCGCACCCGCGGATCGGGCTACTGCAGGAGCGGCCTCCCGCAGGAGCGCTCTCCCGCAGGAGCGCCCTCCCGAGCGCGAGCCTAGAACTGAATCCGCTTGGTAAAGCCCCCATCGATCACCAGATTGGCGCCGGTTGTGAACCCACCACGGGGACTCGCCAGTAATGCCACCTGAGCGGCTACTTCCTCGGCGGTACCGAGACGGCCCAGCGGAACGGCAGCAACGGTCTGCTGATAGAAATCTTTCATGTGTTGCTTGATCTGATCCCAGGCCCCGCCTTCGATGAAGATCGGTCCCGGGCAGATGGAGTTGACGCGGATGCCCTTCGGACCCAGGTCCTGAGCAAGTGCACCGGCGTACTGGATCATGGCGCCCTTCATGGCGTTGTAGGCATTGGCGCTGATGAACTTCTCCAGCGCAGCCGTGGAGGAGATCATGATGATACTGGCATTGTCCGACTTCTCGAGATAAGGCGTCGCCGCTTCCACCAATCTCACGGCGCCCAGAACATCGTGCTCGAAGTTGGCTCGCCAGCCTTCCTCTCCCGCGGCATTGCCGCCGCTGACGTTCGAGACCAGCGTGTCGATGCCTCCGAGGGCGTCCGCGCTGCCCGCCACCCAGGCCTTGAGCGCTTCGCCGTCGCCCACGTCCACTGCCTGGCCGAAGGCCTTCACGCCTTTGGCTTTCAGCGCCTCCACCGCGGCGTCCACGTCCGCCTGGGTCCGCGAGCAGATGGCCACGTTGCAGCCTTCCTCCGCCAACAGCTCGGCGATGGCGCGGCCGATCCCTTTGGTGGCGCCGGTGATCAGTGCGTTGTTGCCTTGGAGACTGAGATCCATGACATCCTCCCCGTTGTAGCTGGTCTCAGCAGCATCCTAACCCAGAAACAGTCAGGCGTGAATGTTTACCCGCCTTCCAGCTCAGCCCGACGGGCGTACGGTGGCGGTCGCCTGCCGAGTTCGTCGACGATGTCGAACTCCTTGGCCAGGTCCTCCACCCACTGAATGGTCCCGGAACGCTCCATCAGGTCGTCAGCGCTGAGGAGGGCCGCTGCCGCGCGGCCGACAGAGAGCGTGGTCTGGGCCTTGGAAATATCCATGCCGCGGGCCTCGGCCACACGCTTGGCGAACTCCGTGGCCACGGAGCCCGGGTACAGGACAACGGCCGCCACACCTCGGGGCTCGAGTTCGATGGCCATGTCCGCGGTCAGCCGGTCCAGACCCGCTTTGCCAGCGCCATAGGAACAGGAGAAGTGATAGCCGAGACCGCCTGGCGAAGACACGTTGAGAATGGCGGCACCCGGCCCGGCCTCGAACAGCAGCGGTGCCGCGTGCCAACTCGCCACGTAATGGGCCCGCAAACCGATGCCCACCTGATCGTCCCAGATCCTGAGCGGATGCTCCCAGAAGCCGCCACTCCAGGCAGGCGGGTCCGGAATCCTGTAGACGTTGTTGACCAGGAAGTCGACGTGGCCGGCCTCCGCCTTCACCTTCTCGAACACAGCTGCGATCTGCTCGTCGTCACCATGATCACAGGCCATGGCGTATCCGTGGCCTCCAGCCGCCGTGACCTGAACCGCGGTCTTGTCCATGGTGGTCTCGCCGTCACCCCGGGTGCGGCCTGTAACGAAGACAGTGCAGCCCCGCTCCCCCAGCGCCAACGCGATGCCTTTGCCGATGCCCCGACTGGCGCCGGTGACCACGGCCACTTTACCCTGCAGATCGGTCATGACTCCCCCCATGCCGGGCAATCAAGTCGGATGAAACAATACCGACAATATTGACTGTTTTTTTTCGTTTGGCAAACTGCAACCTGACAGGAACCTGGGGAGGTGCCTCTATGAGCCCATCAGATCACCCGGTGGCCACGGGGCTGTTGGTCGAAAAGTCGTTCAGGGATCTCGACGTGCTCGAGGATCCCACGCCCTATCACCATGCTCTCCACGAGCGCCCGATCCACTACGACGAGCACCTCGGCTTCTACATCTGCTCCACCTACGAACTGACGCGGCGGATCCTCCGGGACACCGACACGTTCTCCAACGTGGGCAGCCAGACCGTCGATTCTCTGCGGGAGCCGCCGCCAGAGGTCCGGGCGCTTCGCCGGGAAAGCTTCACGGCAGTGGACACACTGGTCACCAACGACCCGCCCTCCCATACCCGCTTCCGCAAGATGGTGGATGAGCCGTTCCGGCCCCGCAGCATCGCCCGCCTTCGCGATGCCATCCGCAGCATCGTGGACGAAGCCATCGACGGCTTCATCGATCGGGGCACATGCGAAGTGGTGGGCGAGCTGGCGATTCCGGTGCCCATCAACGTGATCGCCGACATGCTCGGCATCGAGCGGGAGCTGGCGCCACGCATCAAAGCCTGGTCGGATGCGTCAGTGGAGCCGCTGGGCATGATGATCTCCGACGAGCGCTTGCTGGAGTGCACCCGGCAGGTGAAGCAGTTCCAGGACTTCATGGCCGCGGAACTCGAGGCCCGCCGCACCAAGCCGCGGGACGATCTGCTGACCAATCTGGTGCAGGCCCGGGACGACGAAGGCAACGGCTTCACCATGGCAGAGATGCTGTCCCTCACCCAGCAGTTCCTGGTGGCCGGCAACGAGACCACCACCAACGCCATCGCGGCCGGCGTTCAGCTGCTCGCGAACAATCCCGAGCAGGCCGAGCTGCTCGGCGCCGAGCCGGCACCGGCGCGTTTGAAGACCTTCGCCAACGAGGTGCTGCGGCTGGAAGCACCAACCCAGGGGCTGTTCCGCGTGGTGCGCCACGACGTGATGCTGGAAGGCGTTCGAATTCCTGCAGGCGCGCGAATCATGCTGCGCTTCGCCGCCGCCAACCGGGACCCTGACCAGTATGCGGACCCGGACGAGCTGGACGTCTGCCGCCCCAACGCCGGCACCCATTTGGCCTTCGGCGCCGGGATTCATCATTGCATCGGGGCCAACCTGGCGCGGGAGGAGATGATTCAGACCTTCGACGCGCTGTTGCGCCGGACGAAGAACCTGGCGTTCCAGCCCGGCAACGCGTTCGCGCACCATCCGTCCATGATTCTGCGCGGGCTCAAATCGCTGCACGTGAGCTTCGAGCGCCGCTGACAAGTGACCAGACTGGGAGAGAGACCGTGACCGATGCCCTGACCGACGCCATTGTGCTGGACATGCATCGATGCATGGTCCGAATCCGTATCTTCGAGGAAACCGCGGGCAAGCTGATGGAGGACGGCAGGATCCCCGGCGCACTGCACCTCTACGTGGGTCAGGAAGCCGTGGCGGCCGGGGTCATGGTGCATCTGTCCAACGAGGACTGGATCACCAGCACGCATCGCGGTCATGGCCATCTGATCGCCAAAGGCGGCGAATTCGACCGCATGTTCGCCGAGCTCTACGGCAAGGCCACCGGTTATTGCAAGGGCAAAGGCGGCTCCATGCACATCTGCAACATGGAGCTCGGCATGCTCGGTGCCAACGGCATCGTCGGTGGTGGCCCGCCCATCGCCGTGGGAGCGGCCTTTTCGAACCGCTTCCGCAAGACCGACCGGGTCGCCTGCACCTTCTTCGGCGACGGCGCCAGCAACGAGGGCGCCTTTCACGAGGCCGCCAACATGGCCGCGCTGTTCAAGCTGCCGGTGATCTTCGTGTGCGAAAACAACGGCTACGGCGAATTCACCGCGCAGGCGAATCACCAGGCCATCGTCGACGTCGCCGACCGTGCTGCCGGCTACGGCATGCCTGGAGTGGTGGTGGACGGCATGGACGCCGTGGCGGTCTATGAGGCCGCCGGCGAGGCCATCGAGCGGGCCCGCCGCGGCAATGGCCCCACGCTGCTGGAGTGCAAAACCTACCGCTTCTACGATCACGTGGGCGTTCGGGGCATGGGCCTGTCCTACCGCAGCGACGAGGAAGTGGAGTACTGGCGCAGACGCGACCCGATACCCCTGCTGGAACGGCACCTCGCGGAGCAGGGCATCCTCTCCGCCGAGGCGGCCAAGGCTATCCATGACGAGATTACCCGGGACGTGCAGGCCGGTGTGGAGTACGCGGAATCGAGCCCCATGCCCGACCCCGACGCGCTGCTCGAAGACGTGTACGCCTGACCCCGGAGGAGCATCGACATGGCCGAGGCAAGCCCCCAACCAAGAAACCTGCCCTACGTGGCCGCCATCACCGACGGCGTCCGGGAAGTACTGAAGGAGCAGGACAACGCCTTCGTCATCGGCGAGGACGTCGCCGGCGCCGGCAGCGTGTACGGCTACTACAAGGGTCTGCTCGACGAATTCGGACCCGAGCGCATCTACGACACGCCGATCTCCGAAGAAGGCATCATGGGCATCGGCGTCGGCGCCGCCGCCACGGGCTGCCGGCCCATCGTCGATATCATGTTCATGGACTTCATCGGCGAGTGCATGGACGAGATCGCCAATCAGCTGGCCAAGATGCGCTACATGTTCGGGGGCCACGCTCGTCTGCCCGTCACCGTGCTCACGATGGCTGGCGCAGGCGCCAGCCTGGCGGCCCAGCACTCCCAGAGCCTGGAGGCGTGGTTGTGCCATCTGCCCGGACTCAAGGTGGTGATGCCGGCAACGCCCTACGACGCCAAAGGACTGATCATCGCTGCCGCCCGGGACGACAATCCGGTGTTCGTGGTGCTGAACAAGGTCTCCCTGGCCATGACCGGGGAAGTCCCCGAAGGCGCCTACGAGATTCCCCTTGGCCAGGCCAACGTGGTGCGCCCGGGAAACAACTACACGATTGTCGCCACCGGCCGCATGCTCCATGAGGCGCTCAAGGCGGCGCAGACGCTCAGCGAACTTGGCATCGACAGCGAGGTCATCGACCCCCGCACGCTGCAGCCTTTCGACACCGCCACGGTGGTCGAGTCGGTCATGAAAACCCATCGAGTCATGGTCGTGCATGAGGCCGTGCGCACCGGCGGAGTCGGCGCCGAGATCGCCGCCCGGATTCAGGAGGAAGCCTTCGATTATCTGGACGCGCCGGTGGCCCGGGTAGGCGCGCCCTTCTCTCCAGTACCGTTCAGTCCGGCACTTGAGGCTCTCTACGTGCCCAACGCCGAACGCATCGTCGCCGAAGCCAGGAAACAGCTGGGACTGTAACCCATGGCCACACCCATCTATCTGATCAAGGTCGGCATGAACATGACAGAGGGTGTCGTCGAGGAGTGGTACGTCCCCGACGGCACCGCGGTGGACAAGGGCGAGCTGCTCTACCGTCTGGAAACTGAGAAAGTGAACCTGGACGTGGAGGCGGAAGCGTCCGGTACCGTGAAACACGTGGTGGGCGAGGGCGTGACCATGCAGCCCGGAGACGTGGTGGGCTACATCTACGCGCCGGGAGAAGAGATTCCGCAAGGAGCCGCTGCCGCTAGCGGTCCTGATCGCGTTCAGGAGAGTGCTCCCACCAGTGCACCTGACTCATCCATCGCTGCATCCACGGGAACGGCAGCCACCTCGAGCGGAGGTGGAGGGCGGATACTGTCATCGCCGGCGGCGCGGCGCCTGGCGGGGCAGCTCGACGTGGCCATCGGCGAGCTTACCGGCAGCGGACCTGGCGGCCGTATCGTCGAGGCCGACGTAAAAGCCGCCGCGGAGCTCACCGAGGACAATCGGCAGCCGCATTCGTCTCCCAGCGCGCGCAAGATGGCCCGGGAGCTGGAGGTGGAACTCGCCGATATCCAGGGCAGCGGACCCGGCGGACGCATCATCAAGGAAGACGTGGCGCGCGCTGCAGCTTCCTCTGCAGCACCCCGTGAACCGGCGCGTCAGGACCGCCACATACCGGTCAAAGGCATGCGCCAGACCATCGCCCGGCGCATGCACGCGAGTCTGCAGACCATGGCCCAGCTGTCCATGGACATGGACGTGGCCATGGACGATGCCGTG
The DNA here is from genome assembly GCA_007122315.1 of Pseudomonadales bacterium. Taxonomy (GTDB): domain Bacteria; phylum Pseudomonadota; class Gammaproteobacteria; order Pseudomonadales; family Azotimanducaceae; genus SLTB01. The sequence continues at coordinate 8,518 of SKUB01000294.1, read as the reverse complement.
CGCCTGCGCGAGCAGCTCGCAGCTGCCTGGTGCGAGGATGGTGTGCGTCCAGGCTATACCGACCTGGTCATCGCCGCGGTGGCCAGGGCCCTGGAGCAGCACCCGCAGATGAATGCGTCCTTCGGCGATGACGAGATCGTGCTGCACGGCGCCATCAACGTGGGCATGGCCGTGGCTCTGGACGAGGGGCTCATCGTACCGGTGATCCGCAACGCTAACGAGCTCGGCATGAACGCTCTCGCCCGGGAAACGGCGAGACTGGCGGCGGCGGCCAGGGAGGGCAGCCTGGGCGTGGACGACCTCCAGAACGGCACCTTCACGGTCACCGCTCTGGGCATGTTCGGCGTGGACTCCTTCACACCGATCGTCAACGCCCCACAGGTGGGTATTCTCGGCGTCAACCGCCTGCGGGATGCCGTGGGCTGGAACGGCGCAGTGCCGGTGAAGGAGCGGCGCATGAATCTGTCGCTGACCTGGGACCACCGGGCCCTGGACGGCGCCCCTGCCGCCCGCTTTCTGGCTACGGTCCGTGAGTTTCTTGAAGCCCCGTTCCGGTTGCTGCTGTAAGCACCGGCACGAGCCCGCTTATCTCACCGATTCCCGGCTGCGCCCGCGGATCGATGAGTTAAGCGGGCCAGCCTGGCCCGGGACGGTAGTCCGAAGAAGGTGTCTATTGGTTCAACGGCGGCTTCTTTGCGAGCGCGCGCACCAGGTCCATGCCCGCCGGATCTACCGGCCGATCGTGGACAATGTAGTTGTGCGCGTGGGCCAACTGCTGCATCCCCATGGCGCTGCGCAGTGACGCGTACAGTCCCTGCTCATTCTGCATCTGATTCACGGACTCCTTGGCTGTCTTTAAGCCCATCATGGGCTGCACGGCGATCTCACGGGCCAGCTCCAGGGTCGCTGCAGACAGCTCTTCTCGAGCGACCACCCGGTTCACCATGCCCAGCTCCCGGGCCACCTCGGCGGTGATGGCACGGCCGGTGAAGAGCAACTCCTTGGCCTTGCGGACGCCGAATTCCCACGGGTGGCCGAAGTACTCCACGCCGTTGGCGCCGAAGGCCACCACTGGATCCTGAAACGTCGCGTCGTCGCTGGCCACAACGATGTCGAACGGCCACACCAGCATCAGACCACCGGCGATGACCTTGCCCTGCACCTCGGCGATGGTGGGTTTGGGAATGTTGCGCCAGCGCCAGCAGAGGCCGAAGTAGGCTTCCTCTTCGCCCGCCCAGTGCCCTTCCATGCCCGGCTGAGAATAGCCGCCCCAGGTGCCGATACCGGCATCCTCCAGGGACCAGTCGTCACCGCCAGAGAGATCGTGCCCGGAGGAGAAATGCTGGCCTTCGGCCGCGACGATGATCACCCGCACCTCGTCGTCCCTGGCGGCCTCATCGAGCGCGGCATTGAGCTCGTAGAGCATCTGTCGGTTCTGGGCATTCGCCCGGTCCGGGCGATTGAGTAGCACCCGGGCAATGCGCGCCTCGGGCTGCTCATAACGCACGGTGACCAGCTCGTCCATGGACGGGGTCTTCATGACGGCCTCCTCGTGCCGTTGAGGGAACACTGAAAACCATCTTGCCCGACGCTTTTTTTCGGCGCCATCCGTGAAGGAGCGTCCACACAGTCCTCACCGCCTGACGTGATAACATTGGCAGCTCACATGACTACGGATCAAAAGCTCGATGTCATCAACATCCGAAGCCACCGCCAAGACATGGCAGCAGACGAAGAGCGAGCGCACCAGGACGGCGATTCTCAATGCCGCCATCGACTGCTTCTACAAGCGAGGCTACTTCAACACCACCACCGATCACATCGCCCAGCAGGCCGCAGTGTCCCGAGGGGCCATGCTGCACCACTTCCGCACCCGGGCGTGCGTGATCCGAGCCGCGGTCGAGCACCTCAACCAGCTCCGCTTGGACATGTTCACGGAGGAAGAGTCGCGTATCCAGGAAGGTGCCGAGCACACGCGGGTGGAAGAAGGTATCGACGCCTACTGGCGACAGCTCAATACCCGTGAGTTCGTGGTGTTTCACGAACTCAAGGTCGCTGCCCGGACGGACAAGGAACTGGCCAGCGTGCTGACCCCGGCCCTGAAAGCATATGACCTAGCTTGGGCCGAGGCCACCTCCCAGCTGTTCCCGGATCTGGCGCAGTCCGAGGCCTTCACCCGCACGGTATACATGACCCGCTATCTGCTGGAGGGCATGGCCGTTTCCCGCATGGTGAACGGCATGAAGGTACCCGAGAACATGCTCATGGACTGGCTGAAGGCGGACCTGCGCCGGAGCTACCAGGACGTGCGCACGGTGAAGCGGCCCCGCTAGCGGCGGTCGCCGCAGCCGCCTCGCCTTCCCGTATTGATGGGCATCGTTGGCCTCATCGCCAATCCCGCGTCCGGCAAGGACGTCCGCCGCCTGGCGGCCCGGGCATCAGTCTTCGATAACCAGGAAAAAGGTGCCATTCTGCGCCGGGCTCTGGCCGGCATCGCGTCGACGCCAGGCGACACATGCATCGCCTATCTCGACGACCTGCACACGATCGCGCGCCAGGCGCTCCGGGAATCCGCCACGTCCCTGCAGTTCGACCCGGTCATCGCCAGCCGGACCGCCAGCGCCCTGGACACCATTACGGCTGCCCGCAGCCTGTCCGAGCTGGCGTGCAGCGTGATCCTCACCCTCGGCGGCGACGGCACCAACCGCGCTGTGGTCAAAGGCTGGCCGGACGCGCCGCTGATCGCCATCTCCACCGGCACCAACAACGTGTTTCCCGTGTTGCTCGAAGCCACGGTGGCCGGTGCCGCCGCCGGCCTCATCGCAGGCGGCACCATCGCGATTCGGGAGGTCGCCCGGCGCCACAAGCTGATCCACGTGCAGATCGACGGAGAGGACGACGACGTGGCCCTGATCGATGCGGTGCTCTCCAGGGATCGCTTCGTGGGCGCCCGCGCACTGCTCGATCCGGACCGCATCGACTCGGTGCTGCTGACCCGTGCTGACCCTGCCGCCATCGGCATGACTGCGCTGGGTGGTCTGATGTGTCCGCTCGAGGCAACCGACGACGCTGCACTGGCAGTGGACCTGGGTCCGGACGGCGATCCCTGGCAGGTCCCCATCGCGCCAGGCCATTACCGGCTGCTACGCATCAGGGAATGCCGCCCCGTGGAGTTCGACGAGACCGTGACCTTCCGGGGCCCGGGTGTGATCGCTTTCGACGGTGAGCGGGAGCGTACGCTCAATCCCGAGCAGAGCGCCCGGCTCACGGTACGTCGCGACGGCCCGTGGGTCGTGGATGTCCGCAAGACCATGACGCTGGCGGCGGAGCGACGGGTGTTTCGGTTCCAGCGATGAAGCGTGAATCACCTGGGGGAGCGCTCTCCAGCGAGTTCGATAGCGGCAGGAGCGGACGCCTCGTCAGTCCTCCAGCCAGCGCGTCAGCAAATCGTGGAAGTGGCGCAGCTTGGACTCCTGATAGTGTGCGAACACCACCGCGTCGAACTGGGCCGCTTCCAACCCCCGCTGCACGCTGGGCAGATTGAAGGTGTCCTGCGTGAACACCTTGGCGAGCACGCCCAGCTCCGGCGCATCTGTCCAGGGCTGCTCCTCGTCAAGTAGATGGAACTCCGCCGGCGGCGGCCGCTCACCGGCGAACGGACTGAGAAAGTAGCACTCCATCAATGACCGGTCGTGGCGGTCCTGCCACGGCCGAAAGCGATAGACGATCCGGTTGTAGCCGCCCCACGGGTGAAAGTTCGGAAACAGCGTGTAGTAGATGCTGTCCGAGACCTCCGCATCGGAGATGGTCCTGTCCTCGCCCAGCACCTCCTTGAGCCCTTCCCGGGCCCCGGCCGCCATCATCGCACGGGCGGTCATGCCTTCCGGCACCTTCGGATTCGGGGGCGCGTCAAGCGGTCGCATGGTCACGGCGTCGAACTTTTCCTGCTCGTCAGGATTCCAGCGGATGTGGGGGCTCGGCGTGCCGTTGGGGGTAATGGCCCGGGAAAAGTTGCCCCAGACATCATACTGAGAGTTCTCGTCACCGATGGCTGCCAGCAGCTGAGGATGGGTGGTGATGACGTGGAAAGCTTCCATGAAGGCTTCCTGGCAAAGCTTCCAGTTGCACTTCATTACCTTGCCCACGTGGGCTGCCACGTAGCGGTCTTCCGGCGTCCACGGCGCGAAGTGATCCGGCAGATCACCCAGAAAGTCCGCCAGCGGCTGTGCATTCACGTCCATGTTGATGAAGACCCAGCCACCCCAGGTATCGCATTTCACCGGTGTGAGCGTGAATTCGCTCTGGTCGATCTGCGGAAAATCCCACTCCGAGGTGACACCGCGCAGGCTGCCGTCGATATTCCAACTGAAGCCGTGGAACGGACAGATGAAGCTGGCCGCATGACCGGCGAAATCGCACAGTCGACGGCCGCGATGCCGGCAGACGTTGTGGTGAGCACGAATCCCTTCCTTCGTGCGCACCACGATGATGCTGTAACGGCCTATCTCGTAGAGCGTGTAATCACCCACGTCGGGAATCTCTTCCTCCCGACACGCCATCTGCCACACTCGCGGCCACAGCTTGCGCATTTCGAGCTCGTGGTATTCCCGGCTGCGGTAGCGCTCCACCGACACGGATCGCGGTCCGCCCTCATACGGGCTTTCCAGGGTAAGCACCGACGGCGGCGGCACCACATCCTGAGCGATGAGCTCCTGGTAACTGATTCCCGCCGAGCGGTCCCGGCTGCGTGCCTCACTGGTTGCCATGCGGACCTCCCTTGCCTATCGATTACGGCGTACGTTGGCTTCCGGCGGAAGCTGAGGACCGGCGATCCACAGCAGCAAATGAGGATCTGCCTGGCGCAGCTTGCCTTCACGGTAGCGCCCGTCGAAAGTGAACACCCCTTTCAGCCCGTGGTTCTCCACTTCAACCAGACCATCGTCACGCAAAGTGTACGTGGCACCGGAAAGCGGGTGGCGCAACACCGTCACGCTGGCCTCCAGACAGCCGTCATACCGTTTCTCCTGACAAAACCATCACGCCAGACTGTTATTCTACTTCACCTGCCCGGGCTCGGTGAAGAAATCAGCCCGCGGCGTTCCCGTGTCGTCGTAGACCGGTTCGCAGAGATCCACCCGGTACTTGGCGGTACTCGCTCCCGCCAAACCGAACCGCCCCAGGGTCTCACGCATCTGGCGATACCAGGGGCCGGCAAAGTGGGCGGCCAGGGCAGCCTCGTCCTGCCATCGCTCGAACACCCGCAAACGGCCGGCGCGGCGGGGATCCGGACACCAGTCATAGTCCAGACAGCCCGGCTGCGTGAGCGCGCCTTCGATGAGGGGAGCCGTCGCCTGAAGCGCGGAGTCCAAGTGTTCCGGATCGAGATCCACGGTACCCGAGATGATGATGCGCGTATCCACGGTGGCTCCTCAGGGGTTCAGGATCAGCTCGTGACCGGGTCACAGGAGCATAGGCACCCCAAAAACCATCAGTCAAGACTGTTTTTCTTGAACAAGCAGGGCAGAATTCACCTGTAGACCTCAGAAGGAGCGGGAACCATGCGCAACGCCAGGCAGGTCGAGGCACTGCTGGCCATTCGCGAGCTGGTGGAAGCCTACAACGATGCCGTCATGCGTTTCGATGCCCAGGACTGGGTGGCCACCTGGGCCGAAGACGCCGTCTGGGTACTCCCGGGCGCGGGCGAAACTCAGGGCCGCGAAGCCATAGGCCAAGTGTGGTCGGCAGCCATGAGCGAGCTCGAGTTCGTGGGCTTCTTCGCCTCCGCCGGTCCTCTGAGGGTGGACGGCGAGCGGGGTTCCGGCCGCTGGTACCAGCAGGAGTTCCTGCACTACAAAAGCGGCGCCAAGCGCGCCATCACCGGCCGCTACGACGACGAGTATCAGAAGTCGGAAGGCCGCTGGCTTTTCCGGCGGCGGAGCTACAGCATCCTTCACGCCGAGGTTCAGCCACCGCCCAGCAGCTCCGACCGGTTGGGGAGAGCCTGAAAGGGAGAACCCACGCATGAGCCGCGAGTTTCCCGCAACACCACAGGCGCTGACGACAGACTGGCTGAGTGATGCTGTTGGCATGCGGGTGAAAAGCTTCGAAGCTTCGCCGCTGGGCGAAGGCATAGGAGTCATCGGCTGGGTGAACCGGATCTGGCTGGACACCGATGCTGGCTACCACAGCGTCATCGCCAAATTCGCCAGTCCCTCCGCGGCGAATCGGGCGGTGGCGGCAACGTACGACATGTACAGCCGCGAGGTGCACTTCTACCGAAATCTGGCCGATCACGTCCCCATCCGCACGCCTCGCTGCTTGACCGCCAAGTTCGATGCCACAACCCACGACTTCATACTGCTGCTCGAGGATCTGGGCACCTGCCGCACCGGGGATCAAGTCGCCGGCGCCAGCCACGAGGATGCAGATGCTGTCGTGAAGACCCTGGCCCGACTACACGCGGCGACCTGGGATGCCCCGTTGACCGGAATCCGCTCCCACGATTTTCCCGCCCAACGCGATGGCATCGCTCAAGGTTTTCGCCTCGGTTGGCCGACGGTGCAGGAGCGCTTCGCCGACCTTCTGCCGAAGTCGTCGCGCGCAGAACTCGACGGACTTGCGGACCACATCGGCCGCCTCATCGAGTTCCTGACCACTGGACAGCAGTCTCTGGTGCACGCCGACGTCCGCCTCGACAACGTGCTGTTCGACGACGAGCAGGTGGTGCTCGTGGATTGGCAGTCCGTGTGTACCTCGAGCGGCGAGCAGGACCTGGCCTATTTCCTCACTCAGAGCCTTGACGACGACGTCCGTCAGGCCCGTTTCGAGAATCTGCTGGGGCTGTATCACGAGACACTCAGCGCGAACGGCGTCCGCGACTACCCGATCGACGACTGCCGCAAGCGGTTCCGAGTCGCTGCCCTGTATCTGTTCGCATGGGCCGTCGTCATCGCCGGCACCCTGGATCTTGGCAACGAGCGAGGTGAAGCCCTGGCCCGGGCACTGCTGGGGCGCTCGATACGATCACTCGCCGAACTCGATGCTCCGCATCTGCTGCGCCTGGATCTCTAACGATTCAGTCGACTCGCGGCGGCGGGGACTCATCGGGCATGCGCCAATCGCCGCGCGGGGACAGGCTGACGGTACCCACCTTGGGTCCGGGCGGCAGTGTGGTCCGCTTGAACTGCTGGCTGTGAAAACGACGCAGGAACTCTCCGAGGTAACGCTCGATGGTCGTTGCGTCGTGCCTGCCGTCGAAAGCCCGCCCGGCAAGCCAACGGATCTTATCGGGTGCGCTGCCATGGCGGACGTAGTGGTAAAGAAAGAAGTCATGCAGCTCATACGGGCCGATGAGACTTTCCGTATGCTGCGTCACACCCTCCTCGTTTCCGCCTGGTACCAGCTCCGGCGAGATCGGCGTCGTCAGCACGCCGTCGAGCACAGCCGCAAGGTCGGTGCTGCAACGGTGGCGCGCGTACCAGCGCACCAGGTAGGCGATGAGCGTCTTCGGCACCCCTGCATTCACGTTGTAGCTGGCCATGTGATCGCCGTTGAACGTGCACCAGCCCAGCGCCAGCTCGGAGAGATCGCCGGTGCCCACCACCAGCCCACCATGCTTGTTGGCGAGATTGAACAGGAGCTGGGTGCGTTCCCGGGCCTGGGCATTCTCGAACGTGACGTCGTGGGTGTCGGGATCGTGGCCGAGATCAGCGAGGTGCTGCGCCACGGCCGCATGGATCGGAATCTCCAGCAGCCTGACGCCGGCATGCTCGGCAAGATTGCGGGCCGAGGCCAGCGTGCGTTCACCGGTGCCGGGACCCGGCATGGTCACCGCCAGCAGGTCTGCCGCCGGGCGGCCGAGCAGCTCCAGTGCATCCAGCGCCACCAGGAAGGCCAGCGTCGAGTCGAGTCCGCCGGACAGGCCGATGACGAGTTTCGGCTCGCCCACTGAGCGCATTCTGCGGGCCAGACCCGTAGCCTGGATGGCGAGAATCTCACGGGCGCGGGCGTCCACCTCGGCCTCGTCGGCGGGCACGAACGGATGCGGCGTCACCGCCCGCGACACCTCCGACAACGCCATGCCGCCACCGGCCGCCACGTCCGTGTAGGGTTGCGGCCGCGGCGCATTGCGGAACGTGCTGTTGTACTGGCGCTGGTGCCGCAGAAGTTCGAGATCGAAGTCCACGATCAGGCGGCTGCCGTCGAGACGAAAACGCTCTCCCTCACCGATGACCACGCCGTTCTCAGCCGCCAGCAGGTGGCCACCGAACACCAGATCCTTGCTCGACTCCCCCGGCCCCGCAGACGCGTACAGGTAACCACACAGGCGCTGGGCGCTGGTCATGCGCACCAGATCACGCCGATAGTCAGCCTTGGCCACCAGCTCGTTGCTGGCGGAGGGATTGAGGATGAGTTCGGCGCCCGCCAGGACGTGGCGCGCGCCGGGTGGATCCGGTGCCCACAGATCCTCGCAGATCTCCAGGGCAAAGCGGGCAGCACCGACGCGGAAGAGCTGACG
>SKUB01000166.1 GCA_007122315.1 Pseudomonadales bacterium | reverse complement strand
TGCTCGCGGGCGCGGCGAGCCTCTTCCTCGGCTCGCGCCGCCTGCGCCGCCAGACGCTCCGCCCAGGGCAGCGGACTGACCGACGGCGATGGCGCCCCGGTGAGGCCCGGTGTCGAGCTGCCGGTTGCGGCGCCGAGCAGCGCGCCGAACAGCGGGTTCGACGCACCGAGCTGCCGCTGCGCCTGCAGGCGAGCGAGTTCGGAACCGATACGGGAAAAATCCACCGACGCCGTGCCGGCACCGCCCGTGACCGCTATACGCAACGCATCGTTCTCGCCGGCGGCAATCCCGAACACGCTACGCAGCGTCAGCGGCATGATGCCGAGGATGAGGTCCGCCCGCTGGGCCGCCAGGTCCATGGTTCCCCAGCTGGAAAAATGCAGCTGATCGCCGAGCAGGACATCCATTCTCTGAGTGTAGGCCAGCTTGCCGTCGCGCACCGACATCACCGCCGGGGTGAACTCGGCGGTCCAGGTGTCACCCATGGGCCGCAGGTTGCCGAAACGCTGCCCGAGCGTCACCAGGCCCTGCAACATGGGACCGCTCTCGAGCTCGATCTTGCCCAGAACGAGCCGCATTTCAGGAATGCGGACGTTCTCGATGGCATAGTCACGCAAGGGGATGACGACGCCCTCTGAGGGCATCACGAAACGGATCGGTTCCTCCCCGCCACGCATGGTCTCGAACAGCGGGTGGGCCCGCGCCAGCACCGCGCGGCCGAATTCCTCCGTTGGCTGCACCTGGGCGTTGAGCGTCTCCCGCAGCGTCAGCACGCCGTCGTCGAGGCGCGCAGCCAGATCCGCGCGCGCGTTCTCAGCCCGCATCTCCAGCGTGATCGGGCCCTTGCCATCCCGCAGTTCGCCGTTGATACGGCTCTCGAGGGTACGCCCCAGGGTCGCCACCACGAGCCCGTCCATGCCCATGAAGCGGTCGATGATCGCCACCGGCAGCTGCTGGATGCGTCCGTTCAGATCCATGGACAGGCGCTCAGTAGTGAACGCGCCTTCGCCGTCGAACAGGTTCGACATCCGCATCTCGAGGTCGAGGTCACCGGGCGTGGCGCCCTGCTCTGCCACCTTGCCAGTGACTTTCGCCCGCAGCTGCTGGCCGGCCTCCTCGGTTCCCACGTTCGCAACAAGAGTCTGCAGCAGGTAGCGCTCACCGGTCCGGCTGTGCTGCAAGCGGGCTTCGGGCACGTTTACCCGGGCCTCGAGATCCGGCAGCCGTCCCGACCCCGCCTCGCCACGCGGCAGGCGGAGCCGGCTCACCGCGGCATCGATGACGGTGTCTGCAGCCACCAGCAGCCGCCCGGGATCCGGCGACTCCGTAGCAGGCTGCAGGGCGGCGTGCGCCGCAGGCGTCAATGTCAGCCGCAGTTGTGCCGGACGCTTCAGCGCGATGTCGTCACCGAGATCGAATTCCGCATCCGCGCTCAAATGGCGGGCATTCGCGCGCAGGCTGGCAGTGCCCCGCGGCACTTCACCCAGCGCGAGCTCGCTGGTCAGCTTCACATCGAGCGCTGATCCAAGCAGCTCCGGCAGGGCGGGCTGATCGGCGAACGCAGCGAGCAGCGCCGCCGGCAGTCGCGTCAGATCCAGGTCCAGCTTCATGGTCCCGCTGCCGTCCGGGCGCAGGTTCTCCAGATTCACGTTGGCCTTGATGATGCCCGGCTCGCTGCCTTCGGCGGTCACCTGACCATCGAGGTTGACGCGGCCACGACCCTCGGCACCCTGAAGCTGCAGTCCGGCGGTGACACCCTCGATGGTGGCCAGCGGCCGGTTGTCAGTCAGAAAACGCATGCGGCCGAGTTCCGCCTTGCCGTCCGCACGCACTTTGCTCAGGCCTGGCTCCTCGAGGCCCACTTCGAGCCGATCGAGGGCGATCTTCAGCAACGCCATGTCCGCCATGCGGATCTCGTCCTGGCCTTCCTCCGTGGTCAGGAAGCCGGCCACGAACGCCGGGGTGATCGGAACATGGATGCGTCCCGGCGCAGTCAGCGTCAGGTTCGTCATGCCGGCGCTGACGCGGAAAGGCAGGCGCACGTCGAGCGCGCCACCGGCCAGATCCAGACGGCCATCCGTCTGCAGCAGCGAACCGTCTGCGGCCAGCCCGGAATCCGCCTCCAGGCGCACGTTCATCGGCGACGCAGCAAGGCTCGCCAGCAGCCCCGGCGCCGTCTGGGTCACGGCCGCCTGACCGCGCAGTGCCATCGCCGCGAGCGAATCACCGCCGAGCTCCATGCGCACATCACCGAGTCGCGTCCGCACGCCTTCCGCATCCTCGAGTTCGATGGCCGCAGCGGCGAAGCGCGCCAGCAGCCGACTCGCTTCCGGCTGCAAGGCCGGCTCCCCGGGGCCGGGACGCGGCGCGTGGAACTCCGACAACGTCAGCTCGAGATCAGCGGGAGAACGCAGACGGGTGGTGCCATCCGGTGCCAGCCGCACGAGCACCGCGGGCATGAGGCGGTAGCGCACCCGGACGGGCTCGATCAGGGCAATGGAATCATCCACACGCACACGAATGTTCTCGGCCCGAAGATGTTCGGAGCGTACGTCGAGGGACGCATCCATGCGGTTGCCATCGCCGCTGCTGGCACGCGCGGTGAGGTCGATGCGCGGACCGAGCGCGGCAGGCAAGAGTCCATCACCCCCTGCCAGGCGATCGAGCAGAGGTGTCGGCAGATCCGACAGCGTGGCCGTGGCGTCCACCTGCAGACGATCCGGCTGCAGCCGACCCTCGAGGTCGAACAGCTCCCGCAGCGCGGCATTGAGTTCGAAGCGCCCGACCCGGCCTTCGCTGTGGATGTCGACACCTGCCGTCACCGATACCGCTTCGGACAGCACGTCGCTGATCACTTCCGCGCCCAGCCCTTCCAGGCGCAGGTCACCAAGACCACCGCCTGCAAGACGCAGCGGGGCCGAACTGTCGAAACGCCCGCGCATGGCCACCCGCGCCGGATCGAAACCAACCAGCGGGGCGTCCAGGCGCTCCAATGCCAGACGCAGATCCACGGCCTCGCGCAAGCGCAGCGGATCCTCGCCACCCTCGGCGAGACGGGCCACGAACTCCGGCGTCAGATTCCAGCGCAGCGTCGCCTCTCGGGTCAGCCCTACGTTCAGATCGCGCAGCTGTGCGCCCACGTCCAACGCCAGACGTGGGGCATCGACCTTGAGCTCCAGGCGCCGATCGGCACTCTCGAGCTGCACCGCGATGCGGTCACCGAGGGCCGCCACCAGAAGACCGTCGAGACCCACCATGCCATCCACCAGGCGCAGCGGCAGATTGTCCAGACGAACATCGAAATCGGGTTCCATGGTGGCCGGCGTCAGCGCACCGCGGCTGTCCAGCCATTGCCGGATCTGGCCCTCCACTGCGAGGCTACCGGCCATGTCGCCCTGCACACTGTTGCCCGTCAATCTCAGGTCCAGGTCCCGCGACGTGGGGTCGAGGCGCACAGCCGCCGCCAGATCATCGAGCACCACGGGTTCGAACTCCGGCGTGGTCCAGGACAGATAGCCATCCTCCAGGATGATGTGCCCGGTCACCGGAATCACGATGGCGCCGGGCGGCTCGCCCTCGACCTCACCGAGGCCCAGCGCCTTGCTCAGGTTGTCGCGGCCATCCGCATCCACCACCAGCTCAGCCCGCAGCCCCTTGAGCCGGGTTTCGCCGAGCAGCAGGCGACCGCGAATGGCGCGCAGCAGGGTGAGCTCGGTGTCGAAGGATTCCAGCGCCACCACATCCCGACCCTCGGGATCGCGCAGGCGGATGCCGGAAGCGCGCTGATGTCCGAACCAGCTCAGCGACAGCTTCTCCATTTCCACGCTGCCGGGAACACGGTCGTTGACCATCCCGAGGACGAATCCGCGCCCGGGTCCGGAGGACAGCAGCATCGGCAGGGTCGCGATGACGAGGAACAGCACGAGCACCACTGCGAGCAGGATCAGTGGCAGCGCGCGGCCGCGCATCATCGAGCGGGGACGGCAGAGCTCGGAGCGATTTGAGCTGGACATGGAATTCCTGCAGACATCGTGTTGGAGGATATGGCGCTTGGACACGTTCACGGGCGATTCGATCCCCAGGGCGCGTTCAGCACAGCAGTCGAGCGTCGCAGAAGCCCGGCGTCACCGCCAGTCCCTTTGCATTGTCTACGCTCATTTCGCTTGTGTTCCGTCCAGGCGGACGGTAGAAAGCGCCGGCCATGACCGTTCCCATCCCAGAGCATCTCGCGCGCTACGCCTCCGTCGTCGACGACTTCGAAGCGTTCGCCGCAGCGTTGACGCGCCCGCTGCCACAGACCATCGCCGTCAACTCGCTGCGCATCGACCCGGAACGCATCCCGGAGCTGTTTGGAAGTCAGATCGAGCTGACACCCGTGCCCTGGTGTCCCGGCGCCTGGCGCCTGTCACCTTTGGATCGACCCGGCCGGCTGTGGGGGTTCACCGCCGGCCTGTATACGGTGCAGGAGGAGGCCTCGCTGCTCCCGGCCCGGCTGCTCGCTGCACGACCCGGGCACCGGGTGCTGGATCTCTGCGCCGCTCCCGGCAACAAGACGGCGCACCTCGCGCTTGCCCTGGGCAACCGCGGAACCGTCATTGCCAATGACCTCAAGGTCCCCCGCCTGCAGGCGCTCTACGACCTCTGTCGCCGCCTGGGGCTGTGCAACATTTCGGTCAGCGGTCATGACGGCAGCGTCTATCCGGTGGACGACGCCCAGTTCGACCGCATCCTGGTCGATGCGCCGTGCACCAGCGAGGGTAAAGCCCAGCGCGGCCATGTGCGTGCGTCCAGCGCCCGCTTTCGCACCTTCATCCAGGGCCAGCAGCGGGCCCTGCTCCGGCGAGCCGTGGATCTGTGTCGACCCGGAGGCCGCATCGTCTACTCCACCTGCACGTTCGCGCCGGAAGAAAACGAAGCGGTGGTGAGCGAGGTGCTCGAAACATCAGAGGGCAGGCTGCGCGCCCTGCCTGCTCCGGTCACCGTACCCGGCGCAGCAACTGGACTCGACGCCTTCGATGGCCGGAGCTATCACCCGGATCTGATCCACGCCCAGCGCCTGTGGCCACATCGCACCGGCACCGGCGGTTTCTTCGCCATTCTGCTCGAACGCTGCGACGCGCCCACGGCCGCACAACGTCAGCCGCGGCTGCAACCTCTTCCGGACCCGGCGCCGGAACATCTGCTGGCCGATGGCTTCGAGCGCTTCGGCATTCCGCCCAGCGTCCTCGACGACATGCAGCTCGCAGCCACCGGGCGCAGCCTGCGTCTCATCCCCCGGGATCATGCACCGCCGGCCGGTGTCCGGCTCGAAGCCATCGGCCTCGAGTGCGCCCAGTTGAGCGGCGAGCGGGCACGCCTGGCCACCGGTGGCCTGCTCACGTTCGGCAGCGAAGCGCGTCGCAACGTCATCGATCTCGACGCGACACAGCTCGAATGCTGGCGGCGACGCCAGGACCAGACGCTACCTCCGGAAACGGTTACGGCAGCAAGCGCAGGCGCGGTGCTGGTGCGTCACGCCGGCCTGATCCAGGGCGGCGGACTGCTGCGCACGCAGGCCGACGGCGTGATGCGCCTGGAAAGCCAGTGTCCCAAGGCCTGGGCGACACCTGCATTGGCACCAGCAGCCGGGCCCTGACTTTGCGAATCAGGCCGCGCGCATTACGGTAACGCGCCTGCCCCTCGTTCCAGGAGTTCGATGTGAAGCCTTGGCTCCCTGCCCTCGCCCTCGTCCTGTCGCTGGCCGCCTCCGCAGATACGGCACCGCGCTGGTACACCTTCAGCTGGCCCGTCACCGACGAAGGCGGACCCAGCCCCCGGGGCGGGACCACCACCGGCGTCCCTGTCACCGCTGCGCCCGAACCTGACGACGCCTGGGTCGCGCTGCAGGGCAGCGGGCTCGACACCAAGGAACGTGACCGGCGCGCCATTCTGGCCCTGGCCGGGGATTTCCGGACCGGTTTCGACTTCGTCGAGACCTTGACCTATCTGCCAGGACTCGACCGCGCTCAGCCCTACCAGTCCTGGGCGACGGAGTTCGTGTTCGTCCTCGAAGACCGACCCGACTTCATCGCGCTGCAGCACATCATGGTCATGAGCTACCTCCAGGACGGCGCAGTCAGGGGACCCTTCGTGCAGAAGCACTGGCGTCAGGACTGGCAGTACGAGTCGGACCGGACCCTCGAATTCCACGGTGAACGCCGCTGGTCTGTACGACCCACCGCACCCGAGCCCGGCACCTGGACCCAGACTGTGTTCCAGGTGGACGACACGCCGCGCTATGCCGCTACGGGCCGCTGGACGCATCGCGGCAACCATGCCACTTGGACATCACAACGCGCCTGGCGCCCTCTGCCCCGAAGGGAATCGAGCACGCGCGACGACTACCAGGCACTGGCCAGTGAGCACCGGATCAGCATCACGCCAGGGGGATGGGTCCACGAGCAGGACAGCCTCAAAGCCGTCGTCAGCAACGGCGAGCTGGATGCGACCACGCCCTATGTCGCCAGGGAACTGGGTGTAGCGCGCTATACCCGCATCGTCGACTACGACTTCCAGCCGGGACGCGACTACTGGCGAGCCACCGCTGACTACTGGGCCGAGGTGCGTCGCTGGTGGCGTCAGCATCTGGCTGAGCAGGGGATCTTCGAGCTGCGCGGACGGGTGGATGGGCAACCCCTGTTCGTTCCGATGTTCGAGTACGCAGCCGCGCTGCTCGAACGTGACGACGAGCCCTTGGATCGGGACGCGGCCCGGGCATTCATCCGCGACACCCTCGAGCGCTACGTGACCCTGACAGAAGCCGGCAAACCCTAAACAGGAGGTGGACAAATGCTTCCAAGGGCGACCATACGGAAACTTTTTCAACTTTTTATTGGACAAAACGTTGACAGCCTGTCTGATTTACCGTTGAATGCACTCCATGCAGCGAACACGGAGTGAACACAGAGCAAACAGGCAGAGAGCCTAAAGGTCGAAGCGCGGGGATTGCTGCTCCCCCTCCCCCTCCCGGTGGTCCCCGCGCCCCCTTGTCGCTCCCGCCCCCTGAACAGGTTATCGCCCGTGGCCTCGGATGGGGGCGGGAAGCGGCTTCCAAGGCTTCCGCCAGACAGATCATCGGTTACATGCGTGGGTGCGGGGGTCCTCCCCCTCCCGTCTCCCCCTCACCCGCACCCACGCATCCCCTTGTCGTTCCCCCATCTGCTTCGGCTTTCCGCCCGTGGGCCTGGCAGATGGCGGGGACGGCTCCTAACGAGGCATGTAAACACCCTGACCTTGGACACTTTTTGGACACATATCGTCTATCGTCACGATTCAAACAATCAATCGCTTTTTGTCTGGACAAAACGTTGACACCCGAACTCATTTCCCGTTCAATGCATCCCATACAGCGAACACGGAGTGAACACAGAGCAAACAGGCAGAGAGCCTAAAGGTCGAAGCGCGGGGATCGCTGATCCCCCTCCCCCTCCCCCGGTGGTTCCCGCGCCCCCTTGTCGCTCCCGCCCCCTGAACAGGTTATCGCCCGTGGCCTCGGATGGGGGCGGGAAGCGGCTTCCAAGGCTTCCGCCATACACACAGATCATCGGTTACATGCGTGGGTGCGGGGGTCCTCCCCCTCCCGTCTCCCCCTCACCCGCACCCACGCATCCCCTTGTCGTTCCCCCATCTGCTTCGGCTTTCCG
>SKUB01000371.1 GCA_007122315.1 Pseudomonadales bacterium | reverse complement strand
TCCTGCAGGCCGGCGCGCAGCAGCTTGTCGCGAGCGCGCGCGATGTAGTCGCCGTCAATGTCGATGCCGGTGACGCGAAGCCGCTTCTGTTCCACCAACGCGGCATTCGCCAGCAGGGCGCCCGCCGTGCCGATTCCGACATCGAGCACATCCGCATCAGCTGGCACGCGTCGCAGCACCTCCGCGTACCAGTTGGCGGTCAGTCCGACGATCAGGGTGTCGTAGATGGCGCTTCGAATCACGATGCAGAGAGTGCCACTCGGGGTCAGACGACGCCATCACGGGTTACCTCAGTGATGAGCGTGTGGAGTTCACCTGCGCTGCTGCGTTTCGGTCAGTGGGTGTTCCCCGGCGGCCGCGGTCGTGGCGCTGTCCTGCCCGCCGCAACCGACGAAGAACAGGCTGCTGCCCAGGATGATCGAGAGTGTCAGCGTGGATCGATACCAGTGCTTTGTGGCCATAGCTGCATGCTCCTCAGGGGTGACATTCGGCGGGTTCAAAGCCTGACGCAGGTGCCCACGAGCCCGCCGCCGCGCAATGTGCTGCCTTCACGGGTGAACGTCAGGCTTCTGCCGTCTTCGGCGCGGATGGTCACCTTGTCCCCGTTGACCTCGTAGCGGCCCTCGCTGGTCGGCAGCTCCATGCCGAACAGCACGGGCGTGATGAAGACCTTCCCGCCGCGTTGAAAACTCATCTGCTTGTAGATGCAGTCGTCGCCGCCCCAGTTGCCGGTGACGCCGCCGCCTCCACCACAGCCGTGCAGCAGTCCGAGCATGAGGCAGAAGCCGGCGATGGCTCTGGCTGTAGGCATGCGAGCGCTTGGAGGGCGCTCTGTCGGAGCGGGTGAGCATGGGTCCATCGGAAACGGATTCATCGCTGTCTTCCGCCTTGTCCGGCTTTGGCTGCTCGAATGGTAATGGGTCGCCAACGCGCCGTGTGCGCGCGCCATTCTTATGTGCAGCTAAGTGACGGTAACTGGCCTCAAGTTGCGACGTGCGGGCCGCCACCTGAGATCAGCTCAGGCTGTTCACCGGATTCGAAGGGAGTAAAAGCGCGGGATCCCGCGCCGGATAGGCCGCCAGCAGAGACTTCAGCCATTTCACCCGCAAGGACGATTCATGAGCCGCCAGCGCGTAGCGTTACAAGGCTGTCCGCATGCGGTTCACTCTGCGTCGCGGCTTTCCGTCAACCGTTCCCGCATCAGCTGCTTGATCAGCGTCTGATAGGGCACGCCGGCCAATTCTGCTAGCGCCTTGAACGCCGCCAGCAAATTCTCGGGTACCTTGAGGCTGATGAGCTTCGAGCGCGACGGTCGGCTGGACTGCAGCGTGCGGAAGTCCTCGAGAAAGCGGATCACCTGATCGGAAGTCATCCGGCGGCATTGATCCAGGTAATCGTCGCTGAAGGTCTGCACGGTCCTCATTGCAGCCGCTCCAAGGCATCGACGTCGGCCAGATCCTGCGGCCGACCGCTCTTCAGTTTCATCGCGATCAGGTCCTTGCGGCTCAGTACTCGGATGGCGCCTGTCTGGGTCTGCATGCTGGTCGTGCGCTTTCCCTTCAGATCCTCGCTGATGACGATGTCCACCTGCTCGGTGAGATCTCGCGGGTTATGAAAGGTCCAGGCGATCAGATTGCGGTTGCTGATGTACTCGTCACGAGGCGGATTGAGTGAAGTCCTTTCAGATCGCCCTTCAGGCGCTCGAGCCGGTTGCCTGGCGGCGATTTGGGTGTTGTGGTGATCTGAGCCCGCAAAGGGCCACGCCGTCGCCAGTGCAGAACTTCTCGGTCACGCTTCTACGCAGCCACCTCGACGTAGGCGGAGCGCGAAGACGGCGGCGGGATCGGCTGCCCGTCCTCGGCGAGGCCTTCAAGATGAAACGCGATGGCCTCCTGCATGTTCGCAACGACCGCCTCCTCCGATGCCCCAGTGCTCACGCAGCCGGGCAGATCTGGCGAGTAGGCCGAGTAACCCGTGGTCGTTTTCTCGATGATGATCAGATATTTCACGGCTTCAGCGCTGCCTGCTTGAGCAGGCTGTTGAAAGTGCCTGGAGCGAGATCATCGCTCAGCTTCCCCGGTATCGTCACCCTTCCGGGTTTCACCGGGTGCTTGAATTGAGGGTGGCTGCCGCGGGTCGTGGACAAGTACCAGCCATCGGCTTCCAGCAGCTTGATGGCCTCCTTCACTTTGGTTGGCATCCTTGTCCCCGTTCCGGGAAGCTGACTTGGCTCAATGATCCAGCGACTCGGCTATGACTCGAGACGGTCCGCGCGCCGGGACCTCAACGTAGCTCGGTGAAGCGCGCCGACGTCACAGCGACGCCTCAGCCATCCGTGTCTGACGATTCCGCGGAATCGTCCTGGCTCTGCATCTCGTCCCCTTCGTCCCCCGGGCCGGCGTCGTGATCCAGCCGCTCCATGGCCTGATCCAGCGACTGCAGCAGCAGGGCGCCGACCTCGGCCGGCACGCGGCCCTTGAACAAGACCGAGCCATCGGCCTGGGTGTGACAGTCGAATGGATAGTGCTGCAACGCGAGGAAGACCGCGGCAGGCTCGTCTAGGCGGCGGATGAGATCGAGCAGTCGGGACTCGGTGCCGTGGATGTCTTCGCAGAGATCGGCGATCCGTGTGCTCAGATTCTCGACGGTGTCGGTGGGCGTCTGATCCATGGCGGAATCTCCAGATAACTGTTGATACGTACAGTATCGTGGTTCGTGCCGCGTTTCAATGCCGACGGTGAATCGCAGCGGCGAAATCCGACCTCCCCCAACACCCCAGTGCTCCCGCAGCGCTTTGATCTTCTCCGGCGGCATGTCGTCGATGTCCAGCTGACACAGAGCCTCGAATTCGATCATGCGGCGCTTACTGATCAGCGCATTCCCTCGCTGGCGCTTGGCGCCGGTTGGCTCGATCGTTGGCGTAGAGGCGGATAGCCGGAAAGTGATCGGCTTGGTAGGCGGATGGCATGAACGGTCACACCAAGGTGGACGCTTCGGTTACGGGGTAAGTTGGGGTCCGCGTCGTCGCCGAGCACCCCACACCGCACGGATAATGACCTCATCCGCACTGAAGGTGTAATAGATATGGCATGCGGCCCTGGGGAGGTACAGCCGCCGAAGTCCCGGGACATGGGTTTCCGGGTAGACACTTCCAGCCCCGGGGAGCAAGGCCACCACTTGGAGTGCTTCTTCGAGCTCCGAGGCGAAAATCTCGGGGTGGTCTCGATGCTCCAGCCACCAGGTTTTTTCGCGTTGAACATGGCGCTGCGCAGTAGCGGTAAACCGGACGCGGCGCCAGTTCAACGCGAGCGAAGCTCCTTGAGAACTTCATCAGCATCGACAAGCCTGCCAGCCGAGACATCGGCCTCGGACATGACAAGCGCCTCGCAAAGAGCGGTGCGATCCTCATCGTCGAGCCAGTCGCCGGGATCCAATGGCAGCAGCTCGATCACAGTGCCTTCTGGCAGATCCGTTGGTTCGTCCACGACCAAGCGGCCGTCGCGAACATGTGCCTTGATGCTCATGTTGAAGAATCTAGCACTGCGGGTGACACCCAACAAGGCAGATGCAGCGGACGCCAGAAGCTTCACACAGATTCTTCCCGAACTTCGTCCACTGCATTCCGGCGTCGCTGATCTGCGACGTTCTGGGACGCGCTGGCCCGCTGGCGTCCCACCCGCGTGAGCTGCCCGAGCCGGAGGAGGTTGTCCAAGGCATCAGTCGCCATCGCCCAGCCGACCATGCAGGACCAGCGTCTCGCCTGTCAGGATGCGCTCTAGAAACGTATTGCCGTCACGGCGCCGGCGCCGGAACTCGGCGGCGGTATAGAGGGTCGGGTTGATCGTCCGACCGAGCTGCGCTTCCGCGGGCGCAAGGTGCGCACAGACCTGCTCCAATGTCAGGCTTTCGGAGACCAGCAGCAGGTCGACTTCGCTCGCAGCCGTCGCGCTGCGTTTAGCCACAGAGCCATACACCAGTGCGACTTCGATTTCCGAGGATGCTGGCGCCAGCGCTTGCCGCAGTGGCTCAATCAGCCCCACGGTCTTGCGGATCAAGCCGCAGAGCTCAGCAAAGACTGGCGCAGACGGATTGGCCTGGTAGTGCTTCTGGTTGCCTATGTGAGACACCGTCACCAGGCCGCTGCCGGCCAGCTTCTTCAACTCGCGCTGGACTGCGCCGGAACCGGCGCCGAGCCGGGCGATGATCTCGCTTGCGAAGAAGCTGCGATCGGGCTGGCCGAAGATCAGTCCCAGTACCCGTTGCTGCGTTGATGTGAACAGCGCATTCGTGATCGAGAGCCGCGTTTCGCCATTGCTTGAAGCATTGCGCATACCCATATTGAGCATATTAATACCCAAATTGGGCATGAGCAACCCCTGGTCCGCGCCGGCACGACCTGCGAACCCATGACCAAAAGTACTTCGGGTCATTTTCACAATGGCTCCCTCCGGAGCAGAGCCGGCGAGATGGTGGATCGGCGACATGCGGCGAAACCTTCTCGCTCCAGGATGCCCCGACTTTACTCTGCCGGGTGCTGGGCCCGTCCACAGCCTGGGCCAGATGCCTACGCGACGGCGGGCGATTGTCCCACCGCCCGTATCGCAATCCTGACGCGCGCATCGCGTTAGTCAGACCAAGTCAAAGCGACGCGCGAGTCCCGGGCGCGGCTCAGCGGCTCGGTTTTGGCCCCGAAAGCGCAGCGCTAAGGCTGGATTCGAGGCGGTTCAGTCTTCGGATTCGCGACTTCTTGAACCAGTTAGGTGCGGTTGCGGTGGTCTGACTCCAACGCTCTCCAACGCTCTCCATTCCTGCTTGCGCGACAGTACAGCCATCGCCTGGGTTAATGATTGGGGCTCTTCAGTAGGAACCTCGACGATGAAGCGGAGCGAGCTCCTGGAGCAATTCGAGTCAGTCAAGCCAGAGCTGGCACGGCGCTTTGATGTCGTCGAGTTGGCACTGTTCGGATCGTGGGCCATGGGACCTCGCCGTCAGTCTTCGAGGCCTGCCTCCAGGATATCGAGCAGAGGCTGCAGGCGCGCGGCATGCCGCTCCCACTTCTTGACGGAGCTGGTGTAGATCCCACGCCGGATCTGGGAAGCACTCGCTGTGGAGGAGGACGATCGACTGCGCTGGAACTCCAGGACGTTCGGCTCCCAGTCCAGATCGAGAACAGCCAGTACCCGACGCATCTCGGCCTCGGGATCGTGCACCAGCGCCTCGTAGTGCACCTCGACGAAACGATCTGCCGGGAGCGTGTCGCGCCAATGGCGCATCAGGCGATCAAAGGCGAGGTAGTACCTGCCGAGCTCTTCGAGATCGTAGGTGAAGCCGTAGGGGCCCGTGAGGAAAGCCTTGAAGGCCGCGAAACAGGAGTCTCGTGCCTCCCGTCTCAGCGCGACGATCCGCGCGTCGGGCAGGGCGGCGTGAATCAGGCCGCAATACAGAAAATTGATCGGCAGCTTGTTCAGGACCTGCGCAGGTGCGCCGTCCGTCATACCAATGCCCTCGCAGTAGAGCTGGCCGAGGGCGTTCATGTCGAGCTTCAGAAGCTGCTCGACCTGATCGGCGCGAGACAGGCGTCGTCCCTGCCAGCTGCTCGCTGCCAGGGTCGACATCGCCGTCGTGAAGTCGTTGCGCTCGCCAACGCTGCGGATGGCGCTGTGGGCGTCCAGCATGCGTTCGACCAGCGTCGTTCCGCTCCGGGGCAGACCGACGACGAACAGGGGTGCAGGGCCCGCCCGCCCTTCAGAGCAGGCTTCGAGGGCGTCCGACCGGTGATGGGCGATGATGCGCTCGATGACTTCGATGTCCTCATCCACGTCGTAGCGGATGCTGGCCCGGTGCAACGCCGCACCGGCCTGCAGCGCTTCGAAGGCGGCGTCGTCGCGGCCAAGGTCCTCGAGTTCCTTGCCGAGCGCGAACCATGCCAGGACGCGTTGCGTGACCGGCAGCTGCTCCTGCCGCGTGAGCGCCTGCAACGCCGGGACGTGGTTGCGTTCCTCGGTCTGCGTACGCAGGTCAGAGCGCAGGTAGTGCGCCTGACAATCGTTCGGATCGAGGGCAATGGCTGAATCGCAGGCGCGCTCGGCACCTTCGAGATCGCCGAGTGCCCTTTGCGTCGTCGCCAGGTTGAACAGGAAGTCGCCCCGGCGTGGGGCAGCCTCGGCTGCGCGCTGGAAGCAGGGCAGGGCCTGCTGGTGCGCCTCGCAGGCGCTGAACAGGGACCCGAGGTTGGAGAGCAGCTCCGGTTCGACGTTCTGCGCGGTGACTCTGGCGGCTGCCGTTTCCGCAACCTTGCGTGCGGCCTCCATGCGGCCAGCTGCAGCGAGGCACAGGCCCTGCTGGATCCGAAATCCGGGGTCCTCCGGCGCGCGTCGACAGGCCTCTTCCGAAGCGCGAAGGGCCTCGGCGGGTCGGTTGGCGTGCAGGAAGACGCGGCTGACTGCGCACCATGCTGGTGCGCAGTCCGCGTCATTGCGCAGCACGTCGACGCAGGCTGCGTGGGCATCTTCGATCTGCTGCGCGCGGAGGAGCTTGGCGACGTGAATGTCCAGGTCGTCGGCGGCGGGCATCAGAGTACGGCATCCCCAATTCGGCGTGGGCTGATGAATCGAACGGGCAGGTCATGATGCCGCCAACACGCCCAAGGTGCCATCTGGCGCGGGGTGGGCGGGCACTGGGGTGCGCCAGCGGGCGGGCTGCAGCCTTGAGACGCAGGCGCGCCGGACGATGCTCCGGAGGACCGAACGGCCGGCGCAGCGAGCCGCTCCTCGCTGGGTGTTACGGTCTGGAGCAGCGCCAGGTCAGGGAGGAAGGGAACGTATCTTGCTTCCCCATCGTCTGTAACTTCATGGCGTCGCACCGACATCAGGCACGGCCCGGCTCAGGGAGGACGGTTAGGTCGCGATATCGCGTTCGACTACTATGGGGTGGGGCGTAGTTATCGAGGGGCAGCGGTCCAGGGGAGCAGCCGCCATGAGAATGCGTACGGATCGTCTTGGGCAGGTCAGCGACATCGACCTGCGGTTGCTGAAGATGTTCTGCTGCGTGGTCGAGGACGGAGGCATCTCGGCGGCCGAGGTCAGGCTCGGCGTCAGCCGCTCCACCATCGGCACCCATCTC
Organism: Pseudomonadales bacterium; assembly: GCA_007122315.1. Taxonomy (GTDB): domain Bacteria; phylum Pseudomonadota; class Gammaproteobacteria; order Pseudomonadales; family Azotimanducaceae; genus SLTB01. Next base: position 611 of record SKUB01000371.1, on the reverse strand, counting down.
AAAGAGCTCGAGTCCCGGCTCGGCCTGGTCCTGTGCCACCGCGGTCGCAGTGGCTTTCGACTGACGCCCAAGGGTGAGGAGATCTACGCCATCACCCAGGAGTTCCTCGAGGAGCTCGAGCGTTTCCGCAGCCGCATCAACGACGTCGACGAAAGTGTCAGCGGTGAGTTGAAGATTGCCCTGATCGACAACCTGATCTGGGAAGAGCACGACATCCTCACGCGAACGTTTGCGGACTTCTTTGCCGCAGGGTCGAAGGTCGAACTCATCGTCCGGCATGCATCGCCCGACGAAATCGAGAAAGCCCTGCTCGATCAGACCATCGATATCGGTATCGTTTCAGCGCTGCACTCCTTGCCCAGCCTGAACTACGAACTGCTCTATGAAGAGCGCAACGACCTCTACTGCGGCAATGGTCACCCGCTGTTTGCCATCGACGACCACTGCATCACCGACGATGTGCTCAAAAGCACGGCCTACGTCAGCAAGCCTTACGTCGTCACCGAGTTCCTCGAGGCCGCCGCCCGCTCGATGGATACCCGTGCGTCTGCTTACGACGTCGAGTCCATTGCCATGCTGATCCTCTCCGGGCGCTATATCGGCTTTCTCCC
>SKUB01000297.1 GCA_007122315.1 Pseudomonadales bacterium | reverse complement strand
GCGGCACGATTGCCGAGCGGGAACTCGGCGCCTTGGTAGTTCAGGGTGAGCGTCGAGCTCAGTCTGGCGACGTTCGGAATGCGGTTGCCGCGCTCGGCCCCGGAGAGTGCTGAGGCTTCGCGAATCTCTCCGCGGGTCCAGGAGAGCCCGCCGGCAAGGGAGTAGCTGTTGCTCAGGACATAGCTGCCCTGCGCTTCGACCCCATAGCTGCGCGTGTCGAGGTTGACCGGGACGAACGTGAAGTTGACGAAGTCGAGTACGAAGAGCTGCTCGTCGCTGACGTCGTTGTAGAAGCCGGACAGTTCGATCTGGCCGCGACCTCCCGGAAGTCCGGCCTTGGCGCCGACTTCGTAGGTCCAGGACGTAGACTCCGCGTAGGGCTGACTGTCCTGGCCCACCGCTGCACTGAGCGTGAAGCGCGGAAAGCCGCCGCTCTTGGCGCCGCGACCGATCGCTGCATAGAGGTTGATGTCGTCGGTGGCCTCCCACAGCAGCGCCGCGCGGCCGGTCCACAAGTCGAAGTTGGTGCTGGATCGCTGCTCGAAGGTGTCCACAGAGCCCGGGAATCCGACACCCTGGAAGGTCGCGTTCAGGGACTTCTCGTCGCGTGTGTAGCGAAGACCGAGGGTCCCGCGCAGCCGCGGCGTGGCCAGAGGCGCCGTGACTTCGCCGAAGGCCGCGTAGGAGTCGATCTTCTGGGTCGCGTCTCGGTCACCGCTCAGGAACGGTGAGAAGGTCGAGCGGTTCTTGAGATCGGTGTCGAAATCCGAATGGAAGTAAACGAGACCCGCGGTCCAGGTGAGTTGCTGTTCCTCGGTGCTCGAAAGTCTGAGTTCCTGGTAGAAGCGCCGCTCCTCCTCGTGCCAGTCGGAGAACGAGAGTGGCGGCAGGAAGTCCGACGGCGGCAACCCGAACAACGGCCCGTAAATGAGACCATCCGTGTCGTCGGTGAACTGATCGTTGCGAAAGCCGTTGCCCGCCGTGACCGACGTCAGGTCCCAGCCACCCAGGGAAAACTCGGATGTGAGACTGAGACCCCATGCCGTGCGCTTGACCTCGTTCTCGGGATCGAGTTCGACGGCGGGCCGTGGCTGCCCGCGCAGGACGTAGTAGAACGGCGAGCTGATCTGGCGGTCGATGTTCGCCGCCAGCGTGAATCGGGCTCCGTCGTCGCCAGCGGGCGTGAAGACCAGGGTGCCGCGCCCGGCGTAGGACTCGCGATCGCCGAGCTTGCCCCCTCCCGGCGCAATGTTCGGGACGAACCCGTCGGTGTTCGATGCCCGCAACGTGATGCCTGCCCTGAGGCGATCCTCGACCACGGGGCCGGAAATCGATCCTTGCGCAAGCAGGTAACCGTTCTCGCCGCCTTCGAGCCGCCCGCGGGTCAGCAGCTCATCGCCCGGCCCGCGCGTCGTGATGTTGAGTGCTCCGCCCTGACTGTTGCGGCCGAACAGCGTCCCTTGAGGACCGCGCAACACCTCGAATCGCTCGAGATCCAGATAGGCGAACTCGGATGCGTACACCGGCTGGGGGACGCCATCGATGTAGGTCACCACGGAGCCATCGTCCGGACTGATGGCCTGACTGAGCGGGCCGATCCCGCGCAGCTGGAAGTAGGCGAAGCGACCGTCGTCGAAGCTCGTCAACGACAAGCCCGGCACATGTCGAAAGAGGCTTAAGGTATCGTCGATGCGACGCTGCTCGAGGTCCACGCCGTCGAGAACGGTGAGCGCGAAGGGCACATCCTGCGCTGCCTCTTCTCGCAGCCGCGCCGTGACGACGATGGCTTCGATGGGGCGCGACGACGGCTCACGACCTGCCGAGGACGCCGTTGCCGCGCCCGCGGACGGCAGGGACAGGAGTGCTCCGCTGAGCAATCCGAGGGATGTCGCCAGGATCTTCATCGACAGACTCTCTGCAGAGGAATTCGAAACCTCTTCGAGCGTAACGCGGCCTGCACCGGACCCGTCTGCGGTGCGCGGGAGTTTCAGCCGCGGTGAGCAGGAATCGCCGCGCGAACCCGGCGCGTGTGGGTGCTGGGCAGGACGCCGAAGTACCGGCGTAATGTGGCGACTGAGTCGCTCGAGGCGATCACACTCATGGGATGGCAGGCGACGGCCGCATTGTGCGAAAAGCCATTCTGATCGACGGGCCCGACAGGATTGCGGCTGACCCGCGTCAGCGGAGTCGCAACGGAAGCGTCGTGAAGCCGCGGAAGAAGGGCAGCGCCCGGCGTTCGGGCGGCCGCTCGGGATCGAGTTCGATGCGGGGAAAGCGTTCGAGGAAGCGGTGGATCGCGATCCTCGCTTCGAGCCGGGCCAGGGGTGCGCCGAGACAGACGTGGATGCCGCTGCCGAAGCCGAGGTGCTCCCGCGCGTCCCGATCGATCCGGAACGCGTGGGGGTCCTGGAACTGTTCCGGATCGTGGTTGGCCGCCGCCAGGGATGCCGTGAGGGTGTCGCCCGCGTGCACCGGGCAGGCACCGATGCGATCGTCTTCGAGAGGCATGCGCGCGGTCTCGGTGATGGGACAGTCGTAGCGCAGCATTTCCTCCACGGCGGCCTCGGCGCGCTGCGGTTCGGCACGCAGGAGGGCGAGCTGCTCGGGGTGGGTCAGCAGGGCATGCATCCCGTTGCCGATGAGGTCCGTGGTCGTGACGTTGCCGGCCACCATGAGCTGCGTGCAGAGGCTGATGATCTCCAGATCGCCGAGCCTGTCCTCCTCCTCCTGGGCGCGCACCATGGCCGAGATGAGATCGTCGCCGGGGTCGCGGCGCCGCGCCTCGATCGCTTCGCGGAAGGCGGCAGACATGCCGAGGAACGCCTCTCTGAGCCGGGTCTGTGTCCTCGCGTCCCGTTCCGGGTCGTAGCCCCAGAGGATCGCCTCGGACCAGGCCTTGAAGTCGTCCCGCGGGGCGTCCGACATGCCCATCATGTCCAGGATCGCCTGGGTCGGCAGGGGGGCAGCGAGATCGACGATGAAATCGATCGTGATGGCATCGCCGATGGCATCGAGCAGCGAGGCCGTGATGGCTTCGATGCGCGTCTCCATGGCCTCGATCGAGCGCGGATTGAACGCCCGGCTGACGAGACTTCGGATGCGGCGGTGAGCGGGATCGTCGAGCAGCACCAGGGGTGGTTCGTAGGCACTGTCGCCGCGACCCTCCGCCACGCCCGTTCCGGCGACGCGACGCATGTAGGAGGTCTCGCCGGCGCGCCGGGCGTCGACGCTGAAGCGCTTGTGGCGAAGCACTGCTCGGACATCGTCATAGCGCGTCAGCAGCACGCGCCCGTACGCCCTGTCCTCGAAGCAGGGCGCCGTGGTACGGAGCCGGTCGTAGCAGGGATGCGGATCGTCGCGAAAGGCGGGACTGCGGGAGGTCAGCTCGACGCCCTGCGCCCACGTGTCGCTCACATCCTTCGCCTTCACCATGATCCAAGCTCCCCGTGAGACGCAGTCGTGATCCTATCCTGCATGCTGCACCGATTCACGGTTGCCGCGTCAGCAACTGCGGGGAGTGGCGTTCGGTCGATGGCAACGTGCTGATTTCCATGCGGTTGTCTGTCGCCGACCGGTGAGTGAAACTTGCCGCCCCGAAGTGCGGAGTCCGCCATGCCACCTCCTGTCGTCCTCGCGGTCTGTCTCGGCAACATCTGCCGCTCTCCTACGGCCGAAGCGGCACTCAACGAAGCGGCCCGCGCCATCGAGCTCGCCATCGTCGTGCGCTCGGCGGGGACCGGGAGCTGGCACGTCGGCCACCCGCCCGACCCGCGCATGCGTGAGGCCGCAGCTGCACAGGGCCTCGTCCTCGGCGGCACGGCTGATCAGGTGGATGCCGAAGCGCTGGCGGAGTCGCACCTTGTGCTGGCCATGGATCGCTCGAATCTCGACGATTTGCGTCGTCTCGCGGCGCGTGCCCGGGTGGAAACGGACATTCGCCTGTTCCGCGAGTTCGATCCCGAGGCCGGCAGCGATCTCGACGTGCCGGATCCCTACTACGGCGGTGAACAGGGTTTCATCGAGGTGGTGCAGATCGTGCGGCGTACGTCGCGGCGCGTGGTGGAGCTCATCGCTGCCGGCGACCTGGCGCGCCCGGGATGAAAGTCCCGGGGTTGCCGCCACTGCCCGACGGACTTCCCGAGGCGCGTGACGCGCGACCCATGGCCGGCGGGGACATTGCGGCCGTCTGGGACGTGACCCTCGAGGACGGGCGGCGTGTGGTGGTGAAATCCGGCGGCGGCGATCCTGGTCTCGAAGCGGAAGGTCTCGATGCGCTTCGGGATGCTGGTGCGCCCACGCCCGCAGTACTCGGGCAGTCCGATGCGGTCCTCGTCCTGGAATACGTCGGCGGACCGGCGGACTGGGAAGGCCTGGGGCGCGCCCTGGCGAGGTGTCATCGCGTCAAGTCGGAGCGCTTCGGCTGGCACCGGGACAATCTCATCGGCTCGCTGCCGCAGCCCAACGACCCGTGTCCGGACTGGCCGACGTTCTATCTCGAAACGCGACTCGCACGCTGGCTGCCCGCGCTGCCCGCGCCGCTGCGCGATCGCCTGGAGCGCGCGATGGCGCACATCCTGCCCGCTCTGCTGGACCACGACGTGGGCCCGAGTCTCGTGCACGGGGATCTCTGGAGCGGCAACGTGGTCGCGGGGCGCTGGCTGATCGACCCGGCGGTACACTTCGCGGATCGCGAACTCGACCTCGCCATGCTCGATCTTTTCGGCACCATTCCCGGTGCGATGCAGGCCGGCTACGACGCGGTGTGGCCGCTGGACAGCGGCTGGCAGCAGCGGCGTCCTGCGCTGCAGCTCTATCATCTGCTGGTGCACGTGCAGCTCTTCGGCAGCGGCTACCACGGGGCGGTAGCAGCGCGCCTGGACGCCATCGGCGCCTGACTTCGCAGGCCTGATGTCATGTCGTAGCGGGCGTTCGTTCCGACCAGGTTTTTTTTCGTGTTCGATGCGATCAGCGGCTTCGCCACCCACGAGGCGCGCAGGGCACGGGCGGTTATTTCTCGAGCACGAGCGAATAGCTGGTACTGCGGCCGCCGCCGGGATCTTTCTTGAGCGCCCCGCGCTCGAGGAGATCGTTGATGTCACGGCCGGCAGTGTCCTGAGAGCACTGCGCAAGTTTGGCCCATTTGCTCGAGGTGAGCTTGCCTTCGAAGCCGCCGTCGAGGAGCCGGTTCAGGACTTTGATCTGCCGTTCGTTCAGAGATTCCGTGGCGAAGCGCTGCCAGAACCGGGCCTTCTGCAGCACGGTGCCCACACTCCCACCTGCACCTTCGATCGCGCGGTGCAGGCAGGAGAGAAACCATTCCATCCACGGCGTGATATCGGGGCCGTTTTTCTGTGTCTGCTCGAGCATGTCGTAGTAGTCATTGCGCTCGGTGCGAATCTGCGCCGACATGCTGTAAAAGCGCTTCGGACTGACCTCGGCGCGCGCGAGGGCCATATCGGCAATCGCCCTGGCGATGCGGCCGTTGCCGTCATCGAACGGGTGGAGGGTAACGAACCAGAAGTGCGCCAGGCCCGCAGCGAGCAGCCCATCCAGGGAGCCCGGCTCGGCGAACCAGTTGAGGAAGGCGTCCATCTCCTCATCGAGGCGATCCGCCGGGGGCGCTTCGTAATGCGTTCTTTCCCTCCCGATGGGGCCGGAGACGACCTCCATAGGGCCGTTGCGCCAGGCGCCGACGGTGATCCTGCTCATGCCGCTGCGGCCGGTCGGGAACAAGGCGGCGTGCCAGTCGAACAGGCGCTCCTCGGTGAGCGGCGCCGCGTAGTTCACGGTGGCATCGGTCATCATTTCGACGACGCCCTCGACCTCGCGGTCTGCCGGAACCAGTCCCCCGATATCCAGGCCGAGCCGGCGGGCGAGCGAGGAGCGCACCTGATCGTGCGGGAGGTTTTCACCTTCGATCTCACTCGACTTGATGACGTCGTCGGTGAGGGTGCGCAGGTGGGCTTCGTCCTGCAGGTCGAAGCCAAGCCCCTCCATCTTGCCGAGCAGGCGCCCCTGCTCATGCGAAACCCTCGTGAGCAGGGGGGTGAGCTGTTCCGTGTTCCAGCTCAGCTTCGGCCATTGATCCAGATTCCAGATGTAGTTCAACTTAATCTCCGCATCCTATGAGGAGATTATGAGATCCATTCTCCGCAGGAGTCAAGGAAAGTCCGCAATAAGTGCGGAGATTAGCGTGGGTATTCTCCGCACTTTGGCGGCTGAATGAGATTGCGCTGAGTAGGAATCGCCGCGCGAACCCGGCGCGAGACGGCGCTGGGCAGGACGCCGAAGTGCCGGCGGAAGGCATCCGCGAAACTGCGCGGGCAGTCGTAGCCCGCGCTGCGAGCTGTCGTCTCCACCGACCGCCCGTCATGCAGTTCCGCCACGGCGTGTTCCATGCGCCGCTGTCGCACGTAGCCGAAGATCGTCGAGCCGAATGCTTCCTTGAAGCCACGTTTCAATGCGAACTCGTTCGTGCCGACGATTCGAGCCAGGCTGCGGATCGTGGGTGGACGGGCGAAGTGTTCGTCCAGGTGCGCTCGGGCCGCCTCCAGTTTCCGGGTGAGGCTGCGCTCGGTCGCCGACGCCGTGGGTCGCTGCTCGAGCGTCGTGGCGTCGATCTGCGCTGCCAGGAGGCCGAGGGCGCAGGACTCCAGAAAGAGGGTTCGAGCCGTCCCGGTGTACCGGGTGACGAACATCGCTTCGACGAGCCGGGCGGCGGCGGGGTCGATGGACGGCAGGCGGGCGACGGCCACCTCGTCCCGCGCATGATGGGCCATGTCCATGATGCGACCACGCTGCTGGCCGTACTGCTGCAGGAGCTCCTGAATCACGTCCGGATCGAATCGAAGTGAGACGGTCCGGAAGCCATGGCTCGACAGCGTGAACGAAGAGGGAGCGCTACGGGGCGAGGTGCCGGCCCAAACGTCCAGAGGCTGCGTGAGGAAGCGGCAGCGATCCATGTCGAAGCGACTGCCGCCCTTGATGTGAAAGCCGATGCCGAAGACGTCCTCCGGCTCGACGAAGTGAAAATCGAGCCCCGGGCCGCCGTCGAAGTCTGACTTGACGAGGAGCATGCCGGGACGCAGCTCCAGGGTCTCGACGTGCTGGCCGCTCACGCTGGAGCGGGGCGGCCAATCGCCAACGTCCCGGCGGGGCGCGTGCGCGGTCACCCCATGGCCGCCTCGATGAGTTTCGCGTAATCGTCGACGCTTGCCGGGCGCGGGTTCGTGAACGTGCAGACATCGCGCGCAGCGTGCTCGGCGAGGCCGGGGATGTGGTCGGAGGTCACCCCCATGGCCGCTAAGTTCGCGGGCAGCGCGAGACTGGCATTGAGCTGCTCGATGTAGTCGGCGAGATCCGTGTTGGCGTCGAGGCAGGCGGCTTCCCGGATCCGCGCGTACTTGTCCCCCACGTGGTCCGCATTGAAGCGCAGCACCGTCGGCAGGAAGACTGCGTTGAGCGTGCCGTGATGCAGGCGCAGGCCGGGCAACGCGCCGCAGGCATGGCTCATGGAGTGCACCGCACCGAGTCCCTTGCTGAACGCCATGGCGCCTTCGGTGGATGCCATCATCATGTTCCAGCGCGCGTCCGGGTCCTGACCGTCCTTGACCGCGGCCAGCAGGTGGCCGTGGCCGAGTCCCCGCCGCAGACCATCGAGTCCCACCGCTTCCGCGGGCGGATTCACCTGGGGTGAGAGCACCGCCTCGATGCAGTGGGTCATGGCGTCCATCCCCGTTGCGGCGGTGAGCAGCGGCGGCAG
>SKUB01000296.1 GCA_007122315.1 Pseudomonadales bacterium | reverse complement strand
TTCAGAAACACCGGCGGCGGGAGTCTCGAGTTCGGCGAGCCGACCAGCGAGGACAGCTGGCTGCAGGCCGTCGGCGCCCAGGAGGTCGATGGCGTTCTCGAGGTCGACTATGTCATCGACCGGGAAGGCCTTGCCCCCGGCGCCTACGTGGGCACCCTGCTGGTGCCCTCGGACAACGCCAACACCGGTCGAGCAACCATCGTGATCCGGGCCGGCGAGACCGGCGAGCGTGACATGCCAACACAGTACGTCATGCTGCTCGACGAACAGGCGGCTGAAGCGCTGCGCGAGCGGCGCCCGATCTCGGACGTCGCCCGCTTCCTGACGCGCGGACAGGCGCTCGGCGATGGCCGGCAGGCGTTCACCATTGCGGGGGTCGAGCCCGGCCGCTATGTCCTGGTCAGCGGCTCCGACATGGACAATGATGGCTTCGCCTGCGGGGCCTTCGAGGCCTGCGGCGCGCATCTGGACGCTGACCGCGAATTCGTGGTCATCGAGATCGACGGGGAGGCTCCGCGTGACGTCGGGGGCGTCGACGTTGAGGTGGACTTCATCCCACCGGATGTGGAGACCCTGATGCGCGGCGAGGCCCATCCCCTGCGCCTCGCGCCGGGAGAGATCCCGCTGCCGTGAGTGCCCGGCCACCGCTCACCGAGCGCCCATAGACCGTCGACTTTTTTTACACCCCGTCGTCGGGCAACACGACCCAGAACGCCCAACATTATGAAAAACGCGGAGTATTTCAAATCGGCCTGCCTTTTGCATGGCAAGTCGCACCATCGCCAGTGTTGGCGTGACCCGATTTCACCCGAAGGTGACTCAACATGACCATCCGACTTCCCGGCACCATAGCCCTAGCCGCCATCGCCGCGCTGCTGCTGCTCGCCGCCGATGTGCAGTCCCCAGCCGCAGCGGCCTCGATCACCTGCAACGAAGGCGACGCCCGCACGGTCACCCTCGATGATGGTGAGGATGGCGACGACGGCGCACTTGGCGACTGGTCCTGCGGTCCCTCCGGAGACACCCGGGACCAGCCGAACGGCCGCGACTTCGACACTCTCGGCCTCTTCGAGATCGAAAAACTCGAAGGGGATGACGGCGATGAGCTCTGTGGTGCGCTGTTCTGCATCACCGGACTGAATGGCACCTCCGGCACCTTCCGTCTCTCGGATGATGTCGAGGGTATCCCCGATCTGCACCTCGTGTTCAAATTCGGCAATGGCCGCCCTGGCACCGGCCCCGACTGGATCAGTTTCGTCGTGGATGGCGCCGGCAGCGGAACGTGGAGCGTCCAGTGCAATCAGGGCCCTGGGGCGTCCCGCGCCCGCGGTGGCGCGTGCCCCGCACTGTCGCATGTCGCCCTGGTGCCGGAGCCCGCCACACTCGGGCTGCTGGGTGCAGGCCTGCTCGGCGCCGCGCTGTTACGCCGCCGCCGGCGCACGCTCTGACACTCGCATAGCGCCCGATCAAAGGCCCCGCTCAGCGGGGCCTTTTTGTTTGCACCGCCGACCCGATCGGCTAATAGCCATCTCGCATACCGTTCTTCCCAAAGAGCATTGGCACCGCGTGCGGCCAACTGGTCTCCTGTGCAGCATTCATGGAGACCCCCGGAGGGACCCGGCGTGACACCAAGCCCTGCCCCGCGCATGCCAGCGATCGGCCTGCTCCTGTCCAGTCTGCTGATCGTCGGAGGCCCTGCCTCGGCGCAGTCCCCAGAGGATCACTCGACCCCACCCGCGCTGCTCGCCGCCGCCTGCGCGAACTGTCATGGCTCCGACGGCCGGGGCGCCTGGCCCATCGCCTCGATCGCCGGGCGTCCCTACACCGAACTGCTGCGCCAGCTGACCGCCTACCGTAACGGCGAGTCGCTGGACGATGCCACCGTCATGCCACGCCTGATGGCCGGCTATTCGGCGACCGAGATCGAGACCCTGGCCCGCTGGTTTTCCTCGCTGCCGGTCACACCGGAAACCGCCGCGGAGACCACGCCATGACGCGCACCCCCATCGACCGTCGCCAGGCGCTCCGGTGGCTCGGTGGCGCCGGTGCCGCGTCACTGCTCGCCGCCTGCGGCGGCCGTGCGCCGGAGGCCAGTGCCGGCACGGGCAACACCGCCAGCCGTGGCGCACGTGTCGTCGTGATTGGCGGCGGTTTCGGTGGCGCGACGGCCGCGCGATATCTCAAGCGCCTCGACCCCGGCCTGCACGTCACGCTCCTGGAACCCGCCGAGCGGTTCTACACCTGCCCCTTCACCAACCTCTACCTCGGTGGTCTGCGCGAGTTCGAGTCGCTCGGCCATGACTACCAGCAGCTGCGCAGGCTGGGCGTGAATGTGGTGCATGCGCTGGCCGAAGACGTCGATCCCGTGGGCCACAGTGTCACGCTGGCCGGCGGCGAGCGCCTCCCCTATGACCGACTGATCCTGTCCCCCGGGATCGACATCCGCTGGGACGCACTGGAGGGCTACGACCGGGCAGCAGCTGAGCTCGCACCGCACGCCTGGAAGGCCGGCGCGCAGACGCATCGGCTCAAACGCCAGCTCGAGGCCATGGAAGACGGCGGCACCTTCGTTCTGGTCGCCCCCGCCAACCCCTTCCGCTGCCCGCCGGGGCCGTATGAGCGGGTCAGCCAGATCGCGCACTACTTCAAGACGCACAAGCCGCGCTCGAAGATCCTGCTGCTCGATGCCAAGGACGCCTTCTCCAAGCAGGGCCTGTTCATGGACGGCTGGCGCGAGCTCTATGGCGACATGATCGAGTGGGTGGGGCTCTCCGGCGACGGACGCGTCGTGCGCGTGGATGCCGACCGCCTCGAGGTGGAAACCGAGTTCGGCACGCTCCACCGGGCCGACGTGCTGAACGTCGTCCCGCCGCAGCGCGCGGGTTTCATCGCCGAGCGCGCCGGCGTGACCGATGCCAGCGGCTGGGTGCCGGTGAACCCGCGCGACTTCTCCTCGGCGCAGGTCGAAGACGTCTACGTGATCGGTGATGCGACCGAGGCCGCGCCGATGCCGAAATCCGGCTTCTGCGCCAACGCGCAGGGCAAGGTCGTGGCCTTCGCCGCAGCGGCCTCGCTCGCCGGCGACCCGGCGCCGGAGCCTGTGTGGGCCAACACCTGCTACAGCGTGATCGGGCCGGACTACGGCATCACGGTGGCGGGCGTCTATCGGGTGATCGACGGGCAGATTGCCGAGGTGCCGGGCTCGGGGGGCGTAAGCCCGCGCGGGGCCGATGCCGGCTTCCGGCGCCGCGAGGCGCGGTATGCCGCGGCGTGGTACCAGGCAATCTGTGAGGATACGTGGGGGACGGTGGTCTGAGCCTGAGCCTGCTGGCACTCGCCCTAGGCGCCGCCTTCGGTCTGCTCGCCCAACTCAGCCGCTTCTGTCTCGTCGGCGGCCTGCGGGACTGGTGGCAGGCGGGTGACGCCGTGCGCATTCGCGCCTTTGCGCTGGCGCTCGTGGTGGCGCTCGTGGGCACCCAGGCACTGGTGGCGGCAGGGCTGATGCCGACCGGGCGCTCCATCTATCTGCAGGCCGGTCTTTCGATGCCGGCGATGTTCGTCGGCGGTGCGCTGTTCGGCCTGGGCATGGTGCTCGCCAACGGCTGTGGCGCCCGCTCGCTGGTGCTGCTCGCCGGCGGCAACCTGCGCTCGCTGGTGGTGCTGCTGGCACTCGGGATCGGGGCGTACATGGTACTGAGCGGCGTGCTGGTGCCACTGCGCACCGCGCTGGTGGCCGTGCTGGGTGGGGGCAACCCCGCGCGGGCCGAGACGCTGGTCGACTGGGCGGCCGTGCGACTGCCTGGAGAGTGGCTGTCGGGGAACCGGGCACGCTGGACCATCACCGGTCTGCTCGCCGTAGCGCTGCTGGCCTTCGCGCTGCCGGGACTTCGGCGTGCGCCAGTCACACTGCTGGCAGGCGCCGCGATCGGCGCGCTGGTGGTGGGCGGCTGGTATCTCACAGGTCACCTCGGGGCCGATGACTTCGAGCCGATGCCCGTGGAGTCGCTCACTTTCGTCGCGCCCATCGGCGAGTCGTTACTGTATCTCATGCTCGCGAGCGGGATGTCGGCGGGTTTCGGTGTGCAGGTGGTGGCGGGCGTGCTGCTGGGGGCCTTCGCCGCGGCGCTGCTCCGCGGGCGGTTCTCCCTGCAGGGGTTCGACTCGCCAGGCCTGATGTTGCGACAGCTCGCCGGGGGCGTGCTGATGGGGGCTGGCGGTGCCACGGCGCTCGGCTGCTCGATCGGCCAGGGGCTGACGGGGCTCTCCACACTCGCCCTGCCCTCGCTGGTGGCGATGGCGGGCATTCTCGCGGGCGCACATGTCGGGCTGCGCGGCCCGCTGGCCAGGAGACTGAGATGAAGCACCTGCGACGCGAACAGGCCCTGACGGCGGTGACGCGTGAGCGGTTCGTGCTGACGCGTACGGTGATCGTGGCGCTGCTGGCCGGCGTGGCGCTGCTCGCGCTGTTCGGCCCCGCCGACGCGGCCGCCGCCGAGAGACCGTGGCAGCGGCTGCCGGCGGCATCCGCCCTGCTCGACGGCGCCCAGCCGACGGTCACCGGCCTCACGCTCGAGCTGCCGCTGGTCTCCGACGACGGTGCCGCCGTGGCACTCACCGTCGCCGCGGACAGGCCCGTCGACGTCATTCATCTCTTCGCCACCCGCAACCCCGCCCCGGAGATCGCCGTGTTCCGCTTTCTCGACGCCCAGGTCCACCCGCGGGTCGCTACGCGCGTGCGTCTGAACGAGTCACAGCAGGTCATCGCGCTGGCGCGGACCGCAGACGGCCACTGGCTCGCGACCAGCCGCGAGATCCGGATCACGGTCAGCGGCTGCCTGGCGCGCGCCGACGCCCCCGGGGCCGATGCCGAGATGACCCCCCGCGTGCGTGCGCCCTCGCGCCTGGGTCGCGGCGAGACCGCCGAGCTGCTGGCCATGATCACGCATCCGATGGAGACGGGACTTCGCGAGGCCGCAGACGGCACACGGGTCACGCGGCGACTGGTCTCGCGCTTCGAGCTGTCACTCGCAGACACGCCGCTGTTCAAGGCGGAGCTTTACGCCGCCGTCTCCGCCAATCCATTTCTGCGGTTGCAGTGGGCACCGACGACACCCGGCGAACTTCAGCTGCGTTGGGTCGAAGACGGCGGACGTGAGGCGTTGGACCGCTCGGACATCACGCTTCGCTAGTCCTCGGCCAACACGCACCTCGATCGTCCTCTGTGCGCCAGCGAACTCTGTCGCGCGCATCCGTTCAGTATATTTCACCGTGTCGGGCCGATCAGCCCACGGGCATGGACAGTCCATACGCCCGATGAAACCTGCGCCGCACTGTAACGGTCTACTCAATGGTTATGGCGAGAAACGACGACGAACGCCTGAGCGATGCACTGCTGCACGCGCTGGAAAACGCGCTGCAGGCACCGACCGCGCAGGGCCACCGTGCCGAAGCTGCGGGCCCTGTCACCGCCCGCAGAGCACAGGTCGGTGAGACGGTGTTGCGCACGCTGTCGGCGTGGCTGGCGCGCGAAGCCGACCCGCGCGGCACCCCCGGCGTACAGCGTGCGGAACTTCGCCGAACACTCGCCGAACTGCTCGATGACAACCTCCATGATACCCAGCCCGGCCGCCGCCTCCCCGACGCGCGCGCAGCCCCCCGCGCGCGGCATGCGCAGGTGCCAGAATCACCGCAAGCGGCGTCCGAGCCGACAACCGGGCCCTCACCGCGGCTGGCTCAGAAACTGGCGGCCAAGCTCGCCGCGGTGGCCGCGGCCAAGGCGTCTCCAGGCCCGGCCACGACGCCCATGGACGAGAACGCACCGGATCCCGCCGCCGGCCAGGCGGAGGCGCCAAGCACGCCTCGGACGCGCCCGACCGCGGTCGGCGAGCGCTACGAGTTGATCACCCGAATTCATCAGGGCGCTCACACCAGCGTCTGGCGCGGTATCGATACACAGGCCCGCAGTGGCGAGACCGCGGTAGCGATCAAGCTGATCGCCGGTGCCTATGCGGAAGCCCTCGATGAGACGACACTCGCCACGCTGCGTGAGGTGTCCGCTCATCCCGGCCTGATGAGCCTAGGCGCCGCCGGCCATCAGGACGGCTGGGTCTACCAGGTGGGCGAGTGGCTGGACGGGCAGACGCTCGAAACACTGCTGCGGTCCCGTGCCGAGGCCTCTTTTGGCGTCAAACCGCCCGCGTGGATGCGCCAGCTGGCCGATGGGCTGGAAGCGCTGCACCAGGCCGGCCTGGTACATGGTGACCTGAAACCGGCCAACGTCATGATCAGCCACGATGACACCGCGAGGCTGATCGACTTCGATACCGTCTGCCCGGCCGGCAGCACCGGTGCCTGGCGCTCGCTCACACCCGCATTTGCCAGTCCGGAACGACGTGCGGGCGAACCGGCCGACGTGCGTGATGACGTGTTCAGCATGGCGGTCATTGTGTATCAACTGTTCACCGGTGAGCTCCCGCATGGCGACGAGACCCGCCGGACAGACGGGCCATCGCCACCGGCACCCTCGCGCCCCGAGCGACTGGATACCCGGCAGTGGCAGGCGCTGCGCCGAGCTCTGGCGGGGGCGCGCGCGCAACGGACCGCATCGGTGCGCGAACTGGTCAACGAACTCTGGGACGCCGAGCGATCGAACGTCCCCGCAACCGTGCAGCGCGAACAGCCTGCCTCGACACCGCGGCGCCCGAGTGGACGCTGGGCGCTCGCCGGGGCGGGTCTGGCCGCTTTGGCCGTCGTCGGGGTGCTGGTATATCCCCAACTCCCGGGGTCTGCAGACCAGCCATCGGTGCTCGAACGGCTCTGGCCTCAAGCGGACTCCGTGGCGCCACGGCCAACGGATCAGGCAGCATCGGCGACCGAGCCTCTGCCGGTGAACCCGTCGTCGGCGTCTGACGGATGGCTGGCCGATGCGCCGCGGATTGATCCACTTCGCGGCCCAGCCCTCGGCGTCATCGAACCTCCGGGGATGGCCGAGTCCGCCGAACCGATCGACCCCATCAGGCCTGAGGACGCCGCCATCGACGGGTCGGCTTCACCCTCGCAGGTCAGCTTTACACAGACTCGCATGCAGGTGCCTTGGAACGCCCCCGCAGCGCTGGTCGCCTTGCGACGTACGGGCTCGCTCGCCGAGCCGTCTAGCGTCGAGTTCGATATCGAGCCTGGCCTGGCTGAGCCCGATGAGGACTTCGTGGCGCCTGACGAAGGCCGGGTGGAATTCGATGCAGATGAAGATACCGCGCTGATCATCATCCCGCTGGTGCAGCGCACCGCCGCGCGTGGCACTCGTTCGCTCTGGGTCACGCTTTCCGGTGACAGTGTCGACCCTGACGGCATCAACGAAATCCAGGTCGTGCTGATGAACGACCTCTAGCGAGGCGTTGAGGTCACGGTGGCTACGGCGACATTGACCGGGCCTCCCGCAGTCTTTATATTGCTCGCCCACGTTGACCATCGGGCGATTAGCTCAGCGGGAGAGCACTGCCTTCACACGGCAGGGGTCGCTGGTTCAATCCCAGCATCGCCCACCAACATGGCGCAAGCCAAAAAACCCCCGCCAAGGCGGGGGTTTTTTTTACCGACACCTGACCACGGCCCTGCCGGGACGGCCACCGTGAGATTCAGGGCTTCGGCGCGACCACCCGCCGCTCGCGCATCGTGGCCTATCCTGCCTTGCGACGACGACGCATGGCGGCCATGCCGAGCAGACCCGCACCCAGCATCCCCAGCACGGCCGGCTCAGGCACAATCG
>SKUB01000208.1 GCA_007122315.1 Pseudomonadales bacterium | reverse complement strand
CTGCGCTGTGCTGTCTTGACCAATGCGGTCGCCGCCGCACTGCCGGGACCGAGCAGCATCGGTGTGCGGATGATGGTCCCCTTGAGACCCGATGCGAGAACGATGTCTTCGGCTTCACCCTTCGAGCGGAAGTAGCCGTTCGCTGAACCCGCAGCCGCACCCAGTGCACTGATGAAGATCACGTGCCCCACCCCGCCTGCTTGCGCCGCAGCAACGACAGCGGCGGTGGTGTCCACGTTGGCCTCGGTGTAGGACGTGCCTTTGCCTTCGAACAGCACGCCGGCGAGATGCACGATGGCGTCCGCGCCGGAGACGATAGCAGCCAGTCCAGCGTCATCGGCGTAATCGAGCCGCGCGGTTTCAATGTTTTGTGCAGCAGGAAGGGTCGCCAGCGCCTTGGCCGAGCGGGCGCAAGCGACGGCCGTCACGTCAGCAGCGTCTGCAATGTGGCCGAGCAGGTTGCAGCCGACGTTGCTGTTGGCTCCGGTGACAACAATTCTCATGGTCCGCGGCGATCCACGTTCACATTCGCATTCACGTCGACGTGCTACCTCTGCGTCATTGGCTGCCGGCGCCGGCAGACGCCATGACCGAAAACCGGCTCAGTGTACACGCTGCCCCTACCGGAACCGACCATTGGCAATGCCGCCACCGGCGCGCCGGGTGCCTGTAGGCCAGACTTAGGCCTCACAGGCGTGTACGGTCGGCGAGCCTGCGGACCACACGCGGTCTCGCCTACAATCCCTGGCGCGTGGGGTGCCTGTAGGCCCGACCTGGGCCTCACAGGGTGTACGATCGGCCCGGCTGCGGACCGCACGTGGTCTCGCCTACAATTCTGGGGCAACGGGATCCGGAGTTGGCCCGGATCATGCGCAACCGGGTGACGTTTTCGGTTCCCCGTAAGATCTGGTGCCGGAGGGACCCAACATGCCGAACACCCGGCCCGACATACGACTGCTCCTCGCCCTGACAATGGCCTGCGCGCTGCTGTCAGGATGCGTTGATGGCCCCGACGCCGCCTCCAACCCGGAGTCGGTGCAGAAGACCGGTCTGCCCTCCCCGGCCGGTGCCGGAAGCAGTGCTCCCAATCTGTTCGTCGACCATCGTGGCGTGGTGGTGTTGAGCTGGCTGGAGTCCACCGCGAACCGGCAGCATGCGCTGCGTTTCTCGACTCTGGATCCTCGCAGCGCAACGGATCCACAAGCCGGAGAAACGTCCGCCGGCTGGAGCCCAGCCCGCACCATCGTCGAAGCCGACGACCTGTTCGTGAACTGGGCCGATTTCCCTTCGCTGATCGTGCTGGAGGATGGTTCCATGGCGGCGCACTGGTTGCGCCGCAGCGGCCCCGACACCTTCGACTACGATGTCGAGGTGGCCTGGTCACTGGACGGAGGTGACACCTGGAGTGAAGCGGTTACCCCCCATCGCGACGGCACCCTGAGCGAGCATGGTTTCGCGTCCATGTTTCCATGGCGGGATGGGCTCGGCATCGTCTGGCTCGATGGTCGCGCGTTCGCTGGTTGGGACGAAACCGCCGGAGCAGTCATCGATTCCACCCGCCCTGACGACCCGGAGATGGCGCTGCGTGCGACCACCGTCAGCCCCGACGGCGTGGGTGAGGAAGCGGTCCTCGATGCACGGGTCTGTGAATGCTGTCAGACCTCGGCGGTCATTACGTCAGAGGGTCCGCTCATCGTCTACCGCGACCGATCCCAAGACGAGATCCGGGACATCGGTGTGGTGCGCTACCGCGAGGGCCAATGGACCGAACCCACGCGGGTTCATGCGGACGGTTGGCAGATCCGCGGTTGCCCCGTGAACGGCCCCATGGCCAGCGCGGCCGGCTCGAACGTCGCGGTGGCATGGTTCACCGCCGCCGACGGGGAGCGGCAGGTCCAGGTCGCATTCTCCACGGACGCAGGCGCGACGTTCGCGGCACCGCAACGCGTGGACGCCGGTCAGCCCGCCGGCCGCGTCGCCCTCACGCTGCTCGATGATCAGGAGGCTGCCGTCATCTGGCTGGAAGAACGGGAGGGCGGTGCCGAGATCCGCTTCCGCCGCGTGACACGCGACGGCGGCCAGGGACCCGCCGGCGTGCTCGTGGAGACCTCCCTGGCACGGGCGAGTGGCTTTCCCCGCATGGTGCGCAGCGGTGATCAGCTGTTGCTCGCCTGGACCGACGCTGACACCCCATCCCGGGTACACACCGCGATTCTCCGCCCTTGAAGCCAGGCAACCTCGATCACCCGGGCGATCCTCCACAGCCTCGGCGCCAGGACTTCGCCGGCTACCTCACCGGCAGCGCCCTGTGGATGGCCGGAATCAATCTGCAGCAATTCCTGATCACCTGGATGCTGGTCGGCATGCTTGCGGAACCGGGCACGCGCGTGGGCGTCGCCCAGCTGCTGATCGCGCTGCCCGGCTTCGCGCTGATGCTGTTCGGCGGCAGCATCGGGGATCGCCGGGACGGCCGTCGCCTGCTCATCCAGATGCATCTGCTGGCGTTCCTGCCGCCTCTGGTCATGGTGCTGTTCGTCAGCAGCGCAGGGCTCAGCTATGGCCTCGTCATCGTGTTCGGCATCGTCATTGGGGCGTTGGCCGGATTTTCCGAGCCGCCCCGCGCTGCGCTGCTGAATCGCGTCACCTACGGACACATCCAACGGACCGTGGTCCTGACCACCGCAGTCTCCGCCACCATCGGTCTCGGCGGCACCTGGCTCGGCGGTCGCATCGATGCTTTCGGGCTGTCCTGGGTGCTGGTCTGCCAGGCCATATTGTTCGCCACCGGGGCCTTGGCGGTGGCAGCCATCGCCCCTGGCCTCACCCGCATGCAGCCTGCAGCCCACCCCGGGCGCACTCTGGCCGACCTCCGCGACGGGTTTCGCGTACTCATGCAGACCCCGCGCGTCCGTGACGTGATCGGATTGAACTTCCTCTCCAGCATCTTCAATGCCGGGGCCTGGTTCGTGGTCTATCCCTTCCTGGTCACTCGCAGCTACGACGGTGATGCCGCCCTCCTCGCCGTGCTGACCATCGTCTTCTTCAGCGGCAGCATCGCCTCCAACGTCGGGCTGCTGCGGTTCCTGCCCATGGCACGCCTCGGGCGGCTGTTCCTGCTCATGCAGATCACCCGCGTGGCCCTGTTCGCAATTCTCTGGGCTGAGCCGCCGCTGTGGCTGATGGTGATCGCCACCATCGGCTGGGGCATGAACATGGGTATCACCAGCACCACGGCCCGCATCATGGTGCAGAGTGGCGCTCCGGAGGCACACCGGGCCCGGATCCTCAGCATTTTCATTCTCGGGACCGTGTCGGCGGCACCGCTCGGGGCACTCATCCTCGGTGCCGTGATCGATCTCTCAGGCGTCCGCGCAGGCTTCCTGCCCGGATTGCTGATCTCCATCGTGATCTTCGTCGCGGGCCTCATGGCGACCCGCCTGTGGACGGATCGTGACAGCAGTCCCTGAGTCAGGAGCCGGCCGCGCAAAGCTGGGCTACAATTCCTGCACGCCGGCACACCGTGTTTCACGCAGAATCGAGAGGGCGAGTTCTTCATGGCGAGCGATCCACGCCCGGACTGCAAGGACACGCATTCGCCCCGGTCACTGACCATCGCCGACGAGTTCTTCGAAACCGCCCTCGACCATGTTGCCGTGGCCGGGCTCGACGGCTACTTCAAGCGCATCAATCCCGCCTGGAGCCGGACCCTCGGCTGGAGCGAGACGGAATTGATGTCGCGGCCCAACATCGAGTTCGTGCACCCGGAGGACCGGGCCGCGACCCTGGCCGGCCGTCATCGACTCCGCGCCGGTCAGGACATGGGGCCGCTCACCAATCGTTACCTGTGCAAGGACGGGAGCTTCCGCTGGTTCGAATGGCGTTCCGTGGCGAAGCCCGAGCAGGGCCTGGTCTATGCGGCCGCGCGCGACGTGACCGCACAGAAACAGGCGGAGGCAGATCTCGCGGAAGCCATCACACGGGAGCAGAAGCTGCAGCAGCAATTGCTCTTTGCAGACCGCATGGCATCCGTGGGCACCCTCGCGGCGGGCGTCGCCCACGAGATCAATAATCCCCTGGCCTACGTCAGCGGCAATCTCGACCTGCTGCTGGAGGAGCTGTCACACCTGGCCGACGTTCTCCCTGCCCGGCGTCTCGAGGAGATGCGCACCATGGCGGCGGACGCTCGGGAGGGTGCTGACCGCATCCGTAAGATCGTCGGTGGCCTCAGGACGTTCTCCCGCGCCGAGAAGGAGCAGCGCAGAGTCGTGTCAGTGCCGTCTCTGCTCGATGTGTCTGTCAGCATGACCATCAACGAAATCCGCCATCGCGCCCGGCTGGTCCGGGAAAACGGCAAGATTCCACCGGTCGAGGCTGACGATGCCCGCCTCGGCCAGGTGTTCATCAATCTGCTGATCAATGCGGCCCATGCCGTTGACGAAGCTCCGGGGGACGACCACGAGATCCGCATCAGAACAGCCACCGATGCGATCGGGCGGGCAGTGATCGAGATCGAGGATACTGGCCCGGGTATTCCCGACGACGTCATGGCCCGCATCTTCGACCCCTTCTTCACCACCAAGCCGGTGGGGGTCGGCTCGGGCCTTGGGCTGTCCATCTGCCACAACATCGTCCTCAGCCTCGGCGGCAGTCTGACCGCCAGCAACCGCCCTGACCGTGGGGCGAGCTTCCGCGTCGCGTTGCCCGCAGCGCAAGCAAACCGCGATGCAGACGCCCCGGGAACAGCGCCGGCTCATGTGACGGTGCCGGATACGCGCGCCGAAGCCCGCGAGCTGACCGCGGAGGTCCTCGTGCTCGACGACGAGCCGTCCATCGGCATGGTGGTGGACAAGCTCCTCAAGCAGCACGAAGTCACCGCAGTCACGGCTGCACGCCGGGCCCTGGAGCTGATCGAGGAAGGACGCCGCTTCGATGTCATCCTCTGTGACCTGATGATGCCGGAGATGTCCGGCATGGAATTTCACGCCGAACTGGACCGTCGCGATCCCGATCTCGCACGTCGCGTGGTGTTCATCTCAGGCGGCGCGTTCACCCCGGACGCCCATGCCTTTCTCGAGCGGGTGCCCAACGAACAGCTCGCGAAACCCTTTCGGCCGAGTGAGATCCGGGACCTCATCGCCCGCTATGTCGGACCTGACGCCTCGACATCCCACCCTGCCGTTCACGGTGTGCCGATCCAGATGAGGTGACGGGGTCCCTTGCCCGCCCGATGGGGCCGGACCATGACCTCCTCCACCGTGAACCCCGCCTGCGCGAGTCGCTTGGCAAAGCGCCGGTCGGGACCGGCCGACCACACCGTCAGCACGCCGTTCGGACGCAACGCAGCGCGGATCCCCTGCAGTCCCGCGGGGGAGTACAGCCAGTCGTTCTCGCTTCGGATCAGTGCTTCCGGACCGTTGTCCACGTCGAGCAGGATGGCATCGTAGCCGGCGGGTTCAGCGCGTATGAGCACGCCCACGTCGCCCACGTGAACCGTGCAGCGTGGATCTTCAAGCGGATGTCCCGACGGTCCGCCCATGGCGCCGCGATTCCAGTCCACGACTTCAGGCACGAGCTCCGCCACCACCACTTCTGCGTCAGGACCGACCGCAGAGAGAGCTGCGGCGAGCGTGAACCCCATGCCCAGGCCGCCCACCAGAATCCTGGCGTGAGCGCTGTTGCCGAGACGGGATGTTGCGAGATCCGCCAGCGCGCGTTCCGAGCCGTGGGCGCGGCTGTTCATGAGGTCGCCCCGCCCCGGAATCTTGATGGAGAACAGTTCGCCGGACTGGTACAGCCGCAGCTCACTGCGGGTGTCAGGAATGATGGCCGTTCCCAGCAGAACCCGCGGAATCATGCGCGCTGCGGTCCGGTCACGACATCGCCTTCCCGCCATGCGAGCGCGTCGCGCAGCCTGACCACATCGCCGATGATGAGCAGCGTCGGCGCATGTACCTCGGTGGCGGCCACTTGTGCGACGATATCGTCGAGCGTCCCGACGATCACCCGTTGCCCGGGTAGCGTCCCGCGCTCGATCAGGGCCACCGGCGTGCGCGGATCGCGCCCGTGGGCGACGAGCCCCTCGGCGATGGCTTCGAGCCCCACCAGGCCCATGTACACCACCAGTGTCTGCCCCGGCTCGGCCAGCTCCGGCCAGTTCAGATTGACCTTATCGTCCTTGAGATGCCCGGTGACGAAGCGCACGGACTGAGCGTAGTCACGATGGGTGAGCGGAATGCCGGCATAGGCCGCGCAGCCGTTGGCAGCGGTGATGCCCGGCACCACCTGGAAGGGAATGCCCTCAACGGCCAGGGTCGCGATTTCCTCGCCGCCCCGGCCGAACACGAACGGGTCGCCACCCTTCAGGCGCAGAACCCGGCGGCCGGCCCGGGCATGCTCCAGCAGCAGCGCATTGATACCTTCCTGGCGTACCGCATGCAGCGCCCGACGTTTGCCGACGTAAATCCTTTCCGCATCCCGCCGCACGAGGTCGAGGATCTCCGGCGAGACCAGGTTGTCGTGCAGGACCACATCGGCGCGCTGCATCAAACGCAGCGCCTTCAGGGTGAGCAGGTCCGGATCACCGGGACCGGCACCCACCAGCCAGACCTCCCCGCCGCGATCCTCGACTGCGCCGCCGGCCGCGATTTCGGCGTCGAGCAGCTCCCGCGCGCGGTCAGGACGTCCGCTGATGGCCGCTTCCGCCACCGGCCCTTCGAGGACGCGCTCCCAGAAACGCCGACGTCCGTCCGGGTCCGTGATCGCCTGCCGGACAGAATCGCGCACGCTGCCGGCAAGCCGGGCGAGTTCGCCGTAGGCTGAGGGAAACATGCGCTCCAGGCGCTCGCGCAGCAGGCGCAGCAGCACCGGTGAGGCGCCGCCGCTGGACAGCGCGATGACCAGGGGTGATCGGTCGACGATGGACGGAACGATGTAGGTGCACAGCTCCGGCTGATCCACCACGTTCACCGGGATGTTGCGCGCCACGGCTGCTTCCGAAATCGCGCGATTGACGTCGTTGCTGTCGGTGGCAGCCACCACCAGTCGGGCGCCGTCGATATCCTCTGCCTGATAACCACGCAGCAGCACGCCACCGCCGCTCACCTGTGCCAGTTGCTGCAGATCTTCCCTGATCTCCGGCGCCACCACGTGCACGGCGGCGCCGGCACGAGCCAGGGCCTCAGCCTTGCGCAGGGCCACCTCGCCGCCGCCGATCACGACGCAGCGGACGCCGCGGATGTCGATGAAGATCGGGAAGTAGTCCATCGCCCTTCATCCGGGTTCGATGACTTCCATGCCACCCAGGTAACCCCGCAGGACCTCGGGAATCACCACCGAGCCGTCCTGCTGCTGACCGTTCTCCAGCACGGCAACCAGGGTACGCCCCACCGCGAGACCAGACCCGTTCAGGGTATGGACCAGCTCCGGTTTCTTCGACTCCGGATTGCGGAAACGGGCGTGCATGCGCCGGGCCTGAAAATCCAGGAAGTTCGAGCAGGAGGAGATCTCCCGGTAGCAGTCCTGACCGGGCAGCCAGACCTCCAGGTCCACAGTCCGGGCAGCGGCGAAGCCGAGGTCGCCCGCGCACAGATCCAGCGTGCGATACGCGAGTCCGAGGCGCTCGAGGATGGCCTCAGCGTGACCAACCAGTTCGTCGAGGGCGTCCCAGGATGCCTCCGGCCTCACCACCTGCACCAGTTCCACCTTCTCGAACTGATGCTGGCGGATCATGCCGCGGGTGTCCTTGCCGTAGCTGCCGGCTTCGCTGCG
>SKUB01000006.1 GCA_007122315.1 Pseudomonadales bacterium | reverse complement strand
GCCGGCGTCGGGCCGGATCAGGTACGGGCCATTGGCACAAGGTAGTCCATGACCTACACCTTGTTCGATTTCCTGGGGCTGCTCGGCGCCCTCGGCATATTCATTTTCGGCATGAAGATCTTCAGCGACGGCCTGCAGCGGGTCGCCGGCGATCGTCTGCGTGCCATTCTCGGGGGGATGACGCGCAATCGCCTGACGGGCGTGCTGACGGGATTCGGCGCCACGGCCGTGACCCAGTCCTCGACGACCACGACGGTGATGGTGGTCAGCTTCGTCAACGCGGGCCTGCTGACGTTCGTGCAGTCCACCGGCGTGATCATGGGAGCGAACATCGGCACCACGCTGACCGCTTGGATGGTGTCGCTGTTCGGCTTCAAGTTTCAGATCACGCCGGTGGCCGTGGCGGCCATCGGCTTGTTCTTCCCGTTCCTGTTTGCGCGCAATGTGCGTCTGCGCAGCGTTGCCGAAGCCATGGTCGGCTTCGGCATCCTGTTCGTGGGTCTCGATTTCATCAAAGACGCGGTGCCGGACATCAATGCCAACCCGGCCATCCTGGCCTTTCTCGACCGCTTTACGGACTTCGGCTATCTCTCCCTGCTGCTGTTCGTCGTCGTCGGCACCATACTGACCTTGTTGACGCAGTCCTCGTCGGCGGCGACGGCGATCACGCTGGTGATGCTGTTCCAGGGCTGGATATCCTTCCCGATCGCCGCGGCAATGATCCTCGGAGAGAACATCGGCACCACGGTCACCGCGAATCTGGCGGCGATGGTCGGCAACGTGCACGCCAAGCGCGCGGCGCGCTTTCACTTCTTCTTCAACGTGTTTGGCGTGGTCTGGATGCTGCTGCTGATTTTCCCGTTCCTGCACATGGTGGACTGGACGATTCAGCAATTCTCCGCCGCTCCGATCTCGGTGTTCAGCGACGAGGCAGCGGCGCGTCCGAATGCGACCCTGGCGCTGTCCCTGTTCCATTCCGCATTCAACATCCTCAACGTGATTCTGCTTTTCGCGTTCGTGCCGCGCCTGGTGCGCTTCGTCGAATGGCTCCAGCCCGACCGTGAGGGCACCTCGGGCGAGTTCCACCTGCGTTACATCAGTACGGGATTGATGTCCTCACCGGCGCTGTCCATCGAGCAGGCCCAGAAGGAGATTCAGGTTTTCGTCGGCGTGGTGCACGAAATGCACGAAGCGGTCCGGTCCCTGGTTCTGCAGGCGGACACACGCATCGGGGACCGACTCGAGGCCGTGCACAAGCGTGAAGAGCTGACGGACATCCTGGAGCTGGAGATCTCGGACTATCTCGTGCGCATCGCAGAGACCGCCAGTCTCGATTCGTCCGTCACCAGCCGCATCCGCTTCATGCAGACGATGATCAACGATCTCGAGCGTATCGCGGACATCTACTATCAGGTCGCGAAGCTCGTGGAGCGGCTGCAGGCGGCGAACGTGGCCCTCCCGGAAGTCGGGCTCGGCGAAATCGAGCAGATGTTCGCGGCGGTCGAGGCCGCGCTGCTGGACATGGAGCAGAACGTTGCCCTCGTGCCCGAGAACGTGGATCTCGATCGGTCCATCAGCCTCGAACGACGGGTCAATGCGCTGCGCAACACGCTGCGCGAGCAGCACTACGGGCGCCTCGAGGCCGGCGGTTACGCGCCTCGGGCCGGGGTCGTCTACCTGGACATGGTCAACCGTCTCGAACGCATCGCGGACCACATTCTCAACGTCAACGAGGCGGCAGCAGGGCAGCGCATCAAGGCCCTGCGGCTGGCGGAGGCCCGCGCGGCGGCGGCGACGTCCGGCGCGTAAGAGTTGCTGGTCAGCTGAAGAGCATGTCGGCGACGAAAGGGTTGGCGCGCCGCTCCTGGCCGAACGTGGAGACCGGCCCGTGACCGGGAATGAAGGTGATGTCGTCGCCGAGCGGGAACAGCCGTTCGCGGATGCTCCTGATGAGCTGTTCGTGATTGCCGCGGGGAAAATCGGTGCGTCCGATGGACCCCTGGAACAGGACGTCGCCCACGGCAGCGACACGCGCTTCGGTTGAGATGAACACGACGTGCCCCGGTGTGTGCCCCGGGCAGTGGCGAACGTCCAGGGTGAGATTGCCCACCGTCACGGTGTCGCCGTTCTCGAGCCAACGGTCGGGCTGGAACGGCCTTGCGCCTGCGAAGCCGAAGCGGGCGCCCTGTTCCGCCAATGACTCGATCAGAAACAGGTCGTCCCGGTGGGGGCCTTCGATGGGCAATCCCTCGGCTTCGGCCAGTTCGGCGGTGGCGCCGGCATGATCGATGTGGGCGTGGGTGATGAGGATCTTCTCAAGCGTGCATCCTGCCTGGGCCACGGCGGCCCGGATCCGGTCGAGGTCGCCACCGGGGTCGACGACGGCGCCGCGCCGCGTTTCATCGCACCAGATGAGCGAGCTGTTCTGCTGGAACGGCGTGACGGGAATGATCGTGGCCTTAAGGGACATGCGTGCTTCCTGCTGAGCGAGCGGGTCAGTGCCGGGTGGCGGGGGGGCCGGAGGCCAGCGGTTCTTCGACGAACACGGTCTGACCGACGCGGCGACCGAACAGGACGCTGGCCGCCGTGAATGCGCGCTGCGCCTCGGCATTGCACCACTGCCAGTCGGCACCGCGGCCGTCCGTAGGCAGGCGCCAGTGGCCCGCGACGAAGACTTCGCCGATGCGGACCTCGACCATCCAGTCGTGCCAGATGCCGTCGGATCCGTCCTCCTCGTACTCTTGTTCGATCAGGCGGCAGTAGTTCGCGTTGTGACCGTCCTGGGCGACGCTTTCCGCCACCACGAGGGACTGGTCGACGCAGCTCTGCCAGGAGGTGTGGACCTCGTCGGCGGTCACGAACAGCGCGTTGGCCAGCCCTGCCGGCGTCACGTTCAGAGGCAGGGGCAGGTCCCAATCAGGATCCAGGGTGCGTGAAGTCATGCTTACGATGGTCTCTTAAAGTGGCAGCAAATGCGTGGTGGGGGACAGCCATGGGTCGCATGAATGCGAGCACGCGGCGCATTGTCGCGCGTTCCGGCCGCGCTGCCCAGCGCAGCGGGTCCGGGGCTGCCCCGCAGATTCACGGCCGTCGCGTCGGGTGTGTGATCCGGGCTAGCATGGTCGCCTCGTCATTCGATCGTTCGTTCCATTGGGGGATCCCATGAAGTCGCTCGCGTACGTGATGCTGGCCGTCGCTGCAGTCATGGCCACTGGCTGTGATGAGTTCAATCGTTCGAGTTCGGTGGCCGTGATCGACCTCGATCAACTGGCGCGCGCGCTGGGCCGGGATGACGTCATCGCCCAGCAGATCAATCAGGCCACCCAGCAGCTCTCAGCCCAGCTCACCGAGGTGGCGCGTTCGCTGCAGCAGGAACTGGAGGAGGAGCGTAGCCGCTACGAGGTCGTAGGTGAGGAGGCGGAAAAGGAAATGCAGGAACGCACCCAGGCGGCCAATGTGCGCCTGCAGCAGACCCAGGCCCTGGCGCAGCAGCGCGCTCAGGAGTTCCGGCAGGCGGTGATCAACAATTTCCGCGCCGAGGTGATGCCCTACGCATCCGAGGTCGCCCGCCAGCGGGGTGCGAAGGCGGTGATCACGGTGGCGACGCCGATGATCTGGTACGACTCCAGCGTCGACATCACGTCCGACGTGATCGCCAAGATGCGCGCCGCAGGTCACGCCAGCGGCGAGGGTTCCGACTCCTGATCACCCTGCCGCGCGGCGTTCGCCGCGAGGATCAGGCCTGGTCGGCGAAGTAGTCGCGAACGAACTGGGTCAGCTCGGACAGCGGCACGCGCTGCTGGGTCATGCTGTCCCGGTCGCGGACGGTGACGGTCTGGTCACCCTCGAGGGTCTCGAAGTCAACGGTGACACAGATCGGGGTGCCGACCTCGTCGTGGCGGCGATATCCCTTGCCGATGTTGCCCGTGTGTTCGTAGAGAATGCGTCCGAGCCCCAGGCGCTGCAGATCCTGCTTGATTTGCCGGGCGGTCTCCACGATGCCGTCGTGATTGCGCTTCAGCGGCAGGACGGCCACCTTGATGGGTGCGAGATGCCGCGGCAGCGCCAGCACCGTGCGGCTGCTGCCGTTTTCGAGTTCCTCCACCCGGTAGGCCTCGTTCAGCACTGCGAGCACGCCGCGATCGACGCCCGCGGAGGGTTCGATGACGAAGGGCACCAGCCACTGCTTGCTGTCCGTGTCCTGGACTGCGAGCCGGGTGTTGGAATCCCTGTTGGGTTCCACCCGTGCCGTGAGTCCGAGTTCGTCCTGGCCCTTGGAATGAGACCCGAGGTCGAAGTCGGTCCGGTTGGCCACACCCTCGAGTTCCTCCAGGCCGTGGGGAAACCGGTACATGATGTCGACCGTGGACTTGGAGTAGTGGGCCAGTTCGTCGGCCGGGACGTAGAGCAGCTCCAGCCGGTCCTCCGGAATCCCCTGATCCCGCCACCAGGCCACGCGGGCGTCCACCCAGAACTTGTGCCACTCCTCGTCGGTGCCGGGCTCGACGAAGAATTCCAGCTCCATCTGCTCGAATTCACGGACGCGGAAGATGAAATTGCGTGGCGTGATCTCGTTGCGGAACGCCTTGCCGATCTGCGCGATGCCGAACGGCGGGCGCCGCGAGGTGGCGTCCACCACATGCCGGAAGTTGGTGAAGATGGCCTGGGCGGTCTCGGGGCGCAGATAGGCGAAGCTGGCACCGTCGTCCACGGGCCCGACGTTGGTCTTGAACATCAGGTTGAACGGCCGCGGATCAGTGAGATCCGTGGATCCACAGGCCAGGCAGTTGCCGTCGAGATGGTCGGCCCGCCAGCGCGCCTTGCACGCGCGGCAGTCCACCATGGGGTCGGAGAAAGTGGCCTCGTGACCGGAGTACTTGAGCGCCAGCCGGTGGGTCAGGATGGCAGCATCGAGGCCCTCGACGTCGTCGCGGTCGTAGACCATGGCCCGCCACCACGCGGCCTTGAGGTTGTTTTTCAGTTCGACCCCGAGCGGACCGTAGTCATACAGGCCCTGCACGCCGCCGTAGATCTCGCCGGACTGGAAGATGAAGCCGCGTCGCTTGCACAGCGAAACCAGCTCGTCCATGGACTTGGCGGGCACGTGGAACTCCTCGATGCGGGGATCTGCGAAGGGCGCGAACTATAGCGAAAAGGCCGAGCGGGATCACCCGCGGACTTCGGCAGCACTTCCTCAGGTTGCGCGGCAGGCAGATACAATGGGGCCTCGGCCGATGGCAGAGCGCCTGCGGCAGCGGGACAGCTCGAGCGTCAGCCCCTGGGCTGTTCGGGCTCGCGGCTCCGGAGTTGCTGCTCGCGCTGGGCGGCCTCGCGCAGCAGCTCCGGCAACTGCCAGGGACTGCGTCTGCCCTGATAGAGCACGTGGGGACCGGACGTCAGGAGCCAGAGGCGATTCTGGGTGTTGCGGTGAATCTTCATGGTCCATCCTCCTTGGACAGTGCGTCAGCGGAGTTCGAGCCATCCATTGGCCCGCAGGGCTGTCCTGGGTCGAATATAGGCGGGCGATCAGCGGCAGGGGAAGTCCAGTCGCTTCCGAACCGTACCGGATTCGCTACCGCTCGTCGGATCCCGGGCCAGGGGCATCCACGAGCACCGCAGGGCTCGCCAAGGGAGACAGGTACGCCATGGTAGAACGCGATGACCCCGAGCTTCCGGCAGGCATGTTCGAGCGCATCGACGAAGGCGACGACGCCGCGTTCTATGCTGAACCCCGCTTCGTCACTCACATCGACGCTGCCACCATCGACGCGCTCACCGCCTTCTATCGGGAGCGGATTCCCGCCGGCGAGCGGGTGCTGGATCTGATGTCGTCCTGGGTGTCCCACCTGCCCGAGGACGTGACCTATGCCTCGGTGGTGGGACATGGCATGAACGCTCCGGAGCTCGCGGCGAACCCGCGCCTCGATGCCTGGCACGTGCAGAATCTGAACGCCGACACGGCGCTGCCCTGGCCGGACGGCTCATTCGACGCCGCGTTGATCGCGGTGTCGGTCCAGTACCTGACACGGCCGATTGAGATCTTCGCTGAACTCGCGCGGCTCCTGGTGCCGGGTGGGCAGCTGATCATCTCGACCTCCCATCGCTGCTTTCCGACCAAGGCTGTGTGGGCATTTCGGGAGCTGCCGCCGGCGGAACGCGTCCGCCTGATCGGTTTCTACCTGCAGCGCGCAGGTGGCTTCGAGGCGCTCGAGTTCCAGGACCGCTCGCCCACCGGAGCGGATCCGCTGTGGATCGTGAGCGCCCGGCGGGCCGTGGAAAGTGCCGGAGACGACTTGTAGCGAGGCATTAGGCTGGCTACGCTCAGAGGGGTAATGCAATTCCATTAATGAGGCGTCGGGCGACAGCCCGAGGGGGAGGCAGCCATGGCCGCAGCAGGTGAGGGGATCCGGATCCGTCTCGAGCCGGAGGATGAGTACACCCATCCGGTGGAGGAAGCGTCCAACTTCAACGAGAGCATGTACTTCAACGTCTTCGATCCCGACCGCCACGTCGGAGGCTGGTTCCGGCTCGCCAACCGTCCCAATGAGGGCAAGGGCGAGATGACCTGCTGCATCTACCTCCCGGACGGTCGCATCGGATTCATGTTCGCCCGGCCGGAGTGTCACAACAACGATGCCTTCGACAACGGAGGCATGACGTTCACCATCGAGGAACCGTTCAAGAAGGTGTCCGTGCGCTATGTGGGCAAGCTGTGCCTGCTGGCGAACCCGAAGGAGATGGCGGAACCGTCGCGGGCCTTCCGCAACAATCCCAGCGTACCCGCCGAGGTGAACATTGCGTTCACAGGCGTCTCGCCCATGTTCGGCGGCGAACCGGTGAAGGCAGACGGCTCAAAGATCGAGGAGAAAGCCGAGGAGGGCTTTGCCCGCGGCCACTATGAACAGCACATGTCCGGCAGCGGCACGATCAAGGTGGGTGACGAGACCTTCGAGATCGACGGCTTTGGTCTGCGCGATCACTCCTGGGGGCCGCGCTACTGGCAAAGTATCTACTGGTATCGCTGGCTGCCCATGAACTTCGGCCGCGACTTCGCGATGATGCTGTCTGTCGTGACCCGACCCGACGGGACCCAGCGCCAGGGCGGCATGGTGCTGCGGGACGGGAAGTACGTGATGATCCGTGATGTCCGCATCGAAGCCGAGTACGACGCAGACGACTGCCAGACACGGCTGAAGGCCTGGGCGAAGACCGACGAACGTGAGTACCAAGTCACCGGCGAAGTGATGTCCCTCATTCCGCTGCGCAACCGGCGCAGCACACCGGACGGCGAGGAACTCATGACGCGGATCACCGAGGGCATGACCCGCTATCACTGCGACGGCATGACGGGCTACGGGCTCTCCGAGTTCCTCGATCAGATCGTCGACGGTGAGCCGGTCGGCAAACATACGGGCGCGTGATCATGGCAGCGACGAACGACGCTCTGGCCTCCGGGTTGGCGCGGGCGCTGGCCCGCCACCTCGGTGGTCAGCTCGGCAAGCATCCGGAAGTCACCGAGCTGGCTCGGCTCACAGCCGGGGCCGCCAATGAAACCTGGCGGTTCGACGCCGTCGGCAGCGGCGGCGGGCGTATCGGCTGCATCCTGCGCCGGTCGCCGGCGTCGCTGGGTGCCGAGGCGGCAGCCGCCGCAGATTCCGAGACCAGTCTGGGCAAGACCGGTGAGGCTGCCGTGCAGCAGGCTGCCCGTGCGGCGGGGGTTGCGGCCGCGGAGGTCCTGTTCGTCCTCGATCAGGACGACGGCCTTGGCGACGGCTACGTCATGACCCTGCTGGAGGGCGAGACGATTCCGCGGCGCAT
>SKUB01000010.1 GCA_007122315.1 Pseudomonadales bacterium | reverse complement strand
GTCGGCAGCTACGGTCTCGCCGTTTGGATCTTCCAGACCTTCACGGGGCCGCCGTCATGACGGCTACGTTCTGTCACGTCGTCGGTGCGCTCGCCCGCGTGCGGCCTGATGTCGAGGCAGCCGTACGCCGCTGGCTGGATCGGGAGCCCGGTGCTGAACTGGCCACCAGCAACGCCGACGGCACACTGGTGCTGGTCATGGAAGCGCCGGACGACGCTGCGGTGGTCGACATCATGGATCGGCTGCGCAACGAACCTGGCGTGCTCGACGTGCAGTTCGTCTACCACCAGATCGTCGAAGCTGCGGAGACGCCGGCATGAAGCTGACCCGGCGCGAACTCGTCAAGGCCCAGGCAGCGGCCGCTGCGGCTTCCGTGGCGGGGATTCCACTCACGACGCTCGCCGACGCCGCGAACCGGAACCAGGACGTGCGCTGGGACAAGGCGCCCTGCCGCTTCTGCGGTGTCGGCTGCGGAGTGATGGTCGGCACCCGGGACGGGCGCATCGTCGCGACGCAAGGTGACCCCGAAGCCGAGGTGAACCGGGGGTTGAACTGCGTCAAAGGCTATTTCCTCGCCAAGATCCCTTACGGTCGCGACCGCCTGCGCGAGCCGCTGCTGCGCAAGAAAAACGGCCGCTATGACAAGGACGGTGACTTCGAGCCCGTGAGCTGGGACGAGGCGCTGGACTTGATGGCGGAGAAGTTCCGCGCGGCGATCCGCGACCATGGTCCGGACAGCGTCGCCATGTTCGGCTCCGGACAGTGGACGATCTGGGAAGGCTACGCGGCATCGAAGCTGTTCAAGGCCGGGCTGCGGACCAACAACATCGACCCCAACGCACGCCACTGCATGGCTTCGGCCGTTGCCGGCTTCATGCGCACCTTCGGCATGGACGAACCGCCGGGCTGCTACGACGACATCGAAGCTGCAGACGCGTTCGTGCTGTGGGGCTCGAACATGGCGGAGATGCATCCGGTGCTGTGGAGCCGGATCAGTGAACGGCGGCTGACGCACCCTGGCGCGCGCGTCGCGGTGCTGTCCACCTTCGGCCACCGCAGCTTCGATCTCGCCGACCTGAAACTGCTGATGCGCCCGCACAGCGATCTGGTGATCCTGAATTACATCGCCCATCACTTGATCGAGACCGGCGCGGTGAACCGCGACTTCGTCGACGCCCACACCCGCTTCGTCCGCGGTACGCCGGACATCGGCTACGGCCTGCGGCCAGAGGATCCGCGGCAGCGGGCCGCCACCGGTGCCGGCCGGCCGAACACCTGGGACGACATCGACTTCGATGCCTTCGCCGAGTTCGTTGCGCCCTACACCCGCGAGCGCGCCAGCCGCGAATCGGGCCTGCGGCCGCGGGACCTGCAGGCGCTGGCGGAGCTCTACGCCGATCCGGAAGTGAAGGTGATGTCGCTGTGGACCATGGGCGTCAACCAGCACACCCGCGGCGTGTGGGTGAACAACATGATCTACAACCTGCATCTGCTGACCGGGAAGATCTCCGAGCCGGGCAACAGCCCGTTCTCGCTCACCGGTCAGCCCTCCGCATGCGGCACGGCGCGGGAAGTGGGCACGTTCGCCCATCGCCTGCCGGCGGACATGCTGGTGACGAACCCGGAACACCGCGCCTTCGCGGAAGAGGTGTGGAAGCTGCCGTCCGGGACGATCCCTTCGAGGGTGGGTTTCGCCGCTGTGGAGCAGTCGCGCCGCCTGCGCGACGGTGAAATCCGCGTCTACTGGACCCAGGTGACCAACAACATCCAGGCCGGCCCGAACACGCTCCAGGAGACGCTGCCCGGCTGGCGCCATCCGGACGCCTTCGTCATCGTCTCCGATGTCTATCCCACGGTATCAGCCCAGGCGGCAGATCTGATTCTGCCGGCGGCGATGTGGGTGGAGAAGGAAGGCGGCTACGGCAACTCGGAACGCCGGACCCAATTCTGGCATCAGCTCACCGACGCGCCCGGGGTGGCGCGCTCCGACCTGTGGCAGCTCGTGGAGCTGTCGCGGCGGCTCAGCACCGATGACATCTGGTCCGAGGAGCTGCTGTCGCAGGCGCCGGACTTTCGCGGCAAGACGCTGTTCGAGGTGCTGTTCGCCAACGGCCAGGTGGACGCGTATCCGAACAGTGAGCGCGCCGAGGGTTACCGCAACCAGGAGTCGGAGGCCTTCGGCTTCTACCTGCAGAAGGGCCTGTTCGAGGAGTACGCCCGCTTCGGCCGCGGCAAGGCCCACGATCTCGCGCCCTTCGAGACCTACCACGAGACCCGCGGCCTGCGCTGGCCGGTCATCGACGGCGAGGAGACGCTCTGGCGCTACCGTGAGGGCTACGACCCCTACGTGGAAGAAGGTCGCGGCGTGCAGTTCTACGGTCATCCCGACGGCCGCGCGCTGATCTTCGCCCTGCCGACGGAGCCGCCCGCGGAGATTCCGGACGACGACTATCCGTTCTGGCTCAGCACCGGCCGGGTGCTGGAGCACTGGCACACGGGCAGCATGACGCAGCGGGTTCCGGAGCTGCACGCCTCCGTGCCGCACGCGCTGGTGTACATGAACCTCGACGATGCCCGTCGGCTCGGGTTCCGCCGCGGCAGCGAGATCCGCATCGTCAGCCGCCGCGGCGACATGCGCGGCCGAGTGGAGACCCGTGGCCGCTACCAGCTGCCGCCTGGCATGGTGTACGTCCCCTTCTTCGACGCCAATCGGCTCATCAACCGGGTCACGCTGGACGCCACCGATCCGATCTCCCTGCAGACCGACTTCAAGAAGTGCGCGGTCCGCCTCGAACTGGTGAGTCTGGCATGAAGGCGGCAGTGGCCATCCTGCTGGGTCTTATGCTCGCTGCAGCGGCCGGAGCATCGCCAAATCTATCCGCGCCGGCACCGGACGGTCTGCGCCCCGGCGGCAGTCTCGCCGACAGCCATCCGGCACCGGTGATCGCGCCTCCCGAGCGGGACGCGCACCCGACACCCCGCGCCCACCCCTATCTGCCGCCGGTGGTGCCCCACCATGTCCGCGATCATCAGCTGGACCTGAATGCGAACCGCTGCCTGAGCTGCCACGACGTCGGCCGCGCCGAGGCCATGCTCGCCCCGCCCATGACCCCGACCCACTACCGGGACCGGGAGGGGAAGGAAACCGAGCGGATCGCCGGGGGGCGCTATTTCTGTCTCCAGTGTCACGTGGCCCAGCAGCAGGTGCGGAGCCCCGTCGGCAATGATTTCTTCTACCAGGGGAGGCGTCATGCGCCGCTGGATCGTTGAGTTCTGGCGCACGCTGTCGCGGCCGAGCCAGCACTTCAGCCTGGGCTTCCTGGCACTCGGCGGCTTCGTCGCGGGGATTCTGTTCTGGGGTGGTTTCAACACCGCCATGGAGTTCACGAACACCGAGACGTTCTGCATCGCCTGCCACGAGATGGAAGCCAATCCCTACGCCGAGCTGAAGCCGACCATCCACTACACGAACCGCTCTGGCGTTCGCGCCACCTGCTCCGACTGCCACGTCCCCCAGGACTGGACCCGCAAGGTGGCACGCAAGATGGAGGCCTCCAAGGAAGTCTGGGGCTGGGTGTTCGGGACCATCAACACGCCTGAGAAATACGAGGCGAAGCGCCGGGAACTGGCCGAGCGCGAGTGGGCCCGGCTGCGCGCCAACGACTCCCTCGAGTGCCGCAACTGCCACACCTTCGAGTACATGGACTTCACCGTACAGACGGCGCGGGCGCGACAACTGCATGCCACCGCCCTGGCAGACGGCGATGCCACCTGCATCGACTGCCACAAGGGCATCGCCCACCGCCTGCCGGACATGACCGACGTCCCCGGCTGGTGACCTCCCGGTCAGGTACCCGAAGCAGGGCGGCCGCCGGTCACCAACAGGGAATCAAGCAACCTCGGTTTCATAGCGGCTCAACTCCAAAACGTTTCCGCGGAGACGCCACATCGAGAATTGTCCGGCGTCGAACTATCCGCAAAGCCGCGGCTTCGATTCCGGTCTCGTCCAAACTGGAGTGAGATCTCCGCCGATTCGGGTTAACTCCATGCGGTCGGCTCCTGTGTCCGCTAGCGTTGCCGTTTCCGGCTCAAACTGTCGGCGGTACTCACCAAACCAGCGAGCTCGCCCTTGTCGCGGATGCCGAGCTTGTCATAGATCTGCGCGAGATGGTTACGCACGGTCGATGGTGCAATCGCCAGCGTACGCGCGACCTCCTTGTGCGTCATGCCACGGCCGAAATGCTCGGCCACTTCCTGCTCGCGAGGGCGAAGCACATCGAGATCGTCGCAGGTCCGTGCCCGCAACAGGAAGTAGGGCCCCAGGCGTTCGATCCCGAGCTGGATCGACCTACCGCGCCACACTCCGCCACCCGCACCCGTGGGTAGAATCGCCGCCAGCGTAGGCGGATCTGGGTGTCCCCACTCCTCACGCACCAGGTGCAGGAAGGGCGCGCGGCTCGACAGGATCATGCCGGCACGCGTCACCAAGCCGACACCTTCACCCGTCACCTCAGCCTCGAACACCTGACTTTCCCGGCTCAAGCGCAGCGCACTGGATACGTGCGGCATGAGCATCTGCATGAGCACGCGCTCGGATTCGCCGTACCTGCGATTGATGTCCGCTCTGCAGAGTCCGACGAAGCTGACATAGCCGTCGATAGGCTCGGCCATGATGGTGGCCACCATATTGCGGGCATCGAAGCGGCGCCAGTGCTCTTTGTAGGCCGCGGATTCGCGGAAGCACGGAATATCGTCGAACAGAACAGCGTCGTTCAGTCGACGCAAGGCCAGATCACAATAGTCATCGATTGCGGCAACAGCAGACCAGTCCTGGAACAGGCCCGACGACTGGTCGAGCATGATCACTTCACTGACTTCGCGACTATCCTGAGCACCGCCACCCCAGGCCCCGAAATCAAACGGTACGAAGTCACGCAATTGAACAAGGGTGTCCCGCTGGAAGACATTAGGGCGCTGACGGCGTGCGTCACTGTACAGGTCGAGCAAAAAATCACTGATCCTGCCGACATCCGCAGTCATTAAACCCTCAGCTCGAGCGGCCTTACGCCGACGCCATCGAAGTGACGCCAACTCGCCCGATGAGAATAGCACAGTGGTGCATTTGCACTATTCCGCCCGCCCGCGCCAGCGCGTGTACTGACCCAACAAGCTTGGCGTCACGCGCAGCCATTCCAAGGGGGATTCATTGCTGGTCAGCACCATTCGGACATCCCGGCATCGCCGCCGGGGTTCTGCTGCTTATCGGCTCATGATTTATGACCACCGTTTGGAGAAATTTTGAAGTGATCAGCCTGCCTATTCCGCGACCGCTTCTCTCGGCCCTCCTGCTCTCGACGATGCTATCAGCATGCGGGGATGGTCGTTTTCCTGAGGCTCCCGCTCCCGCTCCGGAAGAGCCTGTCCAGGACGACCCCGTCGAGGGCGACCCCGTCGAGGGCGACCCCGTCGAGGGCGACCCCGTCGACGGCGACCCCGTTGAAGAGGATTCGACATTTCAGGTGAGCTCTTCGGTTTCCGGAGGCGATGCGACAGTCACCCCTGACAGCGTCGAGGTGGATGAGGGTGAGTTCACAGCCCTGGAAATCACACCAGCGACCGGCTCGAGAATTCTCGAGGTCACGGGCTGCGACGGATCGATTGACGATGCCACAGTCAACAGCGCCACCTTCACTACTGAGCCAATTACAGCTGACTGCACCCTCGCGATCACGTTGGGCGAACTCGCGGCCCCGGAGCTGAACGTATCTGTCGGCGATCGGCAACTCACGGTTTCCTGGGCGCCGGTGGAAGGAGCTTCCGCATACGACCTGTACTACGCACGGGAGAGCCTGGACGATATCGAGAATTACGCAGCGCTCGAAGGCGGCACGTTGGAGCTGAACGTCGAGAGTCCCCATACCATTCCAGATCTGGAGAACGGCGAAACCTACCACCTGCGCATGATTACGCTGGCAGAGCCGGGTCGCAGCTTTCCCAGCGACGAGGTAGTCGCCACGCCCGAGGCGAGCGAGCCTGACGTCGGAATGCTGGGCACCTTGAATGATTCCGGCGAGGACACCTGTGCCACCAACACTGAAGCGGATCTAGCCTGTCCGCAGACCGGCTTTCCCAATCAGGACGGTGATATTGGCCGCGATGCGCTTGCCCGGGAGGGTGACCTCGACAAGCTCGGCGCCGGCGCCGCTGGATTCGATTACACCAAGATCAACGCGGCCGGCGCTGATCTCGACTCAGATGCGGCTGAATGGGAGTGCGTCAGGGACAACGTCACCGGCTTGGTATGGGAGAGAAGGGGTAGCAATGAACGCTATCGCTGGTATGACCCGGACCCCAGCCGAAACGGCGGCGGTCCGGGCGCAGAAGAGGATGCTTCCAACCCGGATGGCGAAACCACGCTGGACCGTATTGCAGAGGTCAACGGCCTGACCCTGTGTGGCTACACCGACTGGCGGCTACCGACGCTGACCGAGCTGCGCTCGATCGTCCACCGCGGCAAAACCGAGCCTGCAGTCGATACCGACTACTTCAACCCACACAGCCTCGCGTGGGCTTCGACACTGGCCACGCTTGTCAGCCAAGCGTGGGTGGTGACGTTCAGACATGGAAGGTCAGATGTCCGCAGCAAGAACAACTACCACCCGGTGATGTTGGTTCGCGACGGAGAATGATCATGTTCACTAAAGGCAGGACCATTCAGCTCCAAACCAGCCACAGCGGGAGCAGTTGGCGGGCACGGCTCCTCGGAGCGATTCTGCCGGGCCTGCTCGGCGCTGCGGCAGCGAGTGCCGAGAACCTGGACGACCACGTCTGCACCAATATCGTGGATGATCCTTCAGACTTGACAGCAACCACGCCTTCTTCCGATTTCGAGGTGGTGGGCAATGTGGAGGAAGGCATTGTCCGCCATCGGCGAACCGGCCTGGAGTGGCGGCGCTGTCCGCTGGGCTCCACCTTTTCGGATGGTGCCTGCGATGCCCGAAGCAGCAGTCTGGAGTGGCAGGACGCACTGCAGGCGGCGGAATCCGAGGGCGACGGCTGGCGTGTTCCGAACGTCAATGAGCTGGTCTCGATCGTCGAGGAATGTACAACCACGCCTGCCATCAATGAAGTGGTGTTTCCCCGAACCGCCGCGCAGTTCTGGACCTCGACTACGGGCATCGAGTTCGGCGCGGGCTTTGCAATAACCTTCGACTTTTCCAGTTCTGGATCCGATCAGCAGCGAAACAAGACCGAACGCGGACTCTCGATGCTGGTCCGGAACCCCCAGTAGCGTCACGCTTCCGTTCAGAGCCTCCCTAGTGGGCCAGGCGCCCGCAGCAGGATGCATGCCTCGGCCCGGCTCGCTAATCTAGCCCGCGGGAATCAACCGAGGAGTGGACCATGTCTGTCGTAGAATTCGAGAAGAAGGGCCATGTGGCCCTGGTGACCCTGAACCGTCCCGACGCCCGCAATTCCATCAATCCCGAAGTGGGGGTGCGTCTCGCCGAGGCCTGGCAGCAGGTCCGGGACGACGACGAAGTCCGGGTCGCTGTGGTCACCGGCACCGGCAGCGCGTTCTGTGCCGGCGCCGATCTCGGCCAGCTCATCCCGCTGGTCTCCGGCGCGCGCAAGCCCGAGAACGAGTGGGACGAAAAAGTACTGAAGAATCCGGCGCTGACCTCAGCCGCGCTGCTGCGCAACTTCGATACCGAAAAACCGGTGATCGCCGCCATCAACGGCCACGCCATCGCCGGCGGCATGGAGATGGTGCAGGGCACCGATATCCGCGTCGCCTGCCCCGAAGCCAAGTTCGGCGTCCAGGAGGTGAAGTGGGCGATCTTTCCCGCCGG
>SKUB01000108.1 GCA_007122315.1 Pseudomonadales bacterium | reverse complement strand
CGGCAGGCCCAGCGCCCAGGCCAGCGGCGCCCTGCGATCCGTGTGCATCATCATGTTCTCATCCTCGCCGCGGGCATCAGAAGGGCCACAGTGGGCTGTTGAAGAAGCGCGAGGCCCAGCCCGGAGAATTGCTCTGGGCGAGATGCCCGGTACCGCCGTAGGCGAGCTGCGCATCGGCGATCTGGGTAGACAGCACGGTGTTATCGGTACGGATGTCCACCGGCCGGACGATGCCGCGGATGCGGATGTACTCCTCGCCCTGGTTGATGCGCATCCACTTCTCGCCCTGCACCACCAGATTGCCGTTGGCCTGCACCTCAGACACGGTCACGGCGATTGAGCCCTCGAGCAGGTTGCTCTGGGCTGCATCGCCCTGCCCCTCGAAGTCCCTCGACGCGCTGACGTTGGTGTCGAGGATGGGCGTACCGTTGTGGGTTACGGGCCGACCGAAGACCGTCGGGCCGACCATGCGCACGCTGGAGTCCTTCGACGAGGCGGCATTGGCCGACTTGCGGGCATTGGTGCGTTCCGCGAGAACGACGGTGAGGACGTCACCGACCCGCCGGGCCTTGAAGTCCTCGAACAGCCCCTGGGCGGACACGGTCTGATATATGGCACCGTGATTGTGTTCCGGCGCCTTCGGCTGAGGCGGAGCTGTCGTCTCGAAGCGCTCATCGCTGCCTTTGTGGACGATGGGCGCACTGGCGCAGCCGCCCAGCAGCGCAGCGATGACGAGCAGTGCCAGGGCGTGCGGTGGTCGCACAGGGGTCCGAAAGGTCATGTTCCGTCTCCGCGGTTGCAGAATCATCGGAGCGCATCAGCGCCCGAGATTGTTGTTGGCGAATTGCAGCATCTGATCCGCCGTCGAGATGGCCTTCGAATTGATTTCGTAGGCTCGCTGCGTCTCGATCATGTTCACCAGTTCCTCCACCGTGTTGACGTTGGAACCCTCCAGCGCACCCTGAATCACGGTGCCGAGGCCGTTCTGTCCCGGAACACCGACCTGTGGCGCCCCGCTGGCAGCGGTCTCAACCAGCAGGTTGCGACCGATGGCCTGCAGGCCCGCAGGATTGACGAAGTCCGCAAGCTGCAGCTGTCCCACTTCCAGCGGTGCGGCGTTCCCCGGGACGGTGGCGCCGACGATGCCGTCCTGGCTGATGGACACCGACAGGGCGTTGTCCGGAATGACGATGCCGGGCTGCACCTCGAAGCCGCTGGCAGTCACCAGCTGGCCGTCGCGGTTCACCTGCAGGGAACCGTCGCGGGTGTAGCCGAGGGTGCCGTCGGGATTGAGCACCTGCAGGAACCCGCGACCCTCGATGGCGATGTCCAGCGCATTGTCGGTCTGCACCAGGTTGCCCTGGGTGAAGATCTTCTCGGTGGCCACCGTGCGCACACCGGTGCCGAGCATCAGTCCGGATGGCAGCTGCGTATCCTGGGAGCTCTGCGCACCCGGCTGGCGGATGTTCTGGTAGATCAGGTCCTCGAACACCGCCCGCCCCTTCTTGAAGCCGGTGGTGTTGACGTTGGCCAGGTTGTTGGAGATCTGGGACATGCGCGTCTGCTGCGCGTCCAGACCGGTTTTCGCTATCCAAAGTGCCTGATTCATCTGGAACTCCTCGCCCGGACTCAGCCGAGTCGCATCAAATCGCTGGAGGCACGGTCGTTCTCCTCCGCGGTACCCATCATCTTGATCTGGATCTCGAAACTGCGCGCATGCTGGATCATCTCGACCATCGAGCCGATCACGTTGACGTTGCTACCCTCGAGCATGCCCGCCATCAGGCGGACTTCGGCGGCCGGCTCCGCCACGGCGCCACCGGCAAGCCGCATGAGACCGTCCTCACCGCGCTCGAGCATCCCCGGCGGCGGATTCACCAGCCGGATGCGCTCCACCACCGCCAGTCCGGCCGCTTCCTGGCCCAGCGGGCGAATGCTGATCGTGCCGTCGCCCGCGATCTCCAGGGCCTCGAACGGAGGCAGCGCGATGGGTCCACCGTCACCCATCACCGGACGGCCGGAACCGTTGGTGAGCAGGCCGAAGGCATCCACCCGCAGATCGCCGGCGCGGGTGTAGGCTTCGCCACCGTCCGGCGCCTGCACGGCGATCCAGCCCTCGCCTTCGATGGCGACGTCGAGGTCGCGCCCCGTGGCCATCAGCGGCCCCGGCGTGAAGTCCGTGCCCTGCCCTTCGGTGACGGCGTAGGCACGCGCGGCGGCATGGCCGGGACCATTGAGCGGCACGTGGCTGGCACCGGCCAGCGTGGCCCGGAAACCGTGGCTCGAAGCGTTGGCCAGGTTGTGACTCGTCACGGCCTGGGCGACCTGAGTTTCCCGGGCCCCCGACATGGCGACGTAGAGCAGGCGATCCATGACTCAGCCCCTCATCAGCGGATGTTGATGATGGTCTGGGTCACAGCGTCGGCCGTGCTGATGACCTGGGCATTGGCCTGGAAGTTGCGCTGGGCCGTGATCAGGTTCACCAGCTGCTCCGCGATCTCCACGTTGGAGGCTTCGAGACCACCGGATTGCAGCGTGCCGAGATCACCGTTGCCGGCCACGCCGAATACCGGATCACCGGCTGCGAAACTCTCCAGCCAGGCGTTGTCGCCGGCCTGCTGCAAGGCCTGGGGATTGGCGAAACTCGCCACCGCCACCTGACCGAGCGGCAGCGACTGGCCGTTGGTGAAGCGCGCAAAGACGATGCCGCTGCCGTCGATGTCGACGCCCGTGAGACGACCGCTGGCGAAGCCGTCCTGGCGCAGCGAAGCCACGTTGTCATTCACGCCGAACTGGGTCGCCTGGGAAAAGTCGAAGGCGATGTTCAGCGGGTCCGCGCCGTTCGCCGGGGTGAACGCACCGAAACCGACGTCACCGGTCGGGACCAGGAGCGCGCCATCGGGACCGAACTGTAACGGCTGGGCACCGCCCACCTGCTGGCCATCGATGGCCAGATGGGCTTCCCATTGCAGCTGCCCGACGTTGCGGAAGAACAGCGTCGCCGTGTGCGACTGGCCCAGGGAATCGTAGGCGGTGAGCGACGTGGACAGGCCGTAGCTGCCCGGATCGGCAGGATCGAACGGGACCGCAGACAGATCCTCTGCCTGGGCGCTGAGATTGAAACCCGCCTCCACCCGGCGAGTGGCCTGAGGCGGCGACTCAGTGGTCGCCAAGCGCAGATCACTGAGATTGCCGGTATTGAAGGTGGCGTTGAGGCGGTCCTGGGTCGGATAGGCCTGCACACGCTTACCGCTGTTATTGACCACGAACCCGTCGCGATCGATCTGGAAGGATCCGTCACGGGTGTAGCTCAGAGAGCCGCTATCGCTCAGCACGAAGAAACCCTTGCCCGACAGCGCCATGTCCAGGTTGTTGCCAGTGAAATCGATGTTGCCCTGGCCGAACTGCTGGCTCACCGACGAGAGCCGTACACCCTTGCCGACGGCTGTGGCGCTGACACCGGCATTGGTGGTGGCGAACACGTCGGCGAACTCCGCACGCGACTGCTTGAAGCCCGTGGTGCCGGAGTTGGCGATGTTGTTGCCGGTCACCCGAAGATCCGCGGAGGCCGCATTGAGGCCACTTAGAGCGGTACGAAAGGGCATGTCCTTCTCTCCTGACTCAGACTCTAGAAACGGGGTCGGCTCAGCCGATCCCGCGCACTTGACCAAAATCCACGACGCCGAGACCCGCGACCGTCAACTTCAGGGCCCCGTTGCGTTCACCGACGCTGACGCTCTCGACCCGGCCGGACACCAGCAGATCGAGCTCCATGCTCTGGCCGCTGACGGAGCCCGTGGCCCGCAGTTCGTAGAAGCCGGGCGACGCGCTGCCGCCGGCAACGTCTCCATTCCACTCGAAGGCCACGCGACCGCCCGCGCTGTCCGGCAACGGAACCGTCGTGACCAGACGTCCGGTCATGTCGTA
Organism: Pseudomonadales bacterium; assembly: GCA_007122315.1. GTDB lineage: Bacteria > Pseudomonadota > Gammaproteobacteria > Pseudomonadales > Azotimanducaceae > SLTB01. The sequence continues at coordinate 19,547 of SKUB01000108.1, read as the reverse complement.
GACGCCGACCGTGACGTTGCCGGCGCCCGGAGGAACCTCCACCGCCCCAGCGAGCTTGCCGTCCGGGGGCAACCAGCCTTCCCGGGCGGGAACGAGCACCTGACGATCCACCAGTCCCGCAGCCTGCAGGGTCTGGTTGCCGGCAATCGCACCGGACAGACCTTCGAAGGACTTGCGCATGTCCTCGATGCCAGAGACCGTTCCGAACTGGGCCAGCTGGCCTAAGAACTCGCCGCTTTCCATGGGCGAGAACGGATCCTGGTTGCGCAGCTGGGTGATCATCAGCCGCATGAAGTCTTCCTGACCGAGCTTGTCGCGAGGCTTTTCCGGGCCCCGCGGCGCCAGCCCGAGCTGGTTCAGGGTGTTGCTGTCGATGCTGTTGGACATGCTGCGCTCCCCGCTGCCGTCAGCGCTGGCCGAGCTGCAGGGTGCGCAGCATCAGGCTCTTGACCGTGTTCATCATTTCCACGTTGTTCTGATAACTGCGCGACGCCGACATCATGTTCGCCATCTCCTCGACCATGTTGACGGCGGGAAAGAACACGTAGCCGTCTGCATTCGCCAGCGGATGCCCGGGCATGTATTCCATGCGTGGCGGTGCCTGGCTCTCCATCACGCCGGCGACCTGCACGCCGCGGCTCACACTGCCGCCTGCGGCTTGCTCGAGCATGGCGGTGAAAACGGGTTGCCGTGCGCGGTATGTGCCTTCGGCGGTGGAACTGGCGACTTCTGCATTGGCCATGTTGCTGGCGACCGTATTGAGGCGCACCGACTGCGCGCTCAATGCAGTCCCGGACAGATCGAAGACGTTGAACAGACTCATGCGGGCTCTCCTTGAGGTCCTACTCGCCGCGCAGGGCTTTACGCAGCCCGTCGATGCGACCACCGAGAAAGTCGAGACTGGCTTGATAGCGCACCGCCGCTTCACCGAACGCGGCCTGCTCCATCTGGCTGTCCACCGTATTGCCATCCAGCGCGGGATGATTCGGGATGCGGTACTTCAGGTTCGTCTCAGCCGCCGCGTGGCCGTTCGTGGGTATGTGCCGGTCGTGAGTCGTGCGCAGCGCAGCCGCCGACCCTGGCCGCATCTCGTCGCGCAGGACCGCACGGAAGTCGACATCCCTGGCCTTGAATCCGGGCGTATCCGAGTTCGCCATGTTTCCCGCCAGCACTTCCATGCGCTTCGCCCCCACGGCCAGGGCACGGGAGTGAACTCCGAGTGCTGCATCGATCATCTTGTCCATCCCGAACGCTCCTTGGGCGACAGGTTGCGATCGGGTCATTGCAAGGCACGGGCCAAAACGCTGCACTGCGGTAGAAAGCGGCTTCAATGGACATCCGCAGGCCCCGGCAACGCTGCCAGCGGCAAGACCTTGCCGCTCCTGCGGCGAAATCCTTCCGCGTTGCGCGGAGGCGAGCGCCGACGGTATGGCGGTCGTCAAAGCTTTGACGCCGCCGTGTCATACGTGAGGACAGAACGATGCCGAGGCCGGCCGTACTGCGCGGCGTAGCCGTCGTTACGACCTTCGTGGAGGCTGGCTTGATTTTTGCTGCTCCACCTGCCGATCAAGCAGAGAGATGGCGCGCACGATGAAGTTCATTGTCCTGATCATCATGTTGCTGGCATCGGCAACCGTCCCGGCCGCCGATCGCCATGAGAGTCATGATCGCATTCGCATGCTGGCGGAGCGCCACGCCGTGGCGCTGGGTCGCAGCCAGGCGCCTGCCAATGCGGACGTGCGCGCAGAGTCGAGCCGCCTCGATCCACGCCTGCGGCTCGCGCGCTGTCAGGTGGAGCCGGAGACCTTCTCCCCACCCGGCCAGCGCCCGGGCGCCAACGTCAATGTGGGGCTGCGCTGTCCGACGCTACCGGCCTGGTCGCTCTACGTGCCGGTGCGGCTGGAGGTGACGGCAGATGTCGTGGTGCTTGGCGCGCCGGCAAGCCGCGGCGAGCCTCTGACGGCAATCCAGCTGCGCCTGGAGCGACGGGACGTGGCGCGGCTCGCGGGTGACTGGATCACGGAGCTCGAGCAGGCGGAGGGGATGATGCTGCGGCGGGTGGTGCAGCCCGGTTCCGTCATCACCCAGACCATGCTCGAACGTCCGAGCATCGTCCGGCGCGGCGACCGGGTACGCATTCAGTCCTCCGGCGGCGCATTCGCCGTGAGCAGTGAAGGTGAAGCCTTGAGCGACGCGGCAGCAGGCGACCGGGTCCGGGTCCGCAACCTGCACTCGCGCAGTGTCGTCGAGGGCGTCGTGGACGAGCATGGCAGGGTCAGGACGGGGTCGTAGATTTTTTTCGGTTCAGGCCTCAAGGTTTGCTGGCAGGGGTCGATACACTGGTTTAACAGTCATTCACATCCCGTTTACGGATGGTCAAGCTCATGGACATCAAGAACGTGAAACCCTCCGATCTGTTGCCGAGCCGCGTCGACCGCAATGCGACGACCGGGCCACAGCCCGCCAGCACTCGCGCTCCCGCCGCCGGCGGACGCACCGAGACCGGTGACCAACTCACGCTGACGGACTCTGCCCAGCGTCTGCTCGAGGCCACGCGCAGCGCAGGCGACGCCTCTCCGGTTGATCAGGCACGGGTGGATGCCATCCGCAGCAGCATCGCCGACGGCAGCTATGTCATCGATCCGGAGCGGATCGCTGCGGGTCTGCTGAAGATGGAACAGGACCTGGGCGAGTAACCGCACGAACGCACAATACGGCCTGACCTTCAGGAGACCAGGACATGTCGGCAATAGCTCACGTACCCGCTGATCCGGCCGGCCTCGAACGAGCCGTCGCCGACTTCGAGCCGCTACTCGCAGCGTTGGAGCAGGCTCTCGAGCACGAAGCCTCGGCCCTGGTGGACAGCGGCGGCGCCGCAGCGCTGCTCGATGCGGTGACAGGCAAGCAGCAGGCCCTGCGCGAACTCGAAGCATCGCTCCAGCAACGTGGCGTCGAGCGCTCGATCCGTGCGCTCTCCCCCGCCGCCGCAGGCGATCTGGCCGAGGCACCCTGGTGGCGGACCTTCTGTGAACGCCTGCGCCATTGCAGGGGCATGAATTTGGCCGCCGGCAGTGCCATTGCTCTGGCGCAACGCCAGACGCGGGTCGGTCTCGAACTGCTCGGGCAGTCGTCGACTCCGTCCGCCTACGATCAGCGCGGTCACGCAGGTAGCGCACCGAGCAGTCGCTCGCTCGCCAACTGCTGAACGCCCCTTCTCCAGCCTCATAGCCTGATCCGAATCTCCTCCCTGCACTCGCAGCGCTGAGCTGGGCAGCACGCACGATGCCTGCATGCGGGCGGGGACGTCTCGCTTTGGCTCTACACGCGTTGATTCCCCTCAAGTTCGCGCCCATTCGGTCGATAGCAAGAGCGAATCAGCTACGACCAACGTGCTGGATAGACGCCGACTCATGGCGAACAGGCATCGTGCCGACCACGCAGGTTCTTAAGGTCCGGACACGAGACGAGGAGATGGGAATGTCGATGAAGAACCTGACGATCAAGGCTCGATTGACCTTTGTCCTGGGCTTTCTGTCCTTCGCGCTGGCCGCGATCGGCGGGCTCGGACTCTATGGCATGAATCAGAGCAACGCGGGACTGCTGAGTGTCTACGAAGACAGCACGGTTCCGGCCATCCAGATCGCGGACATCCGCGCGCTGATCATGCGCAATCGGATGCTGGCGCTGGACGCTGTGAACAATCCAGCCAACGACGTGATCCGATCCAGCGCCACGCGGATCAACGAGAACCAGGATCGGATCACGCGGCTCTGGGCCCAAGTCTTGGAGTCCAACGCCAGCGCGCAGGAGCGAGAAATCCAGGAGCAATTCCAGACGCTGCGGCGCCAGTTCGTGAACAACGGCCTTGACGTCACCATGCAGGCGCTGCAGGCGGGTGATATCGAAGCCGCCTACAACCTTGCCTATGACGTCATGGAACCGGCCTACGAGCCCTTCATCGAGAAGGCCGACGAACTGCTGCAGTACCAGGTGAATTCTGCGGCGCTCCAGTACGAACAGGCCAGTGCGCTGTTTGAACGCATCAGCGCCATCACCATCTTCGCCGTCATCCTTGCCGTCCTCGTCGCGGCCGCCATCGGCTGGATCATCGTCCGCGCCGTGGTGTTGCCGTTGAACGAAGCCGTGCGCGTCGCCAACGCCATTGCCGACGGCGATCTGACCAACCGCATCGAGGTGCACAGCAACGACGAAACCGGGCGGATGCTCGACGCCATGCGGCGCATGAGCGAACGCCTGCAGCAGCTGATCCAGGAAGTGACGGAAGCCAGCCTGTCGGTGGCTTCCGGCGCCAGCCAGATCGCCGCCGGCAACGTCAGCCTGTCGCAGCGTACCGAGGAACAGGCCTCCTCGCTGGAGGAGACAGCTTCGTCCATGGAGGAGATGACCTCCACCGTACGCCAGAGCGCAGAGAACGCTGGTCAGGCCAACGTCCTAGCCACGGAAGCACGTGGCTCCGCTGAGAAAGGCGGTGCGGTCGTCGCCAAGGCGGTCGAAGCCATGAGCGAGATCAACCGATCTTCCAAGAAAGTGGCGGACATCATCGGCGTCATCGACGAAATCGCTTTCCAGACCAATCTCCTGGCACTGAATGCCGCGGTCGAGGCAGCCCGTGCCGGAGAACAGGGCCGCGGCTTCGCCGTGGTCGCCTCAGAGGTCCGCAACCTCGCCCAGCGCTCTGCCAGCTCGGCGAAGGAGATCAAGGATCTCATCGAGGACTCGGTCCAGAAGGTCAATCAGGGCGCAGAGCTGGTGGAGAACTCAGGCACCACATTGAGCGAGATCATCACCCGCGTGAACAAGGTGACGGACATCGTCGCGGAGATCGCGGCCGCGAGTGAGGAGCAGTCCTCCGGCATCGAGCAGGTCAACAAGGCTGTGATGCAGCTCGACGAACTCACGCAGCAGAACGCCGCCCTGGTGGAGGAGGCGTCCGCGTCGAGCCAGTCCATGTCCGAGCGGGCCAACAGCCTGCACGGGCTTGTTGCCCAGTATCGGATCAGTGCCGCAGACAGCCAACGCCAGGCGGCGCGCGATGAGTACACGCCGGCATCCACCACGACGAGACCGAAACCTGTTGCCGCCGCGCTGCCCGCCGGCGTCAAGACGGATCGCCGCCGCAACAGCCGCCCGTGGAGCGACACCCAGGCCCGCAGCCCAGCCGCAGCTCAGGCCGCACCTGCACCACGTGCCGCTGCCGGGCACGACACAGAGTGGGAAGAGTTCTGAACCCGCTCCGGAGCCTGTGACCCCGGTCCCGGGCTCCGGGCTCCAAGCGGGCAGCAAGCAGCGTCCGGCTGGGCAGCGAAGTCGCCCGCAAGCGTCACGAAGCAATGCAATTCGGACACAAGTAGGAGGTGATCGCGCCGATAAAGCCAGCGGCTTCCGATGCGTATCGCCCGATCTCTAAACCTCGGCAACATCGACACAACCCAAGGAGAAGTCTCCATGTATCACGCAACCAAGCTCGTCTCGCTTGCTTTGTTCAGCGCTGTCATGGTGCTTGGCTGGGCAGAGAATGCCTACGCTACCACCAAGGTCTACACCATCAGTGAGCTGGAAGTGGTCCGCCAGGCTGCACCCGAATACCCCCGTGCCGCCGCACGCAGCGGCTTCGACGGCTGGGTGGATCTGGAGTTCACTGTCACGCCGACTGGCGATGTCAGCGATGTCGAAGTTCTGGACTCGTCCTCGCGCGTCTTCCATCGCGAAGCGCTCGTCGCCATGCAGAATTGGCAGTTCAAGCCGGTGATGAACGGTGGCGCGCCTGCCCCCGTTCGGGCACAGCTCCGATTCACGTTCCAGTACCAGTGAAGGACACGAAGCCGGAACCCAACCCCGGGTTCCGGCTTCACCGCGTTACTCGAGCCCTCGCACCGCCCACTCTTCCTCGTCCGAAGCGATAGCTGAATTCTGAAGGATGCCGCGCTGTTCGGCCTTCCCTCAGGCCTGCTGTGCAGTCCGGGTAATGTCCATGGCGTCCGCCTCGCGCATGATCGCTTCCGCGATACGCATCAGCGGCAGCACCTGATCCGCCGCGCCGATGGCCACGGCCTCGCCGGGCATCCCCCAGACGACACTGCTGGTCTCATCCTGGGCAATGGTCGGGCTGCCGCTGGCGCGCATCTCACCGAGCCCGACGGCGCCATCCTTGCCCATGCCCGTCAACAGAACGCCAATGGCATTGCGGCCGGCCTGCTGGGCGACGGAACGGAACAGCACATCCACGGACGGCTTGTGCCTGTTCACCAGCGCGCCGTCGTCCAGACGGCACACGTAACGGGCACCATCCCGGTCAAGCAGCAAATGCCGGTCACCCGGTGCGATGTAGACGTGCCCGGGCAGGATGAGTTGCCCGTCCTCGGCCTCGTGAACCGTCATGGCGGCCAGCTTGTCCATCCGCTGCGCGAACGGCGCACTGAACGCCTTCGGAATATGCTGGGCGATGACGATGCCTGGCGCATCCGGCGGGAGCCGGGTCAGGACTTCCTTGATCGCCTCAGTTCCACCTGTGGAGGCGCCGATGGCGATGATGCGCTCCGTGGTCCGGAAATGGCGCGGACGCGTCCTTTTGGCCAGCACCACGTCTGCACTGTGCCTCGCTTCGATGGTGGCGGGTACGCTACCGGTGCGTTGCTTCAGCGGCTTGACCTTGACCCCGGCAGCCATCTTCACTTTCTCGACCAGCTCAGCAGCGTAGTCCGAAAGCGTCGCCGCAAGGTCGAGCTTGGGCTTGGGCAGGTAATCCACCGCACCCAGCGCGAGCGCATCCAGGGTGATGTCCGCACCATGCTCAGTGAGCGATGACACCATCACGGTCGGTGTGGGACGCAGACGCATGAGATTCCGAAGGAAGGTCAGACCGTCCATTTTCGGCATCTCCACGTCCAGCGTAAGTACGTCCGGATCGAGCTGTTTGATCTTCTCGCGCGCGACGTAGGCGTCGCCCGCGGTTCCGACCACCTCGATGGACCGGTCCCTGCCGAGCACCTCGGAGAGGATCTTACGCACCAGGGCGGAGTCGTCGATGATGAGGACACGAATACGCCTCTCGGCGGCGCCTGCTGGGTGATTTGCATGAGACACGTAATCCACTCCTGGCTGGATCAATCGAACGCGCGCCGAAGGACATCATCGCGCGCGTGCGCCAGCCCCTCCAGGTACGCCAGTTCCCGATTGCCGATGGCCTGGCCGGCGAAGTTGCGCAGCCGTTTCACCAGCACCCGACCCGTGGCCGGGTAGAAGACAATTCGTCGTGGGCAGCAGTCGCCGAGGTCCTCCGCGGCAATCCTGAATTGATGACGGGCCATGAACTCGCGCACGAACGCAACGTTGGCGGCGCCCACGTCCGTCATCGACGGCAGGATCCGGCCACCCCCGAACAGCTTGAATTCGAGCCTGTCTTTGCGCGCGCCGAGGTCGAGCAGATCCTGGATAAGTTGCTGCATGGCGAACAGGCCGTAGCGCGTCGCCATACCGGAGGCCGGCCGCATCCAGGGACTGCGTCCCGAACTGGTGTCCTCAGGCAGCATGAAGTGGTTCATGCCGCCGATACCGAGTTCCGTGTCACGGACGCAGGCAGCAACGCAGGATCCGAGCACTGTACTGATGCTCTCTCTGGCCTCGGTGATGTAATACTCGCCCGGCAGTACTTTGACCATCCAGCAGGCGCTGGCACGGTCCCAGCTCCGGCGCACGTGCTCGAAGCCGGGCAGTGCGATCACGGTCTCCTTCCCAGCATCTTTGCTCACGCGTAGACCACCCCTCAGTTGCGTCGGTAGATGGTCTTTCCCAGAAGCTCGTAGTCCTCTGAAACCTTGAACAGACTTTCCGAGTGTCCGAGGAACAGCAGTGCGTCCGTTCGCTGCAGGCGCGCCATGCGCGTGAACAGTTCACGTTGCGTGTCCTTGTCGAAATAGATGACGACATTGCGGCAGAAGATTGAATCCAGCGGCCCCTTCATGGGCAGCTGATGCATCAGGTTCAGTTGCTTGAAGACGACCATGGATCGGACTTCCGGTGTGACTTCGAAACCTGGCCCGGAAGGCGTCTGTACTTCGCGCAGGTACTGCGCCCGACGCCGGGGGCCCAGCCCTTCGACCCGTTCTACGCTGTAGCACCCCCGCGCGGCCTTCTCCAGCACGTCCGAGTCGAGGTCCGTCGCCAGGATCCTTATGTCCCAGCGGGGATAGTTCTGCAGCGTCTCGAGGATGGTCATGGCGATGCTGTAGGGCTCTTCACCACTCGAGCAGCCGGCCGACCAGATGCGCAGACGACGTGCGCCGGCCCGGTCGAGCCGCTTCAGGTGCTCGGACAGGAATTCGAAGTGGTGCGACTCACGGAAGAACGCCGTGAGGTTGGTGGTGATGGCATTGCAGAACTGCACCATCTCCTCCGCGCCACCACGCTCCAGCAGCGCGCGATACTCACCGAAGCTGCGCAGTCCCAGCGCCCGCAGCCGTCGCGCGACACGGCCGTAGACCAGTTCCCGCTTGGAGTCGGACAGATTGATGCCCGTCTGCTGCTTGACGAGTACGCGCAGCGCCTCGAAGTCGGCATCACCGAACGCGAACTCCCGCGCACGCGCGGTGGCCGTTGCCTGAACGGTTCCGGGTAGAAGCATCAGTTCTCTCCCTGGCGTCGTACCGGCATGCGGTCGACAGCCTTAATCGTTTTCACAGGATCCAGCCCCGGGGAGGACCGAGCAGAGTCAGTGCTCGTGCTCCTCGACCGCAACCAGCGCCACCTCTTTGCTGATCAGCGTGTCCACGTCCAGCAGGATCACCATGGCTTCAGCCACAGTGGCCAGACCCTTGAGGAAGTCTCCGTCCACGCGTCCACCAATCTCCGGCGGCGGCTTCATGTTGGCGGCCGTGATGTCGACGACATCGGACACGCCATCCACCACCAGGCCGAATTCGCGCCGGCCACCCGGCAGTTCCACCAGCAGGACGATGATCACCGTGAGCGGCGTGAACGCTGCTTCACCAATGCCGAAGCGCCGACGCAGATCGATGATCGGTACGATGGAGCCACGCAGATTCAGCACGCCAAGCACGTGCTCAGGCGCCTGGGGAATACGCGTGACCGACGTCCAGCCTCGGATTTCCTGCACGCGGAGGATGTCCACGCCGTAACTCTCGGCTCCCAGCGTGAACGTGAGCACCTGCTGCGACTCCGGGGTCGCGGCTTCCTGGACCATTGCTGCGGCTTCGGCTGTCATGACTTGCTACTCCAGAGTGAATGTCGCCGCAACTAGGCGGCTGCGAGGTGGTCGGCGGCGAGTCGGATCAGACCGGGTACGTCCAGGATCAGAGCGACGGTTCCCTCTCCCAGGATCGTGGCACCCGAGATGCCGCCGATGCGTCCATAGTTCGTTTCCAGGGACTTGATCACCACCTGCTGCTGTCCGAGCAGATCGTCCACGAACAGGCCAACCTTGCGGCCATCGCCCTCCACCACCATGATCAGTCCCTCGTGCAGCTCCCGCGCCCGCGGTGCCACGTCGAACAGTTCGTGCAGGCGCACGATGGGCACGTATTCCCCCCGGAAAGAGAACACTTCCCCCTGACCGACGAGCCGGTTCGACGTACCGCGTCCAAGCTGTAACGATTCCACGATGGTGACCAGCGGTACGATGTAGGTCTCGCTGCCCACGGCCACCGACTGTCCATCGACAATGGCCAGCGTGAGCGGAAGATTGATCGTGAAGCGAGAGCCCCGACCCGGCGTCGAGGTGACGTCGATATAGCCACCGAGTTCGGTGATGTTGCGCCTGACCACGTCCATGCCGACTCCGCGACCGGATACATCCGTGGTCTTCTCGGCGGTGGAGAAGCCAGGCAGAAACATCAGATCGACAATCGCGTCCTCGGCGATCACCTCGTCGGCACCGATGAGACCTTTCTCGCGCGCTTTCGCCAGGATGCGATCCCGGTCCAGACCGGCACCATCGTCGCTGACCTCGATGATGATCGCGCCGCCCTTGTGGTAGGCATTCAGATGCACCGTTCCGGCGGCAGGCTTGCCGCTCGCCACGCGCCGCTCGGCACTCTCGATGCCATGGTCCAGCGCATTGCGCACCAGATGCACCAGTGGGTCCCCGACCCGCTCGAGAACGGTCTTGTCCAGTTCCGTCTGCTCGCCGGTCATCTTCAGTTCGATCTTCTTGCCAAGCTGCTGGCTGAGATCCCGGACCAGGCGCGGGAAACGGCTGAACACGAAGCTGATGGGCAGCATGCGGATGCGCATGACGCTTTCCTGCAATTCCCGCACATGCCGTTCGAGCTGAGACAGACCGGAGCGGAGGCGCTCAGAGACCGGCCCCTCCATGCCCTCGCCCATCTGCGTCAGCATGGACTGCGTGATCACCACTTCGCCGACGGTGTTCAGCAACTCGTCGATCTTCTCAATGCTGACCCGGATCGACGTGGCATCACTGCCCGCAGCCATCCGCGTCGACTCTTCGGCCACGGCAGCGACGGGTTTCGGCGGCTCCGGCGGTAGAGACGTCACAGGCGCGACCACCGTCTCCGCGTTGCTGCTCGCCACGGTGGCAGTCTCCGGCGCTGCGGACACAGGCTCGATGCTGAGACGGCAATCGTCCGCCACCCAGGCGAAGACTTCCTCGATCCTGTCACGGGAAGCGTCCGCTTGCAGTTCGAGCTGCCAGCGCAGGCGACAGTCTTGCGGATCCAATGCCTCGAGATCCGGCAGGTCGCCGGCATCGAGTTCGACGGAGAGGCTGCCCAGCGCCTGAAGCGCAGCAAAGATTCCGAACAGGTCGTTGCCCTGCTGCAGAAAGCCAGGATCAGGTTCGAATCCGATGTGCCATGTGGTCATCTCCTCGACCTGCTCCGGCTGCGATGCACCAGCCGGTGATGGAGGCGCCTCGGGAGCCGCCGTTGCTGCCGAGCCGCCCTTGCGGCCCTGCACCACCACCAGTTCCAGTTCGAACTGAATGTCCGATACGACCTGAGCGTCGACGCCGGTCTTGTTCTGGACCGCATGCAGCATGTCCTTGAGGACATCCACGGACTTCAGCAGCAGATCGATGCTGCTCTGCTTCAGATCCATGTTCCCGCTGCGAAGCTCATCGAGCAGGGTCTCGAGGGTGTGGGTGAACGACATGATTTCGTTGAAACCGAACATGCCACTGCCGCCCTTGATGGAGTGGGCAGTGCGAAAGATCGTGTTGATCAGATCAGGTGCCGGCGCGCCCACGTCGAGCTTCAGCAGCGCCGCCTCCATGCCATCGATGGCCTCGAAGCTCTCCTCGAAGAACGCCTCGTGAAACTGGTCGAGATCGAAGGACATCGCCGGTTCTACCCCCTTGCGTCGTTGAGTTCGAGAAGCGCTTCCGCACCCAGTTGTCTGGCGGCATCCGCAAGTACCGGCGACCGGGTTCGCCAGATCACGTCTGTCCCATCACGTCGACGGCTGCGCAGGAACGCCGCCAGCACCTGAATGCCTGCCGCATCGATCTGCTCCAGCGCTTGTGCATCCAGTTCCACGGGCTCCGGCGCAGCCAGCAGCGGCAGCAGCGACTCGCGCAGGCTCGCGGCTTCATGGATCGTGCAGTGGGACGGCAGGCTGAGGACCGAGGGCGGATCAGCTGCCGGAATTGCGGCAACTTCTGGCTTGCGGGTGGAACCCGAGCTGCTGCGACGGCGGGTCGTCGCCTTGCCCTTCGAGCTTCCGGGCCTGGTGGGTCCGGCCTTCCGGGGTCCGGCCTTCCGGGGTCCGGCCTTCCGGGGTCCGGCCTCCCGGGGTCCGGCCTCCCGGGGTCCGGCCTCCCGGGCCCCCGCCTTCGAGGTTGGTGCCGTCTGCTCGGCGTTCGCCTGCGCGGCGCGAGGCGTCGAGGCCTTGCGGCTACGCGTGCGCTTGGGAGCCGTGGCCGTAGCCCGGGCCTGCTGGTCGTTGTCCGGCATGAGTGCGGCAGTCCTGTCGATGCATGGCGTTGGTGCCCCGGCACGGCTGGTGAGCCGGGGACTCATGGCCTTATCGGCACGCGGGGGCGACAGCTTGAGCGGGAGCGGCACCAACAGAGAAAGTGTATTCCAGAAACGACATCAAACTAGATTATAAATACTTTATAAAACAATTATTTATTGCTGCTATCTGGATTTTACATTAGGTAATTCTATGGCACCGGTAGACGGCGACGCTTGCCGGCGTCACCGTGCCCCACCGCACCGCACATCAATTCCCGAGCCGAAGAGCCTCCTCTGCCTCGGCAAACGCCTTGCGCAGGCGTTTCGGCGACACGGGTTCCAGCGTGCCAAGCTCCTGGGCAAAGATGGACACGCGGTACTCCTCCAGCAACCACCGACAGCGCGTGACGGGCGGCGCACCCGCATGGGAAGCGAGCGCCGCCAGCGCGTCGAGACGGCCCTGCCATTCCGCCACTTCGGCGATCCGCTGGCGATCCCGCTCCACGTTGCCCTGCAGTTGCTCGAGGCGCTGTCGCTGGGCTTCGAGATAGCGTGGCAGGCTCTCCCGCCAAGGCGACGGGACCGCCAGCAGGAAGTCCGGTTGCAGCACGCGACCGAGCCAGGCCCGCACGTCGTCCACTGCATCCCGGAACGCCGGCGAGCCCGCATCGTCCAGCGCCCGCCTGAGGGCATGCCATGACTCGAGCACCGCGAGGGTGAGTTCGGCCACGGCACGCACGGCCTCTGCAAGCCGACCCCGACCCACATCCAGCACGGCGTCGAAGCTGCGCTGATCCCTTGGCAGAGGACCGTCACCGAGGTGCGCCTGTGCGAGGTGCGCCTGTGCGACGGCGACCTGCAGTAGCTGATCGAACAGCGTCGCCGGATCACCAAGCGGCGCATACATCAGACCCATCACGTCGCGCTTCGGCAGCCCCCGCTCGAGCTGCTTGAGGTTGCGCTGCTGCGCCAGCATCAGCAGGCGCACCACGCCGCCATGCATGGCTGCGTCGGCAGAGTCGGGCTCACTGAACAGCCGGATCGCCACGCTGTCCCCCGCATCAACCAGAGCCGGCCAGGCACGAACGCCTTCCCGCAGCGTCACCGTTGCCGGCAGCTCGCCGAAATCCCAGCGGGTGAGACCGTCGGCCTCGAAGCCAGCAGCCGCGCCCTCGCGGCGCACATCCGCGTCCGCTTCGGCACCTTGCTCGGACTGCAGAGCGACGAGGTCGCGGCCGGCAGCGATCACTGCGCCCTGCTCGTCGAGCACCTCGATGCGCATCGTCAGATGCGCATCGAGCCGGGCCGGATCCCAGGCATCAGCAGGCACCGCGACGCCGTGCGTGCGCTCGATGACCAGGGACAACGCACGCAGCAGACTGCCGGCGCGATAGTGTTCTGGCGCCAGCAGCTGCGGCATCAGGGCAGCCACATGATCGGGTACCGGCGCCAACTCACGACGAATCCGCTTCGGCAGCGCGCGGACCAGCGCCATGCACTTCTGCTCGAGCATGCCCGGGACCAGCCAGTCCAGCGGCTCCGGCCGCAGCTGCGGCAGCACCACCCGCGGTACCCGCAGGGTGACGCCGTCGTCATCGGCACCCGGCGCGAAGCTGTAGCCGAGTTCCAGTTCCCCGTCGCCAAGGGTCAGCGTCCCCGGATAGTCGGCCTCGACGGCGGCATCCGGACGCCGCTGCAGCAGATCCTGCAGCTGGAAATGCAGGACGTCCGGATTCTGTTCTTCCGCCTTCCTGCGCCAGCGCTCGAAGCGCCGTGCATCCGTCACGTCCGCAGGAACGCGCGCGCCATAGAGTTCGCTCAACGCCTCCTCGCCGACGAACAGGTCCCGGCGCCGCTCGCGGGCTTCCAGCGATCGGACCTGCTCGATCAGATCGAGATTGTGCGCGAGGAAGGTCCCCCGGGTGTCGAGGTCGCCGCCGGCCAGGGCATCGCGGATGAAGATCTCACGGGCCCCTGCGGGATCGATGCGATCAAAGGGCACCAGCCGACCTTCGACGATGGGCAGTCCGTAAAGGGTCACCCGTTCCTTGACCATCACGCGCCCGCGGCGCCGCTGCCAGCGCGGCGCCTCATGCTGACGGCGGACCAGGTGCGCTGCCTCGGCCTCGATCCAGGCGGGATCGATGGCCGCCACGGTGCGGGCATACACCCGGGACGTCTCGACGATCTCCGCGGCCATCAGCCACGGTGGTGATCCCTTGAACAACGCAGATCCGGGAAAGACCTGGAAGCGCAGCCCGCGAGCGCCGAGGTAGTCCTGCTTCTCAGTGCGTATACCGATCTGGCTCAGCAAGCCGGGCAGCGTAGCGCGATGCACTGCTTCCGACGGTGCCTCCATAGCCTTCACCGCCCAGCCCCGGTCGCGGCAGGTGCGGGTCAGCTGGCGCTGCAGGCCCCACCATTCCTGCAAACGCATCCACGACAGGAAGCGCCGCTCGCACAGCCGCCGCAAGGCAGAGCGACTGTGTTCGCCCCGCTGCGCTTCGAACCACTGCCACAGGCGCAGGACACCCAGAAAATCCGACTTCGGATCCCGCCACTCGGCATGGGCCTGATCTGCGGCCTGGGTCTTGTCCAGTGGTCGGAGGCGGGGATCCTGAAGCGACAGGGCCGCCACGATGCAGATCACTTCTGCCAAACAGTCACGGTCCCGGGCCGCCACCAGCATGCGCCCAAGGCGGGGATCCAGCGGCAACGCACAGAGGTCCTGACCCACGGCGGTGAGTCGGCCGGTTTCGTCCAGCGCACCAAGCTCCTCCAGCAGGCGACGCCCGTCGGACAGCGCCCGCGGCTCAGGCGACTCCAGAAACGGGAATTCTTCCGGATCGCCGAGGCCGAGATCCTTCATCTGCAGCACCACCGCAGCGAGATTCGTACGCAGGATCTCCGGATCTGTGAATGCATCCCGGGCGAGGAAATCCTCCTCCGCATAGAGGCGGAAGCAGATGCCTGGCGCCAGCCGACCGCAGCGTCCGGCACGCTGATCTGCGCTGGCGCGGGAAACAGGCTCGATGGGCAGTCGCTGCAGCTTCGAGCGATAGCTGTAGCGGGAAATGCGGGCCAGCCCCGGGTCGATGACGTACCCGATCCGGGGCACGGTCAATGACGTCTCGGCAACGTTGGTCGCAAGCACGATGCGGCGGCCGCGGCCGGAAGCGAACACGCGCTGCTGCTCGGCTGCCGTGAGGCGGGCATACAGCGGCAGGACCTCCACGCCAGGCCAGTTCAGACGCTCCTCGAGGAAGCGGCCGAGATCGCGGATGTCACGTTCTCCAGGCAGAAACACGAGCACGTCCCGGGCCTTGGGCGGCGTGCCCTCGCCGCTGCGTTCGAGGCCGCGAATGGCCTCCAGCGCTGCCAGCACGCCACCTTCCAATGACGGCTCCACCGCACCTTCCGCATCCGCGACCTGCGCCTCCGGTGGCAGATACCTGATGCTCACCGGATAGGTCCGGCCGGAAACGTTCAATACCGGCGCCGGCCGGCCGTCACGTTCGAAGTGTTCCGCGAAGCGGTCCACGTCGATGGTCGCCGAGGTGATGATCAGCTTCAGATCCGGGCGGCGCGGCAGCAGCCGCTTCAGATAGCCGATGAGGAAATCGATGTTGAGGCTGCGTTCGTGGGCCTCGTCGAGGATCAGGGTGTCGTAGCGAAGCAGGTCCGGATCCGAGCGGGTCTCCGCCAGCAGGATGCCGTCGGTCATCACCTTCACCAGCGCGTCGGCATCGATCCGGGACTCGAATCGGGTCTGGTAGCCCACGTGTTCACCGACCGGGCTGCCGAGCTCCTCTGCGATCCGGGCCGCGACGCTGCGCGCCGCGATTCGTCGCGGCTGCGTGTGGCCGATCAGGCCGCGCTTGCCCTGCCCCACTGCCAGTGCCAGCTTCGGTAACTGGGTGGTCTTACCGGACCCCGTTTCACCGGCGATGACGAGCACCTGATGGCGCTCGAGCGCCTCACGAATCTCGTCTGCACGCTCGATGATGGGCAGTTCGGCAGGAAAGCGCAGCTCGGGAATACTGCTCTGGCGGCGGGCGACGGCTGCAGAGGAACGGTTCAGCAGCTCCGCACGTTTGCTCTCGAGGCGATCACTCGGTTGCTGCCGCCGCATGCGGGCGGCAATGCGATCGGACAGACGCGCGTACTCGACGCGATCCCGGGCCAACAGCTCCGGGGCGGGTGAGGACTCCACTTCAGGACGGTCGGACACGGCGCAGGCACGCGATCGGCAAGCGCGCGGTGGGGCGCGGCGGCCCCACCGCGCGCTTGCTCATTTGGAGAGCTGGTTCATGGCCTCTTCGAGCCCGCGGATGGTAAGCGGATACATCTGCCCGCCCACCAACTCCCGAATCATCTCAACCGACGACGAATACTCCCAGGTATCACGCGGCGTGGGATTGATCCATACGAGCTTGTCGTAGATCTCGCTGAAGCGCTGCATCCACAGCGCTCCGGGTTCCTCGTTCCAGTGCTCGACGCTGCCGCCGGCATGGGTGACTTCATAGGGCGCCATGGTCGCATCACCGACGAAGATCACCTTGTAGTCGTGCGCGTACTTGTTGAGCACCTGCCAGGTGGACATGCGCTCAGCGGCGCGACGGCGGTTGTCCTTCCACACCGACTCGTAGATGAAATTGTGGAAGTAGAAGTGCTCCATGTGCTTGAACTCGGTCCGCGATGCGGAGAACAGCTCTTCGCAGACCTTGACGTGGGCATCCATGGAACCGCCGATGTCGAAGAAGCACAGCACCTTGACCGTGTTCTTGCGCTCCGGGCGCATGCGAATATCGAGCATGCCGCCGTTGTGCGCCGTGGACCGAATGGTGCTGTCCATGTCCAGCTCTTCGTCCTTGCCGGTGCGCGCGAGCTTGCGCAAACGGCGCAGCGCCACCTTGATGTTGCGGGTACCAAGCTCCACCGAGTCGTCGAGGTTCTTGAACTGGCGCTGGTTCCAGGCTTTCTTGCCTTTCTTTTTCTTGCCCTTGCCCTGCTTGCCGCCGGAGCCGTTCGGTCCTTCACCGCCCTGCCCCATGCGGTCGCCCTTGCCCTGACCGTTCTCCTCTTCGCCTTCGCCGCCCTCTCCGCCCTGGTTGGCCTCCTGCTGGGCCTTGCGGAACTCCTCGATCAGCTTCTCGAGCCCGCCCATGGAATTGATCTTCTCGAGATCTTCCGGGGACAGGGATTGCTCGAATTCGCGCCGCAGCCACTCGTCGGGAATGAGCGCCTCGAGTAGACCGTGAAGATCCTCGAGGCCCTTGAAGTAGGCACCGAAGGCCTGATCGAACTTGTCGTAGTGCTTCTCGTCCTTGACCAGGCAGGCACGCGAAAGCAGATAAAAGTCGTCTACGTCGCCATAAACCACCCGCTTCTGCATGGCCTGCAGCAGATCCAGCAGCTCACGGATGGTCACCGGCACCTTGTGCCGGCGCAGCGTGTAGAAGAAGTCGATCAGCATTCGTTCACTCCTGCCCGGAAGCCTCGCGCCACAGACCGCTTAGCCGCGGCTGTCACGCCGATGCATGAAGGCCAGGCGCTCCAGCAGATGCACGTCCTGTTCGTTCTTCACCAGAGCGCCATACAGCGGCGGAATCGCCTTGGACGGATCGCGTTCCGTGAGAATCTCTTCGGGGATGTCGTCAGCCATCAGCAGCTTGAGCCAGTCGATCAGCTCAGAGGTGGAAGGCTTCTTCTTCAATCCGGGCACCTTGCGCACGTCGAAGAAGATGTCCATCGCCTCTTTCACCAGATCCTGCTTGATGCCGGGATAGTGCACCGCGACGATCTGCTGCATGGTTTCCCGGTCGGGGAAATTGATGTAGTGAAAGAAGCAGCGGCGCAGGAACGCATCCGGCAGCTCCTTCTCGTTGTTGGACGTGATCACCACCAGCGGCCGATTTGCCGCCTTGATCGTCTCACCGGTCTCGTAGACGAAGAACTCCATGCGATCGAGTTCCTGCAACAGGTCGTTCGGAAACTCGATGTCGGCCTTGTCGATCTCGTCGATCAGCAGTACGCAACGCTCGGGCGCCGTGAACGCCTCCCAGAGCTTGCCCTTCTTGATGTAATTGCTGATGTCGTGAACGCGCTCGTCGCCGAGCTGGGAGTCCCGCAGCCGGGAAACCGCATCGTACTCGTAGAGCCCCTGCTGGGCCTTGGTGGTGGACTTGATGTGCCAGGTGATCAGCGGCATGCCCTGGGACTGAGCCACCTCCTCGGCGAGCAGTGTCTTGCCCGTGCCCGGCTCACCCTTGATGAGCAGTGGCCGCTCGAGGGTGAGCGCGGCCTCGACGGCGAGCGCGAGCTCGTCGGTGACGATGTAGGTATCCGTGCTGTCGAATCTCATGCGGTACGACCACTCCTTGCGGGTCCGGTGAGGCGAATCCGGCGGAGCCGGGTCGCGGACAAGCGAGCTAGATTAATCAGCACCTCTTAGGACTTCAAGGAGACTGGGAAGAACTGCGAGCGCCGAAGACCCGCATGCCAGTGACGACTATGAGTGCCACGAGGGCCAGCGCCAAGCCCACCACCAGCATCATGGCCGCTGCAACCGGATCCCCATCCCGCTGCAGAAAGGCCTCGAAGATGAACACGACCCACGCCGGCGCCCAACTGTCTTCGAAGCCGCGAGCCGGCACCAGCACGACGCCCGCCACCAGGAATCGCAGCAGGTCCTTCAGGAATGCAGGCCGAATCCAGCGCGTGAGCCAGATGAAGCCCGCGAGCAGCAGCAGCGTTGCGACACCCCAGACCAGCCAGGCCACCAGATACGGCATCTCAGAACTCCACCCAGCGAATCACGTGTTCATCGAGGCCATCCGGATGCACGTGCGTCTCGGGCAGCGCGCGACCACGGATCGATATTCCAGCGCGATGAACGGACTCGGGATCGCCTGAAACCAGTGGATGCCAGGCCGGCAGGTCGCGCCCTTCCGCCAGGATGCGATAGGCACAGGTGGTCGGCAGCCAGCGGAACGCCGCCGCCTCCTCCGGGCCGATCTGCACGCAGTCGGGCACGAGTTCATGCCGCTCGGGATAGCGCGTGCAGCGGCACTGATCATGGTCGAGCAGATGGCAGGCGACCCCGGTGTAGGCCACCTCACCCGTGTCTTCGTCCTCGAGCTTGATCAGGCAGCAGCGCGCGCAGCCATCGCACAACGACTCCCACTGGGCGTCGCTCATTTCGTCCAGGCCGAGGCGCTTCCAGAACGGCTGCTCAGCCATGCTGCCGGGCCTCCGGAGCGGGCGGCACCTGCAGATAGAAACCGTGCTCGGCAATGGCCGCGAGCACCGCGGCCGCCTCCGCCTGTGCCAGACGACGCTCGGGCGTCAGGTGCAGACGCAAGGCAGGCTCCGGCTGCCCGAAATGCAGCAGCAGCGCCTCGGGTACCCGCGCGAGCCCTTCGCTGAGATCCACGAACAGATAGGTATGCTCCCGCCGCGAACTCCGGAAAACCTGCACCAGGCGGCCTTCGCTCATGACTCGCGCTCCGTACGCAGCGCTTCGAGGTCCGCCGCAAGAATGTCCCAGCGCCAGCCGCGCAGCGCCTCTGGCCACTCGGCATGGCCACGCTCAGG
>SKUB01000244.1 GCA_007122315.1 Pseudomonadales bacterium | reverse complement strand
CTGACGTCGGCCACAGGCCGGCGTCGCGATCGAGGACTGATCCAGAACCCGGCGCGCCTATCGCCACGCCCGCTGCGCGGACGTGCGCTCCCACTGCGTCATGCCAGATGCTCGAGTTAAGCCAGTGGGAGCTGACGTCGGCCGCAGGCCGGCGTCGCGATCGAGGACTGATCCAGAACACGGCGCTGCGATGATCGTGAAGGGATGGCGGAGCGTGGTGCGGCTGAGAGGACTTGAACCTCCACGGGGCTAGCCCACTGGAACCTAAATCCAGCGCGTCTACCAGTTCCGCCACAGCCGCGTGCGGGACGCGACCTTAGCATAACGTGTCGTGCTCAGGACCCCATCCGGTAGCGCACCTTGACCACCAGCAGATCCTCCAGCGGATCGCGCCAGGCCGAGCTGGCAAGGTTGGAGAAGCTGTCCTCGCCGAGCAGGGCGCGCCGGTCCGCCTGCCGGGTATAGACCACGAACACGTCCGACAGCGGCGCGAACTCCCAGCGATAACGCACCTGGAACGCATACTGCGAGACGGAGAAGTCGCTGCTCGGCGGCAGACCAGTGGCCTCGTCACGATCGATCGCGACCAGGCTTCCAGGCTCGTCCGGAATGCGGAAGAAGTCCTGCTCCCGGGCGCGGATCGCCACCCACTGCAGCGAAACCCGGAACTGCTGCCGGGCACTCAGGAAGTATTCGACGGAGGCGCGAGGCTGCCACTGTCTGGCATCGAAGGTGGCCATCACGTCGTCGCGCTGGTGCAGCAGCCAGCCGTCCCGGTCCCGGTAGAGCAGACTCAGCGCGAGGTTGAAGCGGTCCGTCGGCCGCCACGTCACGCGCCCCTCCGCAAAAGCGTTGTCGCCGCCGAGATCCTCCTGCGCCCAGCCGGCGCCGACGCCCCAGCTCAACGAGCGGGTCGGATCCGAATCCCACTGCGCGCTGAGGTCGGCGCGCCCTTTCCTGCGGAAGATACCGTTGCCGAAACTGTTGAGGTCGTCGAAGGCGCGGAAGAAGTAGTTCGCCCGCGTCGTCAGCCGGGACAGGTTGTTCATGGTCAGGCGGTTGGAGACGAACACGCCGCCGTCATTGAAGCGATCCTCACTGACGCTTTGCTGGAGGAAGCCGCGGAGATCGAACTCGTTGTTGCGGGCCCAGGTCAGGTTGGGTGAACTGAGCTGGAAGGAACTGCGAACGCGATAGTGGTCGTTGCGCTGCAGAAAGCCGAGATCGTTGATGTCGAATTTCTCGTCGAAGTACTCGAAACCGAAGCGTTGGGACATGCCGCGCCGGAAGCTGTACTCGAAATCGATGAACCCGCCGTAGCCGGTACCGATACCATCCACATCCGACGTCATCACCTGGCCGTCCATCTTCACGCGGCCATTTCGCGTCAGGTAATGCCAGTCGAGTCCGTGCGCGATGGCGTCGCCCTGCGGATGCCACACCGCCGTGGACAGCAGACCAAGGCCCACGTAAGCACCGTCAGGGTTGTGCTCCCAGAGCACACGGGCGATGCCGTAGTCGCTGCCGTCCTGGCGCACCCGGCCGGTGCCGGCGAGATCGAGCCCCGTATCGTCCTCCACCGCAGCCAGCACCCCGTAGCGCACCTGACCGACCTGACCGGTGAGCTGCACCGCACCGAGCAGGTCCACAGGCCGGTTGCGATCGCGCTGCGTCACCTGCTCGCCCGGTTCGAGGTCGTCGGGGGGACGCGGTTTGCCGCCAATCCGACGGGTGTTGACCATCGCGTAGGGCGCACCGGCCTGGCCTACTGCCGTGCCGCGCGTATCCGCCCGCGGCGTCGCGAAGAAGATCTGCTGACCTTCGAGGAAGAACAGCCGTTTTTCGGGAAAGAACGTTTCCGTGGCCGTCAGGTTGATCACCACGTCGTCGGATTCGACGTTGCCGAAGTCGGGATTCAAGGTCCCGGTGAGCTGGAAGTTCGACGACGGTCGCCAGAATACCTCGGCACCAAGCCGGGTGCGCAGCTTGTCATCCGCCCAGTCCTGGGACACCGCCGCAAACGGGTAGATGCTGTACTGCTGCCGCGGATCCACGCCCCGCATCTCGATGCGCTGCAGCGCGGACATGAATTGCGGCACCGTATCCGGCAGCGCCGGCCAGCCGTAACGCTCGTCCCGGGCAGCCACCACCCGGGAGACGAAGATGCCCATCTGGCGGACATCGCCGGCACTCGGCATGGACACCACGCCCCAGGGAATGAAGAACTCCGCAGTCCAGCCGAAATCGGTGCGCTGACTGCGACCCACCCAGGGTCCGTCCCAATCGCTCGCGAACTGCCGCTCGGGAAGTACGGTGCCGTCGAGCAGGGAGTCACCCAGGGCGATGCCGAACCAGTTGCCGTAGCGGCCCTCGCCGGACGTGTCCAAGGTCACCGTGACCGTGTCCCGATTCAGCGCACGCTGGTCGCGCCCGGACAGGCGCTCGATCAGGGTATCCGGCGGCTGGTGCATCTCCGCGCCGATGTAGAGCCCGCGCTCGTCGTAGGCGAGCCGGATGACGGTCTCGAATTCCGGCCGTGCCAGCGTATCCGGCTCGATGACCCGGAAGTCACCATGGCCCGGCAAGCTCTGCCAGATGGGTTCATCGAGGGCGCCGTCGATCTCGATGGCGCCGTCTTCAGCGGTGAGCCGGACAATAGGAATGGCATGCTCGGCGCCTGTCCATGCCAGGACACCCGCAGACTCGCCCGCAGCCAACGGCGACACTCCCAGCATCGCCACCAGCCAGCAGATGCTGACCGCCCCTCTCCCCATGACTGATCTTGTAACGACTCTCGGGCCCGGACACAAGCCACTCGACGAGCAGCGCGGCAAGGAAACGGCAGCCCGTGGATCCAGACAAGCCCTCGGCACCGGCAAGCGCCCGCGAAAGCGGCACGCCTCTCGCAAGCATCCCCCAGGCGCCCCACTTCAGTGACTCGAAACCGTCGCTCTGCGCCGTGACGGTGCATACATGCCCGCCCGCACCCTCTTTTGGTGCAGCCAACCGACCGGAGCCTGCCGCCCTTGGAACAGATCAGCCCACCACCCATCGAGCCGCCATCGATCCTGCTGACGCTGACCGAAGGCCTGCGCATCGCCGGAGAGCTGACGGCGCTGTTGGCCACCTGGAACTGGCTGCGCCAGCAGCCGAAGGGCGACGGCCATCCGGTGCTGGTGCTGCCCGGATTCACGGCGGGCGACGCATCCACGCTGTTCCTGCGCCGCTTCCTGCGGGAACTCGAGTACGAAGTGCTGCCCTGGGACCTCGGCACCAACACCGGCGAGTCCTACCTGCTGCCGAGGCTCTACACGCGCATCAACACCATCATCAAATCCACCGACGCACCGTTCAGCATCATCGGCCAGAGCCTCGGCGGCGTGTTCGCCCGGGAACTGGCCCGCAGCTTTCCGAGCCACGTGCGCTCGGTGATCACGCTGGGCAGTCCGTTCCGGACCCGGGACGGCGAAGGCACGAACAGCGTGGTGCGCCGGATGTTCGAGCGCTCCGCCACCATTCGTCCCGCAGAGCGGGTGCGCATGGGCCTGCTGCCAGACAGCTCGCGCCCGCCGCCGGTGCCGAGCACGGCCATCTACTCCCGCAGCGACGGTGTCGTCGCCTGGCAACTGTGCCGCGAATACGAAGGCGAGACCGCCGAGAGTGTGGAGGTGTTCGGCAGCCACACCGGCATGTCGCTCAATCCATTGGTGTTCTGGATCCTCGCCGACCGCCTGGCGCAGCCGGAGGGTGGCTGGCAGAAGCTGGACCGCGACGCGTACCGTCGGGCCTGGTGGGATCTGTCCCTGGCGCCCGTGCGCGACTTTCCGCGCATGCAGTGCCTGCGACCCCTGCGCAGCGGCAACTGAGCGGCCGCAGGCTGCCTGACCAGCGCGTTGTCAGTAGTTCAGCGCGAAGCGACTGACGACACCGGAGACGTAACGCACCAGCGAGCGCGGCTGCCACTTCGCCCAGGCGGCGGTGAGCTGGGGGCCGAAGCCGGTGATCCGAACCGGTTCACCCTTCTGCATGGCCTCCCAGGCATCCCGTGCCACCTCACTCGGCGCCTGCAGCATGTAGCGCGGCAGTTCATCGGCACCGAGGTCCGAGAGCATGTCCGTCCGCGTGATCCCGGGGCACAGCACCGTCGCCGTGACGCCGCTGTTGCGCAGCTCCTCCGACAGCGCTTCGGTGAACGACAGCACGTAGGCCTTCGATGCTGCATGCACGGCCAGTCCAGGAACGGGCTGGAAAGCGGTCACCCCCGCGAGATTGAGAATGCGGCCGCGACCGCGGGCAAGCATGCCCGGCAGAATGCCGTGGGTGAGTACGGTGAGCGCGCGGACGTTGACGTCCAGCTGCGACGTCACTGCCTGCCGATAGCTGACGGCGAAACGGCCACTCGCCGCCAATCCGGCATTGTTGACCAGCACATCCGGCTCCAGCTTGAGCTCGGCGATCTGTCCCAGCACCGCGGCGACACCCTCGCCGGTGGCGAGATCCGCCGCCAGCGAAATCACGTTGATCCCGTAGACGCTGCGCAAGCTGTGGGCGTGGGCGTCGAGTCCGGCCTGTGAGCGCGCCACCAGCAGCACATCGTGATTTTCCAGCGCGAGCCGTTCGGCAATGGCAGCTCCGATGCCGCGGGAACCGCCGGTCACCACCGCCAGCGGGCGCGCTTTGGATTTGGACGAGGATGAAACGTCGTGAGGCGACATCAGCTGTACTCCGGAAGCAGGACCACCTGAGCGCAGCAAGAACCGCACCACAGCCGCACCACAGCGATGCACGGCTGCGGGTATGATGCCGGCTCGACCCGCCGCCAGCAGGAGCGATACGCATGATCACGCTGTACCACTGCCCGGAGGCCCGCTCCCAGCGCTCTCTTTGGCTGCTCGAGGAACTGGGCATTCCGTTCGAGTTGGTGGAACTCGACTTCTCTCAGAAAGTGCTGCGCGGACCGGAGTACCTGGCCATCCATCCGCTAGGGCGCGTGCCCTGCCTGGTGGACGGCGACCTGACGCTGTTCGAATCCGGCGCCATTACCCAGTACCTCTGCGAGCGTTACGACGAGGGCGCGCTCCACCGCCCGCCGGGTCATCCGGAGCGCTGGCATTGGCTGCAGTGGGTGCATTACGCCGAAACCATGGCGGTGCACGGCGCCAGCATGGTCCAGCAGACCGTGATCATCGCGCCGCCGGACCGCTCGCCGGTGGTGCAGAAACTGGAAAGCCGCCGCCTGGACAAGGCGCTGGGGGTAGTGGATCAACAGCTCGCCGACCGTGACTGGCTGCTGCCGAGCGGGTTTTCCGCGGCCGACGTCAGCGTCGGATACAGCGTCCATCTGGCGCAGAAGTTCGTCCCGCTCGACGCGCACACGCACGTCGTGGACTACTACCGTCGCATCAGTGAACGGCCCGCCTTCAAGCGCTCGCTGGGCAGCCGCGCCGACGCCAGGAAGCTGCGCGCCTGACCGGCTAGCGCGTGAGCGCGAGGGCCAGGGAAACGAACGACGCCAGAAGCGCGAGCACGAGCCCGACCCACAGTTGCGGCGCGAGCAGCATGCTCATGCGGTTGACCGCCGGAAAGGCGAACGTGGCCGGCATGGCCGCGATCTTGAACTCGTGGGCGTCGAAGACACCGTCCATGGTCACCAGTTCAGCCAGATCCCGGCGACTGCGGTAGCGCACCAGCCCCAGCGCCGTCCAGCCCGGGTCCGCTTCCACGTTCCAGGCATCCACGTAGCCCCCGACCTTGCCTGCCACCAGCACCGGATGGCTCGCCCGCCGCAGCGCCGCACCGAGGAACACCTTCGAGTAATCATCCAGCACATCGGCGGCCGGCCGCGGCACTCCTGTCACCGGATCGGCAACCGGATCGCGGGCGAGCTTGATCAGGTTGACCATCACGAACGCGCGCCCGTCATCGTTTGCCAGGAACCGGACCACGGCTTCCGTCTGCGGCGTCCCCGCGATCGGGGAGACATCAAGCAGCGTGCGGTAGTGCGCCACCTCCGCTTCGCTGAGGGGCGACCGCCAGTTCTGATACCAGGCGAGAAACAGTCCGTAGGCGACGAGCGCCACGATCCAGGGTATGAGCAGCTTGAGCATGATTTCCCCCAGGCGATAATATGACACATCCTATGTCATTTTATAGCGGACGGCGACGTCATATGTGGGAGTCGTTTCAGCCCGGAACCGTGACTTCCCTGAGCAGCGGCAGGTAACCGCGTGGGAAGTGCACCTCGGCATAGAAGCCCTTCTCCACCAGCAACCGGTGCAGTTCCCGTAACCGGTAGATGGGCACGCTGGGCAGGAGGTGGTGCTCGAGGTGATAGCTCACCTGATGCGGACAGATGAACAACCGCTCCAGCCAGTTCGGCGCAATGGTGCGGGTGTTGCGGCGAGGATCGGCATCACCGAGATCCGGCACCGCACCGTGCTCACCCACCTGGCGGATGCGGCTCACCAGCGGATTCACGCAGATGAAGGCCACGACCCAAAGCAGGTAGAGCCAGCCATGACCAAGGCCCACCAGCACGGCCAGCAGCATGAGGTTGAAACCGAGACCGCGCAGCAGGGCGGCGCGGGCCTCGCCGTCGAGCCGGTGCACGTTCACAAGCCCCCGCGCGATGCCCTTGACGCTGCGCCAGCCGGTCTGGCCCGAAATGTCGCGCCACAGCTTGCGGCGCAGCCGGGAGCGCGGGATGGGATAGTCCCGATAGTTGGCCAGGTCCGGGTCCTCGTCCGTCCCGGCGAGGCGATGATGCTCGAGATGCCCGCGCATGTACGCGGCCACGTTGCCGAACGTGGGTGGCGCAATGAGCCAGTTGCCCACCCATGCGTTCACGGCACGCGAACGAAACAGGAGACGGTGCCCGGCCTCGTGCATGAGGATGCCGAAACCGAGCTGCCGCGCACCGAGCAGCAGAACTGCCAGCAGGATCGTCAACGGGTTCGGCCACAGCGCGGCCAGGGCGAACGCGCCTGCCACGATCAGCCAATTGCTGAGCAGCAGCCACGCGGCGCGCAGATCGCTCTTCGCCGTCACGGCGGCGAGTTCATCAGCGCTGAGCACTTCACGTACGTTCGTCATCGTCGTCCTGTTCACGCCTTTACGAAACATTTTTTGCCCCGGCCAGGGAGCCATGTCCGAGTACGGCACGCGCCTGTCCGTGACACCTGTATTGTGACAGATCAACGCATCAGAGTCGGTCCTCGCCGCAGTGGTCCGTGCGTCATCACCTTGGCCGATCCGACGGGTGGTCCTGCCCCGCCTTGTCCCGGTATCCGTGAACGTGTCAGTTTTCAGTGATCTGGGCTGACCGCATGGCAAAGCGCGTTCGGCAGCCTGAAAGTCCTCGGAAAAACACGGGTGTATTCATGTCCAAGTTCTTGCTCATGCTGGGCGCGCTGCTCGTGCTGTCCGGTTGTACGACGGCACCTCCGGAGAGCGCCGGCACCGCCGCGGCTGCAGCGGCAGACTCCGATGCAGCGGGCAGCACCGACTCCGCTACCACCCAGCAGGCCGCAGCGGGTCGTCAGAATGACGAATCCAACCTGGTGTGTCGCAATGAGCGGGTGATCGGCAGTCGCCTGCCGCGGCGCATCTGCGCGACCCAGCGCGATTGGGATGCGATCCGGGAAGGCTCCCAGGAAACCACGCGGGACGCTCAGCGCATGCCGACGGGCGCTGTCGAGGAGGGCGGCTAGCGGGCGCAGCCTGCAGCGCCATCGGCCCGTCCGCGCTGGGCGCGGCCTGGGCACTCCCACATGGTCACGCTCGAGCAGAGCCTTGTGGGAGTCTGCTGGCGCCGAAGGCGACGCAGCGATCGCCGACTGAGCCCGACCCTGAGCGCGCCCTCTGAATCCTCGGTCCGTCCGCGCTG
>SKUB01000363.1 GCA_007122315.1 Pseudomonadales bacterium | reverse complement strand
GGCAGGGCGTCGAAACGCAACTGCGCCTCCTGTCCGGAAGCGAGGTGAACCACGTCGCGCTCCGAAACCAGCGGGCGTACCACGAGCTGGTCCATGACCGCGAGTTCGAACATCACATCCTCGGCCTGAACGGATTCCCCCGGCTCCACGTGCTTGGCGGTTATCACCCCGCTGTGAGGTGAACGAACCTCGCCGAATGCCACCCGCGTCTCCCACAGCAGCTGTTCCGCCTCGGCCACGTCGAGTTCGACCTGAGCACGCTCGAGCTCGTTGCGACTGACCGCGTTGGTGGCCCGCAGCCGCTGCATGTTGTCCAGCTCCATGCGCGCGAATCTGGCCTGGGCCCGAGCCCGTGCCAGTTCTGCCTGCGGCTCGGCGGTGTCGAAGCGTGCCAGTAAGGCCCCAGCTTCCACCCGATCGCCCTCCTCCACCGTGACCTGTTCCAGGTTCCCGGTCATCCGACTCGGGATCCGCACCGCCAATCGGGGCCGAACGGTAGCCACCAGGTCCACCTGCCGCGAGAGATCACGCGGTGCGAGTTCCACTGCCGCCACCGGACTCGACCGTGGAGCGTCGGTATTGGCGTTGGCGTCCGATTCAGAGCCGCCCTCGCCACTGCCGCAGGCCAGCACCAGCAAGCAGGCCAGCGCGGCCAGGCCGGTGCGCAGCAACGTGGAGAGAAATTCCGCCGGTGACATCATGGCTCTGGGGCTACGCCGGTGCAGGGATCAGGGAACAGTCGAGGACCAAGGTCCGTCCTTTCTGGGACACCTAAGGGTGGCACAATTGCGCCATCCGGCGCCACGCGACCTCATGACGCCGCGGCAAGAGTTCTGGTCGCCCGGCAGCCTTCGTCAGCTATAATTCCGGCCCGCGCGGCCACTTGGGCAGCGGCGTTACCGGGAGGTCCCATGCGTCTCCACGCTTTGCTGCTCGCAGCCTGTCTGCTGAGCAGTTGCGCTGTCGCGGCCGGCCAGGCGACGGTGACCCTGATCGGCGGCGACGAACCGCTTCAGTTCCAGGTCGAGTTGGCGGACACCCCCGACAGCAGGGCCCGTGGCTTGATGCATCGTAAGGAGCTGGCGGAGGACGCCGGCATGTTGTTCATTTTCGATTACCCGGCGGAAGTGGGTTTCTGGATGCGCAACACCCTGATCCCGCTCGACATGCTGTTCATCGACGAGCGCGGCAGGATCGTCCACATCCACCACCGCGCCCAACCCCACGACGAACGCATGATCTCATCGCGCTACCCCATCACCCACGTCCTCGAAATCAACGGTGGCCTGGCAGAGTCACTGGGCATCGAGGTCGGACACCGGATAGAGCTGGACCTTCGCGGTCAATCCCCGGACGACGAGTAGAGCCGTTCGAAACAGAAGTTGGTCGCTTCGACGAATCCAGGAACCGAACCGCAATCGAAACGGCGCCCCTGGAACTTGTAGGCCATGACACAGCTCTCTCGGGCCTGGGTCAGCAGCGCATCGGTGATCTGGACTTCACCGTTCTTTCCTGGTGGTGTCTGTTCGATGATGTCGAAGATATCCGGCGTCAGGATATAGCGCCCTATCACGGCCAGATTGCTGGGCGCCTCGTCCGCCGGCGGTTTCTCGACCATGCTCGTGACCCGGATGATGTTATCGCTGACAGTTTCGCC
Source organism: Pseudomonadales bacterium (assembly GCA_007122315.1). Classification (GTDB taxonomy): domain Bacteria; phylum Pseudomonadota; class Gammaproteobacteria; order Pseudomonadales; family Azotimanducaceae; genus SLTB01. Next base: position 21,870 of record SKUB01000363.1, on the reverse strand, counting down.
TGCAATGACCCCGTAGGAGGAAATCCGCTCCTTGGGCACCTCCATCACGGCGACGATGCTGCAGCGGAACTGCCGATACAGGCGCGCCATCTGGGAGAGCACTCCGTCGCCGCCCTCATTGAGACAGAGGTCGTCGGCAAGCACGACGCCGAAGGGCGCATCGCCAACCAGGCGCCGCCCCATCAGGATGGCATGACCGAGGCCCTTCATGGCGTTCTGACGCGTGTAGGAGAACGTCGCCCGGTCGATGAGCTCGCGGATGTGGTTGAGCAGTTCCTCCTTGCCGGTACCCGCAATCTGGTGTTCGAGTTCGTAGCTGATGTCGAAATGATCCTCGAGTGCCTGTTTGCCGCGTCCGGTAACGAAGCAGATCTCATCCATACCCGCCTCCACCGCTTCCTCCACGCCGTACTGGACCAGCGGCTTGTTGACGATGGGAAGCATCTCCTTGGGCATGGCTTTGGTTGCGGGGAGGAAGCGCGTGCCGTAGCCGGCGACTGGAAACAGACACTTCTTGATCATGATCGAACCTCGATTCCGGTTGCAGTTTCGTGAAGGATAGCCGCTTCGTCCTGACCCGCCGTTGCGGCCCGGGCCGACTCACGGCTCAATGGGCGCATTGCTACCAGCACGGAAGGAGGGTAACCCATGAGTGATCACATTCGCCTCGAAGTGGACGCCGGAATCGGCATTCTGACCATCGACCGGCCAGAGAAGAAGAACGCGATGACCTACGCCATGCTCGGGGAGTTCCTCGAGGCGGTCGCGGCCGTCGGCGAGAACGACGCCGTGCGCGTCCTGATCTTCACCGGTGTCCCCGGGGCGTTCTGTGCCGGGACCGATCTCGCGGATCTTGCCACCATTCCGGGCACCGAGCGCGGCGTACGCGGTCGCGCCGACGAGGAGGACCGCTGGTGGCCCCTCATTGCCTGCGGCAAACCGGTAATCGGGGCCATCGATGGACCGGCCGTTGGCATGGGCGCGGAACTCAGCAGCCAGTGCGATCTCCGTCTCGCCACGCCCCGGGCGCGCTTCGCCTGGAATTTCGTCCATCGGGGCCTGGTGCCCGATACCGGCGCCGGCAGCTGGTTGCTGCCGCGCCTGATCGGACCCCAGCAGGCCCTGCGCCTGCTCTACACCGGCGAATTCCTCACCGCCGAGCAGGCCCTGGAACTCGGCTATCTGCTCGAAGTGGTCGAACCCGAACAGCTGCTCGATCGGGCGCTGGAACTCGCTCGCGCCATGCTCGCGGGTTCACCGTTCTCCCAGCAGCGCCTCAAATCACTCGTCTACGAGGGCCTGCAGCGCGACGTCGGGACGCACATGGCCGCCCACGTGGAGGCGCTCACTGCCTGTTTCCGCTCCGACGACCACCGTGAGGGGGTGGCCGCGTTTCTCGAGCGCCGTCCACCGCAGTTCACGGGGACCTGAAGCGCAGCGAACCTTCATTATCCCGGCGGTGAACAGAGGCAAGGGTTGACCTGGGTCAAGGAGGTGACGGACGCTTTGGTGTGTAGTCCCCGCGACCGCGTACGGCACCGACCGCTGCGCCCTGCCTGGAAGCTCGTGCATGGCCAATCCGAATATCGCGAAGCACCCTGAGTACGACTACGACACCGTCCGCCTGTTCTGCCTTGCCACCATCGTCTGGGGCGTGGTGGGCATGGCTGTCGGGGTGCTCATTGCCGCCCAGATGGTCTGGCCGGTCCTGAACACGCCCTGGGAGTGGTTCCACTTCGGGCGACTGCGTCCGCTGCACACCAACGCGGTGATCTTCGCGTTCGGTGGCAGTGCGCTGATGGCCACGTCCTATTACGTGGTCCAGCGCACCTGTCAGACACCCCTGTTCTCGCCCTTCCTGTCCAAGTTCACGTTCTGGGGCTGGCAGACGGTGATCGTCGCGGCAGCCATCACGCTGCCACTCGGGATCACCACCACCCACGAGTACGCGGAACTCGAGTGGCCCATCGACATCCTGATCGCCCTGGTGTGGATCGCGTACGCGGTGAATTACATCGGCACCATCGCCAGGCGCAAGCCGAACCACATCTACGTGGCGAACTGGTTCTTCATGGCGTTCATTCTCGCCGTGGCCATCCTGCACATCTTCAACAGCATTCAGCACCCGGTGACGCTGTGGAAGTCCTACTACGTTCCGTCGGGCGCCATCGACGCCATGATTCAGTGGTGGTACGGCCATAACGCCGTAGGCTTCTACCTGACTGCCGGCTTCCTCGGGATGATGTACTACTTCGTCCCGAAGCAGGCGGAGCGCCCGATCTATTCGTACCGGCTGTCCATCGTCCACTTCTGGGCGCTGATCGCCATCTACATGTGGGCCGGCGCCCACCACCTGCATTACACCGCACTGCCCGACTGGGCCCAGAGCCTGTCCATGGTGTTCTCCCTCATCCTGCTGTTCCCCTCCTGGGGTGGCATGATCAACGGCATCATGACGCTCTCGGGCGCCTGGGATAAGTTGCGCACGGACCCCATTCTCAAGTTTCTCGTCGTGTCGCTGTCGTTTTATGGACTGGCAACGTTCGAGGGGCCAATGCTGTCCATCAAGACGGTCAACGCCATGTCCCACGCCACCGACTGGACGGTGGGTCACGTGCACGCAGGTGCGCTCGGCTGGGTCGCGATGATCACGTTCGGCGCCATGTACCATCTGATTCCCATCATGTATGGCCGCAAGCAGGGTCAGATGTACAGCATCGCGCTGATCAACCTGCACTTCTGGCTCGCGACCATCGGCACTGTGCTTTACATCGCGTCGATGTGGGTGAACGGATTGATGCAGGGCCTGATGTGGCGCGCAGTGAACGAAGACGGCACCCTCACCTACACCTTCGTGGAATCGTTGGAAGCCAGCATGCCTGGATACATCGTCCGCACCATAGGTGGCGCACTGTTCCTGGCCGGCATGCTGGTGATGGCCTGGAACGTCTGGTGTACGACTCAGGGGCGCACACGAAATGAGGAGGACCCCGCCACGCTGGATCCGGTTCTCGAAGCCGACGCCGTCGCACCGGCCAGGGGGTGATCAGCATGGATACGGAAGACAAGACCAAAAAGCATGCGGGGCTGGCCGACAGGTTCACGCACGACAAGATCGAGCGTCACACCGGCCTGATGGTGGTCCTGATTCTGGTGGTGATCAGCTTCGGCGGTCTGGTACAGATCCTTCCGCTGTTCAGCGACCGCGACCTGACCGAACCGCTGGACGGCATGGAACCGCTCACGGCCCTGCAGCTCGAGGGTCGCGACATCTACATGCGCGAGGGATGCCACGTCTGCCACACGCAGAAGATCCGCGCCTTGCGCACCGAGGTGGAGCGCTACGGTCACTACTCCGTGGCCGGCGAATTCGTCTGGGACCACCCCTTCATGTGGGGTTCGAAGCGCACCGGCCCGGATCTTGCGCGCGTTGGCGGTCGCTACAGCGACGACTGGCAGATGCAACACCTCTACGATCCACGCTCGCTGGTACCGGAATCCAACATGCCCGCGTACCCCTGGCTGTTCTATCGCGACGTGGACAACCGCCACACCAGCCGTAAGATGCGCGTGCTCCGGCGCCTGGGCGTGCCTTACACCGACGAACAGATCGAATCAGCTGCGGATGACGTCGCCGGCTACACGGAGGCGGAGGCCCTGGTGGCCTACCTGCAGCAGCTCGGCACCGCGATCCCCAGGAGATGACCGCATGGATATGAACGATCTGCGCGCCCTCTCCACGGTTCTGATGTTCCTTACCTTTCTCGGGATCATCGCGTGGACCGTCATCGGAGGCCGGGACCGCTTCCGGGATGCCGCCAACCTGCCCTTCGCGGATGATGACCGCGACGAATCGGAGACCAAGCGGGAGAAGTCCTCGTGAGCACCGGCTGGAGTCTGTTCGTCATCGTCGTCACGCTGGGCATGCTGGGGGGATTCACCTGGCTGGTGCTGAACACACGCCGCATCCAGGATCCGGACGGCGCCAACAAACTCAACGCTCACGAGTTCGACGGCATCACCGAGTACGATGCGCCCATGCCCGAGTGGTTCACGTGGATGTTCATTGGGTCCATCGTGTTCGCACTGGTCTACCTGCTGCTCTACCCGGGTCTGGGCAATTTCCCCGGCCTGCTCGGTTGGAGTTCGAGTTCCGCGCTGGAGCAGGATCAGCAGCGGGCGGAAGCACGCTTCGCGCCACTGTTCGAGCGTTACCTGCGCACCCCGGTGGAGGAACTGGCCGAAACCCCCCAGGCCATCCGCATGGGACAGCGCCTGTTCGGCAACTACTGCGCCCAATGCCACGGTACCGCTGCCCAGGGTTCCCCGGGGTATCCCAATCTCACCGACGGCCACTGGGCCTGGGGCGGCAGCCCTGAGCAGATCCGCGCGACGCTGGTGAACGGCCGCCGGGCGGCCATGCCGGCCTGGGGGCCGGTGCTCGGTGACGATGGTATTCGCGACACCACGGAGTTCGTCATCTCGCTGGCCGACCGCGACCACGATGCCGAGGCCGCGGCGCGCGGGGCAGAACACTACGCGCAGTTCTGCGTCGCCTGCCACGGCAGCGAGGGGCGCGGCAATCCGGGACTCGGGGCCGCCGATCTGACGACCGGTGTTTATCTCTACGGCGGCTCGAGAGAGACCATCGCAGCGAGCCTGCGCAACGGCCGCAATGGGGTCATGCCGGCACAGATCGATGTCCTCGACGAGGCCCGCATCCACATCCTCACCGCCTATGTTTACGGCCTGCCCAGACGGCATGATTCAGCGGAGCGTGAGTGAGTACCCGCAGCGACCAGTTGATCGCAACCAGCGCTGCGGTGGCTGCACCCGTTCGTCCGCGTCCGGTTTCAGGACGCTTCCAGCGTCTGCGCCTTCGGGCGCGCTTGCTGCTGCTCGGCGTGTTCTTCGCCGCGCCCTGGCTGAACTGGGAGGGGCGGCAAGCCGTCTGGTTCGACCTGCCTGAACGGCAGTTTCACGTTTTCGGCTGGACGTTCTGGCCTGCGGATTTCCACCTGCTGGCGCTTGTGCTGATTATCGCCGCCTTCGGGTTGTTCGCCATCACGAACTGGATCGGTCGCGTGTTCTGCGGCTACGCCTGCCCGCATTCAGTATTTTTCAGCCTCTTCGTGGCCATCGAGCAGATGCTGGAGGGGAAGCGCGGGGACAAGAGTGGCCGCCGGCTGAAATGGCTGGTCTGGGGTCTGCTCGCGGCGCTCACTGCGATCACCTTCGTAGGCTACTTCGTTCCCATTCGCGAACTCGTAGCCGCACCGGGCGCGCTCGGAGGCTGGCCGTTGTTCTGGCTGGCATTCTTCACGGTCGCCACGTTCTGTGCCGGCGGTCTGCTGCGGGAAAGGGTCTGCATCTACCTGTGTCCTTATGCCCGCTTTCAGTCGGTGATGTTCGACCGCGACACGCTGGTGGTGGCCTATGATGCGGCGCGAGGTGAACCGCGCGGCGCCCGGCGCCGTGACCCCGACGCCGGCGATTGCGTCGACTGCACGCTGTGCGTCCAGGTCTGTCCGACGGGGATCGACATCCGTGATGGCCTGCAGTACGAGTGCATCAGCTGCGGCCTCTGCATCGACGCCTGCGACCAGGTCATGGACCGCCTCGACCGCCCCCGCGGGCTCATCGGATTGCGCACCGAACGCAGCCTCCTCGGCCTCGCTCCACCGCGGCTGCGACCGCGCCTGATCGGCTATGGCGCTGCTCTCGGCAGCATCATGCTTCTGTTCGTGATCCTGCTCGCAGCACGCCCCGACCTCTCGCTGGAGGTGGAGCGGGATCGACAGGCGCTGTTCAACGAGGTGACGACACGTGAGAGCGGACCCGTCTTCGAGAACAGCTACCTGCTGACCATTCATAATCGCCATGCGGATGCGCGGGCCGTCCATCTTGGCGTGAACCACGACAGCGAGTTCCAATGGATAGGCCCCAGCACGCTCACCCTGGAGGCCGGTGAACGGCGCGACATTCCTGTCCGCCTGCGCGCGGGTCCAGGACCTGAGCGCGTACGCAGCATCGAATTCGAAGTCCATGATGCCGACGATGCACGCCGCCTCGCGCGACGCGAAAGCCGTTTCTTCGCCGGCTCCGGGCTCGGGAGTTGACGTCGATGACTGCCGTACCCCGAACAGCCAGGCCCAGCGCACAGGAACCACCCTGGTATCGACATCCCATGGTGTGGTTGATCATTGCCATCCCGGGCAGCGCGGTACTCGTTGGGATGCTGCTGTTGACCCTCGCCATCGTCACGCCGGAATCCGTCGTGCGTGAGGACTACTACCAGGCAGGTCGAACCATCAACATCGACCTCCGGGAGACCCATCAGGCCGCAGATCTCGGTATCAGCGCGACGTTTGAGGGTCATCCCGAAGACGGCTGGTTGCTGCGGGTGAGCCCTCGCCGTGCCAATGCAGCCGTCGACGGACCTCTCGAAGTGCTGCTCGCACATCCGACCCTGGCCTCCCGCGATCGGGAGCTTGCACTGACCCCGGATGGTCGCGGCGGCTGGAGCGGCATGCTCGAACCCATCGGCGGACGTCACATGCTGAGCATACGTCCCGTCGAGGGCGGCTGGCTGCTGCGGCGGGAGGTAGTACTCGAAGCATCAGCCGATGAACGGATCGAGGTCAGCGCCCGACCCTGGGGGGCGCCGCAATGACGACCATCGCGAGCCCAGCCGCGCATTCCTTTGCCGCGGCCTCGAGCTGCTTCCACTGCGGGCTGCCCGTGCCCGCGGGTGTCGACATCGAAGTCGCTGTGAACGGCCGCCTGGAGCGAGTCTGTTGCCATGGCTGCGAAGGGGCCGTGCAGTTCATCCACGACGCAGGCCTTGACGACTTCTATCGACTCCGGGCGGCGCCAAGTGGGACGCGACCGGGCGAAGGCGTTGCCGCCGATCCGTCGGCATTCGCCGACCCGGAGGTAGCCCGACAGTACCTGCAGTTGGATCCCAGCGGGCGCACCCATGGCGACTTCGCCCTGGACGGTGTCGGCTGTGCAGCCTGTGCCTGGGTCATCGAGCATGGCGTCAGAGATCTGCCCGGCCTGCGCCAGGCGCGCGTGGATCTGGCAAGCGGCAGGTTGTCGGCGACCTGGGACGCTGAAGACGCCAGGGCTGCAGCCGCCGGACTCACTCGCCTGATGGAGCGCATCAACGCGCTGGGCTTCGATGCAGTGCCTGCCCAGCCGGCTCATGAACTCAGCCTGCACGCACAGCAGCGGCGCCGCTCCCTCACCGCCATCGGGATCGCTGGAATCGGCGCCATGCAGGTGATGATGCTGGCGATCGCGGACTACGCCGGACTGTTCTCAGGCATGGCCGATGACCATCGGGCACTGGTCATCTGGGCGCAGATGGTCCTCACTGGAGTGGTCGTAGCCTGGGGTGCCCAACCTTTCTTCAAAGGCGCGCTGAACACCCTGCGCGCCGGCCGCATGGGGATCGACGTACCGGTATCACTGGCCATCGGCCTCGGCTGGGGCGTGAGCACCCTGGTTGTGCTGTCGGGCGGCATCGGTCGCGGTGAGCACGTGTACTTCGACTCGGTGGCCATGTTCACGTTTTTCCTCCTGCTCGGGCGCCACCTCGAACAGTCGGTACGGCATCGCTTTGCGCGGGCCGATGCCGAACTCGATGCCCTTCTGCCGGCCGCCGTCACCCGTCTCGACGAATCCGGCGGACGCGCATCCGTACTCCCGGCTTCCCTTGCAATCGGAGATGTCATCGAGGTTCCACCCGGCGGTATCGTCGCCGCAGATGGCCGTGTTCTCGAAGGCGCCGGTGAAGTCGATCGCGCAGCGCTGACGGGTGAATCCGCAGAGCAGGAGGTCGGGCCCGGATCTGAGGTTGCGGCCGGCAGCCGCAATGGCGCCTCGAGGCTTCGCATACAGGTGCTCCGCCCTGCCGGCAGCAGCGCACTGGCCGCCATTCCTCAGCTGCTGGCCCGTGCTCGCGCGCAACGCCCTGCCAGTGTGCATCTCGCTGATCGTCTGGCCGGCCTGATCGTGGCAGCGGTACTTGCCATCGCCGCCGTCACCGCAGCGGTATGGCTGTTGATCGATCCCTCCCGGGCGCTGCCCGTGACCTTGGCGACGCTGATGGTCACCTGCCCTTGCGCCTTCGCACTCGCCACACCGGTGACCCTGACTGCGGCCACGCTGCGTCTGCGCCGCCTTGGCGTGCTGCTGGTGGATCCTGCCGCGCTGGAGCGCGCCGGCCGGCTCAGGCACGCCTACTTCGACAAAACCGGAACGCTCACGGAACCGGGTCAGGTGCATTGTGAACCGGTCTCCGGTCACGCCATGCAGTCGTGCATCGACCACGCGGTCGCGTTGGAGCGGGACGTCCCGCACCCCATTGCCATCGCCGTGCGCCGCCTCCCCGTACGGGAGGAAATCGAGTTCGATACCTTGCGCGTGGTGCCCGGCTCGGGTGTCGAAGGGTTCGAACGCGGCCGCCGCTGGCGCCTTGGCCGCCCCCGCTGGGCCGCCTCGGATGCCTCCTCTGCAGCCGTCGATCCGGCCGCCCTGTGGCTCACCGTCGACGGCACCCTCCGGGCAACATTCCGGTTGGAACATCGTGATGCCCAAGCCGCCGGCGAGCAGCTCAAGCCAGGCGTCGTGAGCACGCTCGCGGCGCTCACCCGGCGCGGTCTCGAGCTTGCCATCGTCAGTGGCGATGCCCCGGAGCGGGTCAGCGCCATGGCCGAGCGGCTCGGCATTGCCCGCTGGTGGGGTGGCGTGGATCCGCAGCGCAAGTACGCTCTGCTTGCCGAGGCCGAGGCGGACGGCGGTGTTCTTTACGTGGGCGACGGTCTCAACGATGCGCCGGCGCTCGGTCGCGCGGGAGTGGCTGTCGCCACGGCATCGGCCTGCGATTTCACCCGCTCCGCCGCGGACGCCATTGTCCTGGACGACCGACTCGAGGCTGTGGTCGATCTGCTCGACAGTTCGGACCGCACGCGACGCATCATCCGACAGAACCTCATGTGGGCCATCAGCTACAACGTCCTGGCAATGCCGCTGGCGGTGACCGGACTGATCGCACCGTGGGCAGCGGCGATCGGTATGTCGGCCAGCTCACTGCTCGTCATCGGCAACGCCATGCGCCTGCTGCGCGGTGGCCGCAGACCCCCTCCGCACGCGGAGGTGCCGGCATGGACGTGATCTGGATCCTCATTCCGCTCTCCGTCGTGCTGATCCTGATCGCCGTGCGTGCCTTCGTCTGGGCAGTCCGGAGTCGGCAGTTCGACGATCTCGACCGGGAGGCCGCCCGGATCCTGTTCGACGAACCAGACCCGGAGTGTGCGGAGAACCGGAGGCAGAACCAAGGGAGACGCGGGCATGACTGAGCTCGCCGCGCAGACCCTGACTGCTTTTACCATCGGTCTGCTGGGCAGCGGTCATTGCCTCGCCATGTGTGGCGGCATCATGGGCGCTCTGTCCATGCGCGCCGTCGCCGCCACTGAAGCCACGCCCACAGGGCGCGCTGCGGTCATTGCCAGCTCGAGCCGAGGCGCGCTGCTCAGCCAGCTCATGCTCTACAGCGCCGGCCGCCTGCTCAGCTATGCCATGCTTGGCGTGGCTCTCGGCCTGATCGGCGCGGTCCTCGTCAGCGTCATGGAACCCGCACGACTCGTGCTTCGCGGTCTGGCCGGCGGGCTCCTCATCGCCATGGGCCTGCACCTGGCGGGACTGTGGCACGGCATCCTGGTTCTGGAGCGGTTCGGCCAGCGCCTCTGGCGGCGCCTGGGTTCCGGCTTCCAACAGAGCCGGGGCGGCGCTCTCGCATTGGGCATGAGCTGGGGCCTGCTGCCTTGCGGTCTGGTCTACGGCACGCTCGCCTGGGCCGGCAGCGCGGCGGATCCGCTGCGCGCCGGATGGCTGATGCTGGCCTTTGGCGCCGGCACCCTGCCGGCGGTCCTCGGCGGCAGCTGGTTCGGCACTGCGCTGCTCACCGCGCTACGGCGGCCCGGATTCAGAATCACCACCGGTATGATCGTGGTGCTGTTCGGCATCTGGACTCTCCTCGGCGGCGTCCATGGCCAACACGGCGGGCATCATGGCGCAATCGAGTCAACGGCCGGCGAGCGACCTGTCGCCGGATCGATTACTGCATCAGGGGGGAACACAGGGTGTTCATGAAACATGTCTTCGGGCTGATGCTTCAGCCCGATCGCCAATGGCGCGAGATCAGCCGCGAGCAGCCCAGCATCCTCGGCGTGATGGCCCATATCCTGATCATGGCCTTGATTCCGGCGGTTGCCTGGTTCTATGGCGTCACCCAGATCGGCTGGAAGGTCGGCGCCGGTGAAGCGACACGTATCACCGTGGAGAGCATGATGATCATCGTCGTGCTGTTCTACCTGGGGATGCTCGCCGGCCTGATCGGGATCGGGTTGCTCATTCACTGGATGTCGATCACCTACGGCGCCGCGTCCACGCCGGCGAAGGCGATCTCGCTGGCAGCCTACACGGCCACGCCCCTGTTCATCGGCGGCGTGCTTGGTTTCTATCCTTTGCTGTGGCTGGATCTGCTGCTGGGTACGGCGGCCGGCTGCTACGCCATTCTGCTTCTCTATCTCGGTATTCCGCACATGATGGGCGTCCCGAAAGAACGCGGTTATCTGTTCGCAAGCGCCACTCTGGCGGTTGGACTGGTCGGCATAGTGACCATGATGGGCGCCACCGTTCTGCTGTGGGAGCTGGGCGCCATGCCGGTGTTCACCGACTGAATCTCAGGGCGCTCGTGAGTCGCTTGCGGGCTGACCGTGCTCTGACCCTGGTTCTCCATTCAGCGCCGTCGCTGTCTGCTGCCTGCCTGCAAGCACGTCAGCGAAGCCATGGTTCACGTCGCGATGGCCGGCCTCGTCCGCGCGCACCGCAATGACCACGTCCCGCAGGCGCGCATCTGCAGGCAGATTCCAGTAGTCAATGGCGATCTGCGGGGCCGGCACGTTGGGCTGCGAGCCGCGATCGATCTCGTGCAGGTACTCGGTGTAGCTGTACACCGCCTCCTCCTCGAAGTAGCCCACCAGTCGGTGCGCCGTGCGCGAAGAAACGATGTAGAGCAGTAGAAAACTGAAGAAGAAGACGCCCTGCGCGACCAGGATAAGCAAGCGCTCGAACCAGTTCGGTTGCGCGATCTTGACGAACGTCATCAGGTGCATGCGTTCGTTTTCGGCCTCTTCGAGCAGGGTATGGATCCAGCCGTGATCAGGCTCCATCCGCCGCAGACTCCTCATGTGTCGCAGCATGCCGCCCACCATCCCCGGGACGCCTGCTACGGTTTCGAGAATGACGGCACGATGCCCGTAACGCTTCGCGAAGAAGGTGTCGGCGAGCAAGCGCAGAAACTTGGTCAGCCTGAAAGCCACCCGATCGGAGATGTCACGTGGGAGGTAGTGACGGCTCAGCGGGTCAGGGTTGGATACTCCGGCATCGCTCATGGCAACTCCGTACAGGAGCCCGCGTCTGGGGTCATTGTACGTGAGTGGCAGCACGTCGGCAGGCACGACGCCCGGACCTGTCATGGATCGGTATCGGCCACCGTATCGAGGCGCTCACGGAAACGGCCGATGCAGGTCATGGCAGCCTCATCGTCGCAGTCCACCACCCAGAGCAGGTCGTCCTCCACGAGAAAGATCGCGTCCTGAAGGAACTGCCGGCCCACCTCGACGCCATGAGTAGGACCGATGTCCACTGCCCAGCCGGGCTCGGCATGGCCGGTCTTGGGGGAGTAACCGGTCAGCCGGTGCATCCAGCAGTCCATGTCCGCCAGACTGCCGCTGAGGTGCGCCTCTGCGGCGGCAATCCGCGCTTCGGACCAGCTCGCGCCCATGGGAGGCCACGCGGTGATGATGACGAAGCGCTCCGGCCAGCCCTCCGGCGCCTGGTCCTGGCGGAAGCGCGTTTCCCGGTAGACGTCCTGCATGCTGCTCTCGAATTTCGCCTGTGTTCACTGCCGGCGCCGCATCTGCCTGCGAGCACCGCATGGATGATGCCGCAGGGAAGTCCGCCGGCCAAGTTCAACGAGGCGGAGCTTTGGCGGCACAGGCAGCCACGCCGGCTGCGTGTCCTTCGCATTCTCACCACCACAAACATCCCGCTTTCTGCCAGGCGTGCTTCTGCGCCTACCACGGCACATGGGAATGGGGCTGAATGACGGTTAGAATCGCGCCCGTCTGCCCGAATTCCCCCGGGAACTGAAAGCCATGTCCAGGATCTGCCCCGCCGGCCACAGCACCAGCGCCCAGCAACCGCAGTGCGACGACTGCGCACTCAATCCCATATGCCTGCCCATGGCAGTCAGCGACGCAGAACTGCACCGTCTGGAAGACATCATCCAGCGCGGCCGTCCGCTGCAGCGTGGGGATCACGTCTTCCGCAGCGGTGACCACTTCGAGTCCATCTTCGCCGTCCGCAGTGGCGCGCTGAAGACCTATCGGCTCACTCCGGACGGCGACGAACAGATCATGGGGTTTCATCTGCCCGGCGAGATGTTCGGGCTCGGGGGGCTCGACGGCCATGTGCATCCCAATACAGCCGTGGCGCTGGAAACCTCTTCGGTCTGCGAGGTTCCCTTCGAGCGTATGGAAGGTCTGGCACTGGAGATTCCCAGCCTGCAGCATCACATGTTTCGGCTTCTAGGCCGGGAGATCGGTGCAGACGAACAGCTGCTGGTCCTGCTGAGTAAACGCTCAGCGGAGGAGCGTATTGCTGCGCTGCTGCTCAGCCTCTCTGCCCGTTTCCGGCGTCGCAATCTGTCACCAACGCGTTTTCGTCTGCCCATGTCCCGCGGCGACATCGGCAACTTCCTTGGCCTGGTGGTGGAGACCGTGAGTCGAGTGTTCACGCGCCTGCAGGCGCAGGGCATCATCGAGGTGCACGGCAAGGACGTGCATATCCTCAAGCTGGATGCGCTCGGCGGTATTGCCGGCACTCAAGTCGAGGTCTGATCCGACACCCGGCCACAACCGCCACCGCAGCAGCGGCGCGTCGCATCGGCGGCCAGATCCGCAAATGGCATCAGCTCCTCGCAACGTTCGCAGTACCCAAAATTCGCACGGTCGACCCGGGCCAACGCCTGGCTGATCTCGCGCAACCTGCGCACTTCCGCATCGAGGCGTTCTGCGGCCTTGCTGCCCTGCGGACGGGTCGGCACCTCCCCCTCGAGCAGCTCGGATTCGAACCGTGCCGGCACACTGCCGCCTGCGATCAAGCCGCGGCTGAGGCGATAAACCTCCTCGATCAGCGCCTTCTGCTGATCTTCGAGATCGAGTCTCAGCGCCTCCCTGCGGCGCGCTGAAAGGATTTCGGGCATGCCATGCCGACCCTTGGAGAATGACCTTCATAGTCTAGGTCCCCAGCCCCCATCATGAATTGATCTGGATCAGCTGCAGAGAACCCCGTCCAGGGGCATTCTTCATGGCAGCGCTGCAATGCGATCGCCCCCGCAACCCGGTCCCGCCTGTCGTTGGTAAATCTCCCATCTGTGCGCTTGCGTACATACAGGATCGGTAGCGCGAACGGTATCTTAGGTGCCTCATGGGTCGGATTCGCTCCCATGGTCGAGGGTTGTTTCCGCCGGAGGCAGCTACCTGGCCAGCGGAGACCCTACCTCCCCGATCCACTCGCGAGGGTGCAGAAGTCCACCCTGTTGCTTCGTGTCTCTGCCGATGATTTCCAGCAAGAACAAGGCTATCTCCACCGTTGCCAGAGCAGGCTTTGTTGCAAAAGGTCTGGTCTATCTCGTGGTCGGCCTGCTGACGCTCCGGGCGACCATGGGCATCGGGGTTGAGACGTCTGACGCTACCGACGCTTTCAGTGAGCTGATCAAGCAGCCGTTTGGCTCGATCGCGCTGATCGTCACCATCGCCGGACTGATTGCTCACGCGATCTGGAAAATGCTGCAGGGGATCACGGATCCGGAAAACAGAGGCAACGCGACTCAAGTCGTCGCGGCAAGGATCAGCGATTTTTTGACGGGCTGGATTTACATCTTCATGGCCTACACCGCATGGCAGATTCTCCAGGGCGCAGGAACAGAGGATGGCGATGAAACCACCCAGGTGTGGATTGCCCGAGTCATGGAGTTACCTTTCGGATCCTGGCTCGTCATGTGTCTTGCAGTTGCTGTATTCGCAGGTGGGCTATACCAGTTCTACTCTGCGTGGACTGCCGGCTTCGAATCCAGCTTCAGCTCCAAAGTGAGCAAGCTGGAATTGCAGGTACTCCGGTGGCTTGGCCGGATCGGAGTCGCCGCATGGGGCATCGTCTATTGCATGGTGGCACTTCTGCTGTATCGGGCTTCGGTCGCCTACGACCCGGACGAAGCAGGTGGCCTGTCTGATGCACTCAATGCTCTGGGAGAGCAGCCCTACGGCACATGGGTGTTGGCCATCACCGCTGTCGGGCTGATCATCTACAGCGTTTATCTGCTCGCGCTGTCCTACTACCACAAGCTTTTCGAAGACCACTGACGTTAGGGAAGTGCCGATCTGCAGAGCAGGCCGCAATCGGAGCAGCAAAGGAAACGGTCCCCCCTACGTGCTCATCGCTGGGCGCAGTGATCTTCCACGCATCTCCGCTCGCAGCCTCTGTCCTGTACATCGTCGGAGCCGCAGCTGGCAGAAGCAACGCGCCACGCCAGCGAAGCCCCAAGACGCATGCGTGCGGTCAAGGCCCTGTACATTATGATGATCGGACATCATACGGTGCGCCTCGCGGCAAGACGGGGCACGCCAGACCAAGCGAGACGTGCAGGTTCGAGACGCGCCGAGGGAAGACGGTTCGACTGTAAGCTGGAATCGTGGCGCTTGGCGAACGTGGATCAGATGTGGCCCTCTCGATGCAGAACACACCCTCCGATCCCCAACAGGCTGTTGCCAACCCCGGCGACACAGGACGGCAGCAGGCCAGCCGCCGAATCACGCTCATCGGCGCGGCAGTGGACGGCTCGCTCGGCATCGGCAAGCTGACAGTAGGGTACCTGGCCAACTCTCAGGCATTGATTGCCGATGGCATCCATTCGCTGAGCGATCTGGCGACGGACATCGGGGTGCTGATCGCCGCCCACATGGCAGCGGCTGCACCCGATCGCGGCCACCCCTACGGTCACGCCCGGTTCGAAACCCTGGCAACGCTGGGCCTCGGCGCCGTGCTGCTGCTGGTGGCCGGGGGGCTCGCCCAGGACAGTCTTACCCGACTCGTATCCGAGCACAGCAGTGTTCCAGGCATTGCGGCGCTGGTCATGGCGGCTGTGTCGATTCTGGCGAAGGAGTGGATCTACCGCCGCACTGCCCGGGTGGCCCAAAGCATTGGCTCCAACCTGCTGCTGGCCAACGCGTGGCACAGCCGCAGCGATGCGCTGTCGTCAGTGGCTGTTCTCGTCGGCGTTGGCGGCGCCATGGCTGGCTGGCCCTGGATGGATCTGATCGCTGCACTCGTCGTCGCTGGCATGATCGCGTGGATCGGCTGGGGCCTGCTGGCGCAGGCCGCGCGGGAACTGGTCGACAGTGGGTTGCCTGCGGAGGAAGTGGCCGCGATGCGGCTCGTTGCGTGCAGCATCCCCGGCGTTCTCGATGTGCAGCAATTGAAGAGCCGCCGCATGGGCAACGAAATCCTGCTGGATCTCGACATTCTGGTGCAACCGGACAGAACCGTTTCGGAAGGCCATCAGCTTGCCTGGCAGGTACAACAGGACCTCCGGAAGCACTTTCCGGGCGTCCGCGCAGTGCAGGTCCATGTGGATTCGGCATTCGAGGCCACATCCCGGAGCTACCCTGCGCCACATGTCGCCGAGGCAACCCTCCTCACATGTTGGCAGGACCTGCTTCCTAATCCCTCGCCCCGACTGGCCCTGCACTACGGGTCCAACGGCATTCGCGTGGACCTCTACCTGCGCAGCAAGGAACCGCCGCCGGACATGCTGGGCCTGCAGCGCAGGCTGGTGGAGGCAGCCCGCCACGAGGCCTGGCTGGACAGCGTACGTGTGTGGTGGTCCCCGTAACGGACGCTTCAGCGGAAGCGTCCGTTACCCATGCATGCGTCGGATCAGGCGACCCGCGCCGATGCCACTGTGCGCCGCGGTTGATCCTGCTCGAGCATGCAGCGCAGATGGTGGCAGACGAGGCGAGCCGCCCGTTCGCGCTGTTGCGCCCGCTTCAGGCGCCGGGCCGCACGCAGGGCAAGCCGGGAATGGCGTTCGGCCGGAGTCTCCGAACGATGTCTGCTGTCAGCGAAGAGATCGGGCGTGCGCATCGCGAGCATCCTTCTCGAAAGCTGGTTACGCGTACAGTACTCCAATACTGTACGCGTGTCCAGCCCTGCGATCATCGCTCACGATGCCCGCACACGCCCGGCCACGTCCCTGAAGAGCAGCGTGTCAGACAACTGTATGCGCTCCCGGCTCAAGCGGCGTGACTGTTCTCGCTGGTAGTGAAGTGCAGCCCCTCGCCCTCCTCCGCAACATCGATGCGCACCACCGAACCCGGCAGGAACTGACCCCGGAGCAGCGCTTCCGCAAGCGGGTTCTCCACCAGACGCTGGATGGCCCGCTTCAGGGGCCGGGCACCGTAAACCGGGTCGAAGCCGGCCTCCGCGAGCTGATCGAGCGCCGCGTCGGAGATTTCCAATCCGAGATCGCGCTCGGTCAGGCGCCGCTTCAGGCCTTCGAGCTGGATACCGCTGATCTTGCGGATGTCTGCCGGGCTCAACGGATGGAAGACCACCGAGTCGTCAACGCGATTGAGAAACTCGGGCCGGAAATGCTGGGCGACGATGCCCATCACGGCACGCTTCATGGCGTCGTAGTTCTCTTCGCCAGCCATGCTCTGGATCACGTCCGAACCGAGGTTGGACGTCATTACCAGGACCGTATTACGGAAGTCCACCGTGCGCCCATGACCATCCGTCAGGCGGCCATCGTCGAGCACCTGCAGCAGCACGTTGAACACGTCCGCATGCGCCTTCTCGATCTCGTCTAGTAGAATGAGCGAGTACGGCCGGCGGCGCACGGCTTCCGTGAGATAGCCGCCCTCTTCGTAGCCGACGTAACCCGGAGGGGCGCCGATCAGGCGCGCCACCGAATGGCGCTCCATGAACTCGGACATGTCGATGCGCACCATGGCCTGATCACTGTCGAACAGCACTTCGGCCAGTGCCTTGCACAACTCGGTCTTGCCCACACCCGTGGGCCCGAGGAACAGGAAGGAACCGTTCGGCCGATTCGGGTCCGACAATCCCGCCCGGGAGCGACGCACCGCATTGGACACGGCCGTCACCGCTTCGTGCTGACCGATGACCCGCTCGTGGAGCTGCTCCTCGAGCTTGAGGAGCTTCTCCCGCTCGCCTTCGAGCAGCTTCGAAACCGGGATGCCAGTCCACTTGGAGACGACTTCAGCCACCTCTTCTTCGGTGACCCGGTTGCGCAACAGCTGCATCTCTCCGCCTTCGGACTCTTCGGCGGCGGCAAGTTGTTTCTCCAGTTCGGGGATCCTGCCGTACTGCAGCTCCGACATGCGCGTGAGATCGCTCGCGCGACGCGCAGCTTCGAGTTCCACCCGGACCTGATCGAGCTCCTCCTTGACGTGCTGTGCCCCCTGCAGCGTGGCTTTCTCCGCGCTCCAGATCTCCTCGAGATCAGCGTATTCCTTCTCCAGCTTCCCGATGTTGTCCTGGAGATCGTCGAGCCGCTTACGGGATGCGTCGTCGGTCTCTTTCTTCAGCGCCTCCCGCTCGATCTTGAACTGGATCAGGCGACGCTCGAGACGATCCATCTCTTCCGGCTTGGAATCCATCTCCATGCGGATGCGGCTGCCTGCCTCATCGATCAGATCGATGGCCTTGTCCGGCAGTTGCCGATCCGTGATGTAGCGGTGGGACAGCTTCGCCGCCGCCACGATGGCCGGATCGCCGATGGTGACGCCATGGTGGATCTCGTAGCGCTCCTTGAGACCACGGAGGATTGCCACCGTGTCCTCGACGCTGGGCTCGTCCACGAGCACTTTCTGGAAGCGACGCTCGAGTGCCGCATCCTTCTCGATGTGCTGGCGGTATTCGTTCAGCGTGGTGGCCCCGACGCAATGCAGCTCACCGCGCGCCAGTGCCGGCTTCAGCATGTTGCCGGCATCCATGGAGCCTTCCGCCTTGCCTGCGCCGACGACGGTGTGAATCTCGTCGATGAACAGAATGACGCTGCCTTCCTGCTTGGAGAGTTCGTTCAGAACCGACTTCAGGCGCTCCTCGAACTCGCCCCTATACTTCGCACCGGCGATCAGCGCACCCATGTCCAACGAAAGAATCCGCTTGTTGCGCAACCCTTCCGGCACCTCGCCGTCGACGATGCGCTGCGCCAGACCTTCCACAATGGCGGTCTTGCCGACGCCCGGCTCACCGATGAGCACGGGGTTGTTCTTGGTGCGCCGCTGCAGCACTTGAACCGTGCGGCGGATCTCGTCATCACGACCGATCACCGGGTCGAGCTTGCCCCGCTCCGCGCGCTCGGTCAGATCCACTGTGAAACGATCCAGCGCCTGCCGATGTTCCTCGGCGTTGGGGTCCGACACCTGCTCGCCGCCCCGAACTTCATCGATGGCTGCAGCAAGTTTCGCCGGGTCGAGGCCGCGCCCTTTCAGCATGCGGCCGAGCGCCCCGGGATCCTCACTCGCGGCAAGCAGGACCAGTTCACTGGAAATGTAGCTGTCACCCCGCTTCTGGGCGTGTCGATCCGCCAGATTCAGGATGCGACCGAGTTCGGCCGAGCCGGATATCGAGCCGGTTGGTGTCTTCAGAGTCGCGAGCTGTTGCAACGCGGCGTCGAGATCCTGGCGCAAACCTGCGACGTCGACGCCGACACGCTTCAGCAACGGCATTACGCTGCCGCCCTGCTGCTCCAGCAACGCGACCAGCAGATGGGTCGTTTCCAGCTGAGTGTGGTCCCGGCCCACCGCAAGGGACTGGGCTGCCGCCAGGGCTTCGGAAAGCCGGCTGGTGAATCGTTCTGGGTTCATACCTCGATCCTCTGAATCCGTTTGCGCCCGCCGCCCGGCACCTGTCGCTCAGCAGTTTCGAGATCTGGTGGGGAGGCTCATATGCTTCACTAAATGCGGCTCACGGCGGCAAATTCAACCTGAGCGCGTTCGCGCCGCGCCCCAAAGCCGCTGGCCGGGCTTCACGGGCGCATGAAAGGGATGTCCTGGTCGCCTTCGAGATGCTCCAGTTCGAATGCAACCTCGCTGCGTATGTCCGCGGCGCTGCGGTGCTGACGGAGTTGCTGCAGCAGCTCGCTCAGCAGCGCCTTACTGAAGCGCTCGGGGTCGATGTTCTCTGCCTTCGCGGCGGCGATCGCAGACTCGAGATGCCTGCGCGCGAGTTCATAGGGACCTGCCATACTGCGACTCCTTGACGGGACGGGTCCACCCGCTGTTCACGCGGGCGTAACACGAGAAAATGCACTAGACTCAAGGATATGGAAACACATTGGGCTTGTGGAGCCGTTGACGTGCGTCAAACGAATCCCACGCCGCCGGCCGACAGGCGCGAACACGCCCGGGTCGAGATTCCGCTGGAAGTGGAACTCGAACATCCGAGCATGGGACATCGCCGCTGCCGCGTCCGGGATCTCTCCCCGGACGGCTTGTTTCTGGAGTTTCCCGGGCATGACCTGGTCCCAGGCGCCCGGCTGCGGGTCACGCCCATCGCGCCTGCCATCCTTGGTCACGACCATTGTCCCACCGTGGAAATCGAGGTGGCCCGGATCGCCGAGGACGGTCTCGGAACGCGTTTCGCCAACCGGACCCAAGCCTACCTGTTCAACAGTTTCCGCCAACGCCGCACCACCCTCGAAGTGGGCATCGACTACTTCCAGATTCATCTGGCTGCGCTGGTCACGGATGCTACAGGCCGACTCCTGGTCGTGGACGACCACGGTCGCTGGGTATTTCCCGGCACCTTCCTGGTCGTCGGCCAGCAGATCGAGCAGGTGATCCGGGACATGCTCAGGGCCGATCTGGCACTCGAACTCACATCGCTCGAACCACCGATCGCCACCGCGACGTTGGACGGCGGCCTGGCGCCGGAGGGAGCGACCCTGGCCCTGTTTCACCGCTGCACCAGTCAGGGCGAAGGTGACGCAGGTGCGTCGGGGCGGTTCCGACGCCTGCGCTGGCTGCCGCCGGGGCGGGACCCCAACGATCTGGTATTCGCGGACCCGTTTCTGCGCGGACTGGCACGCAAGGTGCTGCTGCCCTGAACGCCGGAACTCGGTAGACTCCGCCGTGGGCGTCACAGGGACATGCAGTATGGTGACCGCGCACTTCGATCCACGATCCCGAACCGGCCAGATCATCCTGCGCCCCAACCGTTCCTGGTCATGGCGCGCAAATCTGATGTTTCTCGCCGTTCTCACCGTTGTCGCCGTGTTGATCGGAACCGTGTTCCTGCTCCAGGGGCTGTGGTTGATTCTGCCGTTTGGGCTCATCGAGGTCTCACTGGTGGGATTGGCGCTGTACGTATGTGCGCGGCGGACACATCGTCAGGAAGTCCTCACATTTTCCGAGGACGAACTTCTCATCGAGCGTGGCAGTAACCGTCCGGAGAGTCGCCACGTCTTCAAGCGTCTGTTTGCACGTATCTTCGTCCGCAGACCCCGGCATCCCTGGTACCCCACCCGCATCGCGGTTCGTTCCCACGGCCGCGAGATCGAAGTGGGCGCCTTCCTCAATCCCGAGGACAAGAACCGCTTCATCTCCGAACTGCGGCGCATGGTCGATAGCCTCGAAAGCACGTCCTGACCGGCTCCGCAGGGGGCGGTAACCGACTCTCTTGCCAGCTGCTTGATTAGCGTGCTAACTATTAGCATGGTCATGCAAAATGGCAGCATCCGTGAACGCTTCGGTTTCGTGCTCTCACGCCTGGCACGAAGCTGGCGCAGCCACCTGGACCAGCGCCTCGCGCCCCAGGGCATCAGCTACGCTCGTTGGGTGACCCTCATCTATCTGCAGCGCGGAGGTGAAGGGATGCAGCAGAGGGAACTGGCGCACTACATGGGTATCGAGGCCCCTACCCTGGTCCGCACGCTGGATCAGCTGGAACGGCTCGATCTCATCGAGCGCCGCCCTCACCCGCACGATCGAAGGGCCAAATCCGTACACCTGACGGACGCTGCGTGCCGCGACCTCGAGGCCTTCACCGAGGCTGCCGCCGACATTCGAGGCGACCTGCTCACCGGGGTGTCCGACGCGGACCTCGAAGTGTGCTTCCGGGTACTCGAGACGGTGCTCGGCAATGCCCGCAGTCTCGAGCAGCATACGATGCAGTCGGGGGCACCATGACCAGCGCCGGTACCCAAAGAAACGATTCCCCCGCAAACGCCGCACCGGCCTCCACATCGCGCCGGACCACCAACATCATTGCGGTTGTCCTTGCGCTGGTCACCATAATCGGTCTGACCTGGTGGGTTCTGCATCGGATCGCCTACGTTCACGTCGTCGACGCCCGCATTGCCGCCACCATGGTGGCGGTTTCGAGCCGTGCCAACGGCTGGATCGAGGTGCTGGCGGTCGAAGAAGGTGATCGAGTCGAAGCAGGGGACCTGCTGTTCGCCATCGACGACCGTGAAGCGCGGTTGCTCCTGGCTGAACGGGAGGCCCAGATCGAACGCCTGAAGGCCCACGCCGACAGCCTTCGGGAACGCCGGGCCATGGTCGACGCCCGCACGGCAAGCCGTCTCGATACCCGCCGCTCGGAACTCAACGCAGCGGAAGCGGCGCTGCGTGCCGCCGAGTCCGAGTACGAGCGTGCGGCTGCGGATTGGCAACGGGCCACGCCCATGCTGGAACGGGAAGTCATCTCGCG
>SKUB01000167.1 GCA_007122315.1 Pseudomonadales bacterium | reverse complement strand
TCGAGGGTCAGTTTCAGGGCGGCGCAGCCCAGGGCATCGGTTGGGCACTCAACGAGGAATACATCTACGGCGAGGACGGCAGGCTGCAGAATGCCGGCTTCCTCGACTACCGGATGCCGGTCTGCTCCGACCTGCCCTTCATCGACACGATGATCCTCGAGATCCCGAACCCGGGCCATCCCTACGGCGTGCGCGGCGTCGGCGAGACGTCGATCGTTCCACCGCTGGCGGCCATCGGCAATGCACTGTCCAATGCCGTCGGCGTGCGCATGCACCACGTGCCCATGTCGCCACCGCGCATCCTCAAGGCGCTGCGTGAGGACGGTCAGGCCAAGGTGGCGTGAGGAGGGACGCATGCTGACGGTACGAGCCAACGGCAGCGTCAAGAATGCGCTCGACGGTGCGGAGTCCGTCGAGGTCACGGCCTCGACGATCCGCGAGCTGCTCACCAGGCTCGCGGACCGCTTCCCGGCGCTCGAACAGGAGCTCGACGCGGGCATCGCGGTCGCCATCAACGGCGAGATCTACCGCGATGACCGCGACGTGCCCATTCCCGAGAACGCAGAGGTCTTCCTGCTGCCGCGCATCCCGGGCGGCTGAATCGGCTTCGGCCAGCACCGCATACGATGCGAGCCGGGCACGATCCAGGCGGGGCGACATGCTGAACGCAGGAAGTGTGTGCCGCGTGGCCTCGCGCTCGAGGAAACGGCGCGCCTGCTCCGTCCACGCGTCGGAGAGGAACTCCACGTGGTGCGGTAGCGTGATCATGACGTCTCTCCCAATGGTCCCGAACCAGATTCCGCTGCTTCGGCCGCCTCCCGGCGGCGTTCGAGCTCCGCCATGATCTCCGCGTGGCGGGTGCGGTCGAGTTTGTACCCCATGTACAGCAACAGGCCGATCAGGGTGAACACCGAAGTGGCCGGACCCTGAACGAAACCGAGGCTCCAGATGATGTCGTCAGGCACGCTGCCCGCCGCAGCGCCCCGTGGAAAGGCAATGAAGTCCAGCAGCAGTCCGCCGATGAATACGCCGCTGGCGCCGGTGGTCTTCAACGCGAACGAGCGCGCGGCGTAGATCACACCTTCGCGGCGCTCTCCGGTCTCGAGTTCGTGCTCGTCAGCAATGTCGCCGAACATGGAATTGATGCTGGTGAACACCACTGGCGCCAACAGCGTGGTGACGAAGGTCGAGATGAGGACGAAGCGCAGAATCCAGGGCGAGTCATTGTCAGGGAACCAGGGCACGTCCAGCAGCCGCAGGACGATCAGCAGATTGACGTTGAGGATGACGATGAAGGCCGGAAGTATCACTGCCCACTTCTTGTCGAGCACGCGTGTCGCCAGCGGGGTCAATGGCACAGAGAGCAGCAGTGCCACCAGTGCCACCAGCGGTAGCAGTGACAGCATTTCAGTGGTGAAGCCCCAGAAGTGCACCCCCATATAGGGGCTGAACACGCCCTCGATGGAGATCACCAGGGTGGAGAACAGCATGCCGAAGAACAGCGCCCGGAACGACTTGTTGCGGAACGCCCCCATGAGATCGCTGATCATGCCGGCAAGGCGAAAACTCTGCAGCTGCATCGGTTTACGCAGGTGCGGGATCTCCCGGAACGTGCCGAGAAAGCAGGCCACGATGGCCAGCGCCATGGCGATGCCGAAGGCGAGACCGAACCCGGAATAGCCGTCCGGATTCAGCAGGCCGGGGCTGTACTCGGGCGTGGTGGGAAAGAACAGCCGGTAGGCGAAGAAGCCGGCGAACGCCCCGCCCAGCAGGCCGAACAAGGTGCTGAACGCAAACAGGGTGGAGCGCTGATGGTAGTCCCGGGCCATCTCCGCCCCCAGGGCAAGATGCGGAACGTAGTAGAACGTGAGCGCCCCACGCACCAGCACCGCGAATCCCGTCAGCCAGAGAAAGGCACTGAACTGCGACAGTCCTTCCGGCGGGTTGAACAGCAGATAGAAGGCAATGGCCAACGGCAGCGCGGCAGCAAGGATGAAGGGATGCCGGCGTCCCCAGCGGCTGCGGGTGCGGTCGGACAGCGCGCCCGCGAGAGGATCGGTGACCGCGTCGAAACACAGGGCGATCGCCAGTGCGAGGCCGGTGAGGGTGCCGGAGACGCCCACGACCTGCTGGTAGTAGAACAGCAGAAAGGTGTTGAACGCGGCGTTCTTGATGCCCTCCGCAACTTGGCCGACGCCGAACGCCACCATCGGTCCAAACGTCAGTTGCCGCATATGCGCACTCATTCCGCTGACTCCACCTCGAGCAGATGGCTGCCGCAGTCGGTCCGACCGCAGCACACCGAGGTGGAATCGCGCCGTTGGCGCCGCCCTTCGGCCTGGCGACGTTCAGTGTGACCGGCCCTCTCCACCCTCAAGCTGACCCGAGGGTACCCCGACGCTTTCCGTACCTCCAACTTTTTAGAACACGTTTCAATGACGGCCGATGCCCGCCGGGTCGACGCAGCAGTCCCGGCCGCTGGCAGAGACCGCGGCAACGGCAAGGGCGATGGGCGTCATGCCGAGGCCGGAATAAAATTTGAACGCGTTTTAATTTTATTGCGATGCTGCGGCCCATTGGCCAGAATGGTGCGCAGTCTCGGTTCGTTCAGCACCGACTGCCCGCCAGAGCCTGGTGAGAAACAGGGGGCCCACGCATGGCCAGGAACGCAAGAAGCGAACAACGCGTCGCCACCAACGGCATTCATCTGAACGTCGCAGAGCAGGGGGAGGGGCCCCTGGTGCTGTTGCTGCACGGGTTCCCGGAATCCTGGTACTCCTGGCGGCATCAGCTCGCCCCGATCGCCGCAGCGGGCTACCGGGCGGTCGCGCCGGACATGCGCGGTTACGGCAAGAGCGATCGACCGCAGGACATCGCGGCCTATAACCAGGTGGAGGTGGTCAACGACATCATCGGCCTGATTCCCGCTCTCGGCTACGAGACCGCAGTGGTCATCGGCCACGACTGGGGCGCGCCGACTGCCTGGAGCACCGCGCTGCACCACCCGGACAGCGTCACCGCCGTGGGCGCGCTCTCGGTCCCGTACTCACCGCGTCCCGAGCAGCCGCCGCTGGATACCATGAAGAAGATGTTCAAGGACATGTTCTTCTACCAGCTCTACTTCCAGCAGCCGGGCGTTGCCGAAGCAGAGTTCGAGCAGGACCTGACCACGACCCTGCGGAAATTTCTCTACGTGGCCAGCGGCGACGCCGACCTCGGTGGTATGCAGCCGAAGTCCGCCGACGCCGACCTGCTCTCCGACCTGCCCGACCCGAAGCGGCTTCCCGACTGGTTGTCGCAGCAGGATCTTGCCTACTACGTCGCCGAGTTCACCCGCAGCGGCATGCGTGGCCCGCTCAACTACTACCGCAACCACAACCTCACCTGGGAACTCACCAAAGGGGCGCCGGAGAAGATCCAGCAGCCGGCCATGTTCGTGGCAGGCGAAAAGGACGGCGTCATCATGATGGCGGCCGAGGCACTGCAGAAACTGCCGGAGCGGGTGCCGAACCTGCTGATCAACGAACTGATTCCCGGCATCGGCCACTGGACGCAGCAGGAAGCACCGGACGCAGTGAACGACGCGATCCTGCGCTTCCTGAAGCTGGTCGAAAGCTGAGCGGTCGCGTGCAGATGACAGCGCGGTCGGCCTTGACGCACAGTGTGTCACCCGAGAGGCATCCGGCGCGGGCGCCAGCGACCCGCGCTTGCACGAACCGAGCCCAAACAGAACGTTCGGCGAGCCATGAACTCTGCGGAAGATTTTAACTGGCCACGAGGAACACCTAATGGACTTCAACATCCCGCAGGACCTTAAGGACTACCTGGATGAACTGGACCGTTTCATCGAAGAGGAAATCCAGCCTCTCCAGGACCGTGACGACAACAACCGCTTCTTCGACCACCGGCGCGAACACGCGCGCACCGACTGGGACAACAACGGGCTGCCACGCCCGGAATGGGAGGCCCTGCTCAGCGAAGCCCGGCAGAAGGCCGACAAGGCCGGGCACCTGCGCTTCGCCTGGCCGAAGGAGTACGGCGGCCAGGGCGGCTCGAATCTGTGGATGGCGGTGATCCGCGAGCACCTCGCGGCCAAGGGTCTCGGCCTGTTCAACGATCTGCAGACCGAGCATTCCATCGTCGGCAACAATCCCTTCATCGTCATGTTCAAGGAATTTGCCACGCCGGAGCAGTTCAAGCGCTACGGCGACGACATCCAGAACGGGCGTCTGCGCACCGCGTTCGGCCTCACCGAGCCGAACCACGGCTCCGATGCCACGTTCATGGAGACCACCGGTACGCCCCAGGAACGGGACGGCAAGAAAGGCTGGCTGATCCAGGGCGAGAAGATGTGGACCAGCGGGATGCATCACGCCAACTACATCATGACCTTCGCCCGTACCAGCGGTAAGGACGGCGATGCCCGCGGCATCACCTGCTTCATCGTGCCGGCCGATGCCCCCGGCGTGAAGATCGAAGAGTACCTGTGGACGTTCAACATGCCGACGGACCATCCGCGGGTCTCGCTCACCGACGTCTGGATTCCGGAAGACAGCTACTGGGGCGAGATCGGTCATGGCCTGGCCATCGGCCAGAGCTTCGTGCACCAGAACCGCATCCGCCAGGCAGCCTCGTCCCTGGGCGCCGCGGTGTTCTGCATCAACGAGAGCGTCGCCTACGCCCGCCAGCGCAAACCGTTCGGGAAACCGTTGTCGAACAACCAGGCGATCCAGTTCCCGCTGGTGGAACTGCACACCCAGGCCCAGATGCTGCGTCTGCTGATCCGGGAAACCGCGGTCGCGATGGACGAGATGCCCCACAAGCAGGTGGAGCGCGAGATCTCGGACCGGGTCTCCATGTGCAACTACATCGGCAACCGGCTCTGCTGTGACGCAGCCGATCGGGCCATGCAGGTCCATGGCGGGCTGGGCTACTCCCGCCACAAGCCCTTCGAGCACATCTACCGGCACCACCGCCGCTATCGCATCACCGAGGGCTCGGAAGAGATCCAGATCCGCAAGGTGGGCGCCTACCTGTTCGGATACGCCGGTCCGCGCAAGGAGCAATTCACCGAGCTTTACGGCCCGGCGAAACTGTCCTGACGACCGCCTGAGTCGGCGCCTCTCCTGCCGGGAGGGGCCCGCCTCAGGCGGGCACACCCGGCTTGTGGAACTCCACCTTGGCTGGCGGCTTGGAGAATTGGGGTTTCTCCTCGTCCAGCGCCGCTAGGGCCCGTTCCCGGTCCTCGGCTGAGAAGCTTCCTGTGGTCAGGCAGAATTCCACCAGGTTGTCGTTGGGATCCTTGGTATAGATGGAGTGACACCAGTTGTGGTCGATCTCCATCACCTGCTTGCCTGCGTCCAGCCACTGCTGCCGCCGGCGCTCCAGATCCGCACGGTCGTTCACGTCGAAGGAGATGTGATTGATGTGATCCGGCAGGCCCGCCGCCTTGGAGAGGTTGCTCTCGAAGTTCTCGGTACCGGGCATGTCGTGCATCTCCCAGAACGCGATGAACGTAGAGTCGTCGTCCATGCGGTAGAAGTAGTGCTTGGCCCAGCCGCCGTCCGGCGACGGTCCGATTTCGACCTTCACCAGCTCGAAGCCCATCACGCCCTCGTAGAACGCGTGGATGGCCTTCATGTCCTTCGCCGCCAGGGCCAGATGATGGTAGCCCATCGTTCAATCCTCCTTTGACTCGGGGTCGCCGGGGCGGTCGACCATGTTCATGACGTCGCTCGAAGCGGCATCGGGGGCAGGGATTTCCACCACGCGCTCGTCGACGTCGTCATACTCCAGCCGCAGCGCCCGCGACATGGTGGCATGCATGGCATAGGTCGCGGTGACGTAGGTCAGTTCGAGAATCGCCTCATCGGACAGCTCTGCCTTCAGTGCATCGAAGATGGCCTCCGGCACCCGCCCGCCCTGCAGCACGAGGCAGTCCGTATAGGCCAGCACCGCCCGCTCGATGGGACTGAACAGATCGGTGATGGACCAGTGGGGAATCGCTTCGATCTGCGCCTCGGAAAGCCCTACGTCGCGGCAGGCCTTGCAGTGCTGGGAGAACACGAACTGGGACTCGCGCACGAATCCGGCCCGGGTCTGGCCGAGTTCACGCAGCCGCGGGTCCAGCTTGCGGCGCCGGCTGCGATAGAAGCGGAAGCCCTCGGTGGTGTGCTGGAACGCATCCGGTACCAGCGCGAACACCGTCCACCAGTTGCCAGGCGTGCCCGTCGCGGTCCCCGGTGACGCCACCGGATCCCGGTCTCCGAACAGGGCGTCATAGATCGTCAGGGCCTGTGGATCTGCATCGGCCCTGGGCACCTGTCTCAATCGCGGCATTTCTCAACCCCCTGACCTGCGTCGTGACGAAATGGATCGCAGCGAAGTGTGCCACAAGCTGCGGCGCCAGCTCCTGTTCCCGCGAGTGACGGCTCCAGTCACTCCCCTCCGAGGGCCCGGCACGGCGGCAAACTGTCACCATCGGCTTGATGCCCGCCTCAGGGCTGGCTATGGTCCTGGCTGGCTCGGAGGAGGATACATTCATGGGAATCGTCGACGTTGCGAAGACCCTGGCACAGGTACCGACGCTGCTGACCCTGAAGAAAGGTATGAAGCCGCGGTCTCTGGACGAAAAGGACTGTGTGGCAGCGTTGATCGAACAGACGGTGGACCGGGTGTCGGATCACACCGCACTTCTGTTCGAGGACAAGAAAGTCACCTGGGGCGAACTCAACGCCTTGGCGAACCGCTATGCGCGGGCCATGCTGAAGTCCGGCCTCTCCCGCGGCGATACCGCCAGCGTGTTCATGGAGAATCGCATCGAGTTCGTTGCCACCATCATCGCGCTGAACAAGATCGGCGTGACAGCCAGCCTCATCAATACCAACCTCCGCGGCCGGCCACTCACCCATTGCGTCTCGGTGACGGAATCATCGAAGTGTATCGTCGGTGAGGAGCTCACCGACGCCCTTGACGAGGTGCGCAGCGAACTGAACCTGAAGGAAGAGTCCGACTACCTGTGGGTCCCGGATGGCGAGTCTTCGAGCGCCCTGAACTGGGCGTCCAATCTGGAGGAACGGGCGTCCGGCGAAGATGACTCGAATCTTCCGGAAACGGCAGAGAATACGCTGGGCGACAATGCCTTCTACATCTTCACCTCCGGCACAACCGGCCTGCCGAAAGCTGCCGTACTGTCCAACCGGCGCTACATGATGAGCGGCGCCCTGGCCCACAAGGCCGGGCTGAAGTGCTCGGAGAAAGATCGGCTCTACATCTGCCTGCCCCTGTACCACGGTACCGGTCTGATGATCGGCATGGGCGCTTCGTTCTCCTCCGGGGCCAGCGTCTTCCTGCGGCGCAGGTTCTCCGCCAGCAACTTCCTGAAGGAAGTGCGCGAGCACAACACCAACTGCTTCATCTACATCGGCGAGCTCTGCCGCTATCTGCTCAACACGCCGAAGTCGCCGGACGACCAAGACAATCCTCTCGAGCGCACCATGGGCAACGGCCTGCGGCCCGACATCTGGATGGACTTCAAGCGCCGCTTCGACATCAAGCGCATCACGGAGTTCTACGGCGCCAGCGAAGGCAACGTGGCGTTCGCGAATCTGCTCAACAAGGACTGCACCGTCGGCACCACCACGGTGAAGCATGCGCTGGTGCGCTACGACATCGACAAGGACGAGATCGTCCGCGACGCCAACGGACGCTGTATCGAAGTGGACAAGGGCGAAGCCGGCCTCCTGCTCGGACACATCAACCCGGATGCGGTGTTCGAAGGCTATACGGACCCGGAGGCCACGGAGAAGAAGATCGTCCGCAACGTCCTGGAGGAAGGCGATGCCTGGTTCAATTCCGGCGACCTGATGCGGCGGGTCGACGTGGGCTTCACCATTGGCCTGCCCCACTACCAGTTCGTCGATCGCATCGGTGACACGTTCCGCT